>CAYWXE010000133.1:0-1812 GCA_964462505.1 uncultured archaeon | reverse complement strand
ACAACTAACTATTTTAAGAGCAAACTTATAACATCTTTCAGCTCATCTATTCTTTTAACCCTGAAATCTGGATTACACTCACCACTCCACGCGAGTTTTAAGATACCCTCAAAATCAACCTTCACAGTTTTAACTCCCAGCTTTTTTACTTCATTTATAACATTCGGCTTATCATCTACAACAACTACTTCATCCGGCTCTACTCCATATTTCTCACAGATAAACTCAACTGCTTCAAAGCGATCTCTCACATTTTCTCCAACTATTAGGATCTCATCGAAGTATTTGATAAGTCCACTCATTTCCACTCTCATCCTCTTAACACTTCTCATCCCATCGCTGGCACACAGCAATATTATTACAAATCCCATATCTCTAAGAGTTTCTAATACTTCTCTACTCCCATCAAAAACTACGCTTTCTTCTGCCCTCTTAATCCAATATAGTCTGATGAGATCGTCGATGTTTTCAGGATAAACTTTAAATTCTGCAAGGAGTTTATTCCACCACGATTTTCTGTCGTAATTTCCGATGTAATCAAACAGATCTTCGTAAGCTATAGCCTTTTTAACAAACTCCTTCACTTTATCTCCCTTTAAGTTTAATTTTTCAGCGATAAAGCCGTATACACTGGGTAGACATGAATAACTGTCGACAAGAGTTCCATCGAAATCGAATGCAAATACAAATCTTCTCATACCCCATTAGCGAAACGACGAATATTTATTAAGATTTAGTGATACTACAGCTATGCTCGAATTGCTTAAAGGTATTAAAGTTGTTGAAGTTGCCCCGTTTTATCCAGCACCATTCTGTACTCGATTGCTACTACTACTCGGAGCAGAAGTCATTAAAATCGAACCACCAACTGGAGATCCTGCAAGAGCTTTTGATGTCGCATTTGCAGTCTTTAACGCTGGAAAGAAGATTTTAAAGCTCGATTTGAAGAGCGAAGGGGGAAGAAACGAGTTCTTTGAGATAGTGAAAGATGCAGACGTATTAGTTGAGGGTTATAGGCCAGGAGTAGCTAAGAGGTTGGGTATTGACTACGAAAACATTAGAAAGATAAATCCGAAGATAATATACTGCTCTATATCGGCTTTCGGGCAGGAATCAAAGCTAAGACATCTGCCAGCACATGACTTAAATATACTAGGATTGGCTGGAATTCTTGAAATCTCTGAGTTTAGAGATCCGAATGTTCAGCTATCCGATTTTGCATCTGCTGTCTATGCAACGATTTTAATACTGGCATCCCTATTTGAAAGGGAAAAGACAGGCTTCGGTAGATACATAGATGTTAGTATGTTTCACTCAGCGATTTTCTCAATTCCAATTCATTCAACAACGATTTTAAACGGTTTAGGCATTATCTCTGAATTATCAGAAAATCCAGTATATAGCGTATACAAAACATCAGATGGATACGTTACAATTGGGATAATCTCTGAAGAACACTTCTGGAGAAATCTTTGCAGGGAATTAGGCTTGAATTTCGATTTCAGCTTAGAAGAGAGCTTTAAGAGATATGATGAAGTGAAAAAGGCTATAGAAGAGAAGCTTAAAGGTATGAAAACCAAAGAAGTCGTTGAAAAATTGCAAAAAGCGGATATACCGGTTTTTGAGGTTAAAAGTCTAAGGGATATCGAAGAAATCGAAGAATTGATAGGTGAAAAACTCGTTGAAGAGGTTGAATTCGAGGGTAAAACTGTGAAACTTATTAAACCACCGTTTAAAACTATCGTTGTTAATCGTTAACTAAATCAAAAAGAAAAGGCTTTAATAACAACGACTACGGCAATAGGGATGGTG
>CAYWXE010000132.1:0-1836 GCA_964462505.1 uncultured archaeon | reverse complement strand
GAAGGGCTTATCTGGTTCTTCGAGATCGATGAGGATTACGAAGTTTCTTTTTATTATAAGTCGTTTGGCGATTTAAAAGAAATCGTTTGTCCGTATCATGCGGAGGAGGGAACTTTCATAGTTCCAAAATTCTGGAAGAAATGCCCTGTATGTTACAATCCAGAAAACTCAAAGTTTTCAAAATATTTTGTTTAAAAAATAATTAAATACACTTATTCATCAAAGATTGTTTTAGCGTTTACTTCCACCTCACTTGGAATTATGTATCTGCTTAATTCATTCAAAATCTTGTCAAGTGCATTTGGATCGAAGATGCCGATTATCTCAATTGCTGTTGGGATTTCTACGACTTCGATTTCAACATCCAATATCCTGATGAGGGGCATCCTCTCACCCTATATACTTCTACATTTATACATCGAAGTATTTATGTCTTTACTTCTTCTTTTCAACTTCTAAGTTGAATTAGAATATACCGAAATATTAATCTTTGGAGTGTAGTAGAAGTAAACTTAGAAGCAAATGGAGGTGATGAGTTGCCAAAGCTGATTGAGAAATTAGACAGGAGTACTGACAAGATACACCCAACAGTCGACCCGATTACGGTGGATAAGATCAACGAGCTCTTAGAAACAGGAGACTTTAAAGGACTGTCTCATCTCATCAGAGAAGCGATAAATGAACTACACAAGAAGTACGAGATAGAGGGAAAACTACAACCAAAAGTGCTGGTTTCGAGAAGAGAGGTTACGGTGGAATGATAGTATGGTGTGGCTTCCCGTAGGCAACAACAAATGGGTTAACATAAGAATTCATGCGATAGAGGAGAAATGGCTTAGAGGCGAGAAAGAATTTTACCGCTACATCATCAAATATGCAGAAGTTGTCGATGAGGCTGACGAAGAAGAGATTGCGAAAGAGCTAAAGAAAATAGTGAAGCAGTTAATCGAGGAAGGTTATTCGCTCAATGAGATTGTTGAGAGAGCTTCACTTGCGATGGGGATCCCAGAATACTACACGAAAGGACTTATAGAGAAGCTTAAGGCAGAGTTAGGATTGCTTGAGTATAATGGAATGATTATCGAACCTAACAAGTAGTATGGACGTGCTCTGGCACAATCAAACCCTCTTTAAAAACATAGACGTTTTTGATTTAGATTACTTGCCAGAAGAATATCTGCATAGAGATAGGCAGATCTCTCAGCTTGCATCAAATCTTAGACCAGCTTTGATGAAATCCAGGCCAATAAACACCCTATGTTTAGGTCCTCCATCGACAGGGAAAACGACTGCAGTTAAGCTACTCTTCAAAGAAATTGAAGATGTTAGCGATGTAGTTATCCCGGTTTACGTGAACTGTCAGATAATTAATTCAAAGCAACAGGTTTTTGCAAAGATTTTTGAGAAAGTTCACGGTTATGCTCTGCCATCTTACGGCACTCCATTCACGAAGGTTTACTACAGCATACTGAACAAAATTTTGGATGATGAGAAGGTTTTAGTTGTGGCTCTCGACGATTTAAACATTATACTGGATGATAAGGTGCTGAACAAAATACTGCATTCCTTAATAAAGGCCCACGAAGAAGTCGATGGCGTAAAGATAGGGGTTATTGGAATTTCGACTGATGTTAGAATTGCTGAGAGGTTTGACATCTACGTTGGATCGATATTCCATCCAGACGTAGTCCTTTTCCCGCCCTATTCTAGAGAAGAAATATACGATATCCTATCTTCTAGGGCAAAGTTTGGGTTCTATCCAGATGTTTTAACCAATGAGGCACTTGAAAAGATAGTAGACTTAACTCACGAAGCCGGAGATCTTCGTTACGGAAT
>CAYWXE010000131.1:0-1851 GCA_964462505.1 uncultured archaeon | reverse complement strand
TCAAAATCATCTGGATTTACAGTTTTTAGCTCATCTTCTCCAAAAACTGCATTTATGAACTGTTCAAGATCTTTCTCATGGATGAAGTATCCAGTTTTTCCATCGTAAACGAATATTGTTCTGATCCCAGAAACTATGACAAAATTATCAACTACAGCATAGCCATTCTCTAGCGACTCCGCCACAGCTTTAATTAACCTTCCAGCTTTAAGCCATGCTTCAATATCCTTTACAAATCCCAAGAAATATTTTGAATAGTTGATAGGATTTGCGAGTAGTATTATCTTTTCATCCTCCTCTTTAACCTCTGGAAACTCTGCCAGAATTTCCCTCGTAAAATCAATCCCAACATTAAGCAGTTCAGAAACCTTGGTTGTTATCTCAGCTCTCAAGTCTAAAGGAAGTTCAGCCAGATTAATAGATGCTGAGTCCTCTTCAACATCTGAAACGATCTTGTAATCTTTTGTACCATTAATAAGGTCGAAGTAACCGTCTTTGACGTAAAATATTCTGACCCTACCACGTTCAAGTGAATATACTAAACGAACTTTTTGCAAGATTTCGATGAGCTTGCAAACCTTCAAACTATCACCATCTTGAGATTATAGAATACTAGCAAGAATATCCGCGCCAAGCTCTTCTATAGCTGGTTTTACAAGCTCAGCAATCTTTTCATGCTCAAGCGCACGTCGTATTCCTCCAATAACATCCTCTCTACCGTCAATAACTTCTTTCCTAAGTCTTTCAAGAGCTTCTTTTCTGTCAACTGGCTTAAAAGAATCTTTATAGTTTCTCCAGGAGTAGTGGAAGAGCTTGATCCTACTAGCTGCTGCAAGCAGAAGGATAATCGTTGGTATTTCAGCACTGTATTCCCCTCTGTACAAGCTTATGAGGAAGTCTTCCACTTCCTTTTTCAGCTCCTTCTCCCACTCGTCTGTGTTTGTCTGTGCCAAGTTTAGGCTCCCGCATTCATAACACTCTATCTCAAAAGTACTCTCCTCTTCCTCTCCATCGTCCTCCCTCTCGGAGAAACCGTTGCACATGTACTTTTTAATCACCTTAGCATAAGTTCCAAAAGTCAAACAATCCCAGCAGAATAAAATTTCCATAAAAACCTCTCCAAAAGTCTTAAACAAATATCATCCATTCTGATCGCTTTCCCGAACGGGAAATTCCTAATTAGTTAGTAGTAAATTAAGCAGTCTAAACAGTTATTTTATCTCCTTTAACCGTTCTACTGCCTTATCAAACTCTTCGATCAAATAATAAGCCTCTATTCCATATTTCTTGGCGTTGTTTGCCATCACTCTATCGTTCGTAATCAGGATTGAGTTAGTAAGCTTTGCAGTCGCTATGAAGTAAGCATCTGCAGCTCTCGGATGAACACATTCTGCTATTTTGAATGCTTCGTCGAATATCTTATCTTCTGAAAGTAAAACGAAATCTGCCGTTAACCTAACCACATCGAGCTTAGAAATAGTCATGCCCAACCTTCTTGCTACAGCCATAAACTCGATAAGGAGAATTCTCGGTGCGAATACTCTGAGTCCTTTCACGAGTTTGAGAGTTTCTTTAGCTATATTGTTTCTGGTAACATCTTCCTCGAATATGTAATCGACGAGTACTGATGTGTCAATAACGATCATTCCTAACCTCCTCTAGAACTTTGAGAGCATTGTGAACCTTTGGAGCCTTCTTTTCAAGTTCTTCTAAAACTCGATAAAACTTCTCACTAATCCTCTTTTCTTTTATCTCAATCTCTACGATTTCCCCATCCTTCAAATCAACTTTCTCAAGAGGCTTGAAGACTCCTTTTTCATATATCGCCTCGATAATCTTTCCCATGTTTTT
>CAYWXE010000130.1:0-1900 GCA_964462505.1 uncultured archaeon | reverse complement strand
TTAAGGTTTATCGGGCAATGTACAATTTAACTCAGGAAGAACTTGCAAAGAAGTTAGGAGTTTCTAGACAGACTATAATAGCGATTGAAAAAGGAAAATACGATCCATCTCTTAGGCTTGCTTTCAAAATTGCAAAGTTTTTTGGAGTAAAAATCGAAGATATTTTTATCTATGACGAAGATGAGCAAAATTAAAGGTAAAATTTACAAGTATATTTACTAAAACCTAACAATGTTAGAAATCCACGTTAGAACTATTTAGCTTATAAACACACATCAACGATGTCCACAGCTATAGGTAAGTCTAATACGAGTTTAATCTTTGCTTTTCCTTTTTTCCAGACATCTCCGATTAAGATTGGCTTAGCTCCAAGCTCCTCAATAATTTTTCTCGTAGAAAGGAATAAGCCAGATGCGAGCATGAAAATCGTTTCGTTGGGAGTTGTTTTAAACCTGAAATGAGTTGAACCCGAATTGTTAAGGCAACAGTTGAAGTTTCGAATACGAGTTCGAGTCTAACCCCACGAGCTTTACCTTTTCTCTGAAAGCGAGCACACCTTCCAAGCATTCTCCAGATTTTATCTCAACAACTCCCACATCTTTGCCATTCGTTACGAACAGTGTAGATTTACTAACACTAATGCGTTGGTTTACAGAGGGTAAAGCAGCTAAGTAAATCGAATGTCCAAAAACCTTGTATTCTTCATCGATTACTTCGTAAGCAGGAAGTTTGATCCATTCCAACCATACAGACGCTGCTTTTATGTTTGGTATAATTCTTCGACTATCGAAACCTGCAAACACACTGATATCACCTTTAAAATCCTCAATGCTCAGTTCTCTTACTTTTATTACATCTCCAGTTTCGTTAAATGTATAGTTGTATGGCATATCAGTATCTCCTGGTGAAATTTCATACCAACATTCTAAGATTCCAGGCTTAAGCTTTAACTCCTTTGGGAAAATGATTTTGTCGTTCTCAACTCTAATTTCCTTGTAAAGCCTTAAAACATTTTGATATAGCTTAGGATCATGAGTAAGTCTCCAAAAACACAGAACGATTGCAACAATTCCAGCTAGGAACATAATTAATTATCTTTAAATATATGGGCATAGGTGGTTGCGTTTTGACTCCAGAAACAGCGATGATGACAAATGCAATACCAATTAAAATTCCTATATTTCCTATGAGGAGTGGGGCTGGGATTTACAACGATGAGCTTTGCCATGTTGGCAATTTCTGCTTGTATATTTAAAAGATTTTTTCCAAATTATCGATTTTACTATTTCCAAACTCTTTTAAATTTGATGGCATTACAGTTGAGTATGCCGTTGAAATTCCATTAAATCAAGTTTTGAGAATTGGATTCGCAATTTTTTGACATGCTCCCAAATTCAGATGATTATCTTTAAAGAATTACGCCGTACAAATTTCTGAATCTTACATCTTTTGTAATCTTATCCTCAACGAGTTCCGTCAAAACACTGGGAATTGATCTCAACACTAGTTCTTGAAGGTATCATTTAATCTTATCAGGTTTTTCCTCAGAAATCTCCGCTTTTTTAATTAGAGCCTTTAACTTTTCCACTTCCTCCCTATACGCCCTATATCCAGATTCTGTAATTCTAACAACCGTTCTTATTCCTTTGTTTGTTATTACCTTTCTTCTTTCTATGTATCCTCTTTTCTCGAGCCTCGAGAGATGCGTGCTTAAGCTACCCCAGTCAATGCCAGTAGCTTTAGATAATTCTCCTTCGGTCATCTCCCTAAAAACAAAAAGAACAGTCATTATAACTATCCTTTTCGGGTGTACTATATTATCGTCAAGCATAGACTATCTTTTCAGCTTTAAAGAAGATGTACATCGCTGTGATGAAGTATATCAGCATCATCATAGAGA
>CAYWXE010000129.1:0-1997 GCA_964462505.1 uncultured archaeon | reverse complement strand
AGTGGTGCTGAACTCTAGCTCAGCAATTCCTATAGTTTGCCAGAAAGTTTTCATAAATTGAAATATTTATCGTGATTGAATAATGAGAAAAACTCCTGTTCATGTCGCCTGGCAGACAACAAGTTCCTGCAATCTTAATTGCATTCATTGCTATGCAAATGCAGGTCCTACTACAAGGACCGCTAATCTTCTATCAACAAGGGAGGCTATGAAGGTTCTGAGGGATATAGCAGATCTAGGAGCAGAGAGCATAGTTTTTACAGGAGGAGAACCGTTGATGCGGAGCGATATCCTTTATCTCGTTGGTTACGCTTCAGATTTAAATTTAAAACCGATACTTGTGACCAATGGAACGTTATTAGATACTGACACTATTAAACAATTAAGAAGTGTTAATGCGACTGTTACCATAAATTTACCTACTGTTAACGAAGAGATCCACGAGAAATTCACTGGTGTGAAGTCATCCTTGGGAAGAAAGCTAAGAAGCATAGAAAGTTGCCTCAAGTATGGGCTCAAATGCTCAATTGGCGTTGCATTAACTAATATGAACATAAGCTACGTGGAGGAAGTTTTGGAATACGCGAAGGAAAGGGGATTATATTGTGATTTATTATGCGTAGTTCCGATGGGGAGAGCTACCATAAATATGATACCAAAGGGTAAGTATTACATTAGTTTCCTGCTAAACATCTTGAAGACGTGGAAAGCGATTCCAATGAATGCTATAACATCGGATGTTAATACTTTCGTCTCCGTATATGAGCCAATCTACCCAGCTTTAATGAAAATGGAGGGATTAGAGGTTTCAAATAGGCTTTGTTCAATTGGAGATACTATACATGTCATGGAAAATGGATATGTGAGAACTTGTGTATTTCTTCCGGTTGTAGTAGGTAACGTAAGAAAGAGGAGATTGACAGAGATACGGGAGAAGTTAGTGAAGAACGATTTCATTATGAAATTAAAAAATCCGAGAAATCTAAAGGGTAAGTGTAGAGACTGCATTTTTAATGAGATATGTGGAGGATGTAGAGCGAGAACTTATTTGATCACAGGAGATTATTTTGAATCAGATCCCATTTGCTATCTTACTAGAGAAGGATGACAAATATGAGTAAGTTTGTATTCATTGCAGGCGGAGGATACTTCGGTACCAATGCCGTAAGATTTTATAAAGCAAGAAGAGACATAAACGTTCTTTTTTCAGATATCGATGTTAACTGTCCAGCTGGTAAATACGCGGATCTCGTCATTCAGAGTTTAGATGAATTAGATTTTAGCAAAGGGGTAAATATGATAGTTGCAGACGCAGCTGAAGTGCTTACTGAGCTTTTCGCTAGGGGAACCATACCAGAACTTATAATCCCTGCTGTGCCTGGGCATTTTGCAGCAAAAGCTCTTAAAAACTATCTTGAGAGAAATGGGTTAAAAGTAAGTCCTTTCAAAGATCCACTGGAAAATGTTTATCGAGAGTTATCTTCGAGAGGCCTCGCAATTTCCGTTGATAAAGCTAATTCAGTAATCGTATGTAGTTATATGCCGTTTGATCTTAAATGTAAGGTACCCTGTCCTCAACCAGAGATATGCCCCGTAACAAAGAGACGCAAGGAGAAAGCAATGTATGAGCTACTTAACGAGATTGTAAAAAATGTTGATGTTGCCTATATCCTTCGCAGTTCCCTAATTACAAAAAATGTAGGAGGATTTAAGGGAAAGGAATTGCTAGAAGTAGTAAATGAGTGTTTAAGAAGAAAGCACTGTTCACTAATGATAGGAACTGCATGCAGATGTCACGGCATAATTAATTTCCTTAAGATAGAGTCAGATTAGTATCCTGCTTCTTAGTCGCTGGACTGATGTACACTTTCAATTCTCTTTACGAGATTCCGAATTTCTCTAAAATTTCTTTGGCTAATGAAAATAAGTGTTCTGCTTTTTCCTTATTATAGAATTTCTGCGGAGGTAAAAGTAATATTGGTTTAGTTCCTCCTTTT
>CAYWXE010000128.1:0-1999 GCA_964462505.1 uncultured archaeon | reverse complement strand
CGTATTCTCTAAGATAATTTCCTTCAGAAACAAAGTAACCAAGTAATCTCATAAATTCCGGTGAAATCTTGAAAAGTGCTGGTAGATAATATTTAGCTCCTTTCCTCATCGAAAGCTTAAATCGAGATATATGGTTTTTGAATTCATTATAATTCTTATAGAGTTGTATAAAGACATCAAATGGTATCGAATCTGCATATATCCAAGAGTACTTAAAGTCCCTTATTTTTCTAAATAAATCTCTGTATTTAACTTTATATTTATGCCTCAGCTCTTTCAATAAGTTTGCAACATTCTTAACTCTAATACTACTCTTTACGCTTGGAGGTGCTCTCTTTTCAATTTCTTCTATTAAGTTTATATAGGTAATGTTATTCTCAATGTATTTAATTTCATTAAATGGTAGAGTTACAAGAGTATCCCCTTCACAAAGATCCTTTACTGCTTTCTCTATAAGCTTCTTGTCATCTTTAACTATAATTAGATGCTCAGATGTTAACCTTATTCTTTTACCTCTGTTAGTAATTATTTCATAAATTTCATCACTTAGTTTTTCAATTATATTTGTAATCTTCCTCCAACCTCTTAATGTAAGTAGCTCTACTTGTTCACCCTGCTTAATTCTTTCTACAACATCTTTTACCTTCTCAACAGATACAATATTGTCTTTTGAATACCTAACAAGCATGTAATCATCTTCATCAATGCAGTAAACGCATTTCAGGTTGCATCCACCGTAAAATATTGTACCACTGGGAACAAGAGGACTTTCCTCTCCGTAGTGATGGAAGAAGCTGTGAACGTTCGTTCTCTTAACCCTGCAAATCCCTACCTTTTCGTTCCTGTCTATCCTGCATCTCCTCTCACAGAACTCACAGTTCCTGTAAATCCTGTAAGCTATTTCTACCTTCAAATCCAAGAAGTTCGGATTCTGATCATCAAGCTCCTCTATATCCATTCTTTCATTACTTACATCCCTGAAAATCCTATCGAATTCTTCTGAAAGCTTAGAGTGAAGATCCCAGAGTGAATCCATATCAAGACTTTTTATATCGTCATCAGCGTAAATCTTCTTACATATGATGAACTTAGCTGGCATCTCATCGTTCATAACTCTATAATACCAGCTTAGTCTCTCCCTTACGATCGGATTGTTCCAGACCGTTATGGCATCAGGTCTTATCAGTCTCCACATACTCCATGCTATACAGCAAAATTATTATCTTTTTTGTTGCAAATCTAGGATAATTCTCTTTATCCTCTCCCTAAGTAAGAAGCATGTTTTGAGCTCCCTCTCCGCAATCTCCTGCAATTCTATTTCCTTATCTCCAATTCTATCTGTTATCCTTTTGCAAAGGTAATTGACGCATATAACCTCTCTTGCCTTTAAAGTACATCCTTTATCGCTTAAAAAGAAGCAGTAACCTTTTATTCTTCTTTTTTCTGGCAAATTGATTCCGAGAAGAAGATTTATCAGCAGAATTATTTCGTCATAGTAATCCTCCACAAACATACCGCAGCAGCTCCCAGTTTCGGCCGCGCATTCCCTGCATATGTCTACAACCCCTATTTCCTCCATGTATCTCCTTGTCTCATTTATCGATTCTTCAAGCCTCTTCAGGAGATCTCTTACCTCTTCATCCCCTGTTATTTCATCTCTGAACTTTTCATATATCTCAAAAGCCCTCCTTATCTTATCCTCTATTCTCATCGGATAACTTCGGCATTGAAGTGTTAAGATTATTATCGTTTTAGTTCTCCGCCACTTTCATAACTTTTGATTAACAGGGAGTCTTTCCGTTTCAATTCATAGACGGGATTTCGGGATGAACTCTTCACATCTATCTTATCATAGCTCCGTCCTTTCGGGTTTACCATCCACACTTCCCACATCCCGAGCGAAGTTAATTTAACATAATAACATTCCTTGATGTTTTACAAATTATTTATGTTACAAATCTACATCATATGTTTCTGCCCCTCCCTGACCTCCTCCCGC
>CAYWXE010000127.1:0-2041 GCA_964462505.1 uncultured archaeon | reverse complement strand
ATTACGTCCAGATTAGCTTACTGGCAAGTTCCGTGGGTTGAAAGACCTAGAATGGAAAGACCTCGAATAGAGAGTCCGGAAATTATGGAAAAAGCTGAGAGAATCTATCGCCTTCTTCCAAAAAGAGATTGTGGTGCGTGTGGGTATAACAGCTGCTACGACTGTGCAATTGCCATTGCAAGTAAAAGAGCTCCTGCCAATGCATGCAGAATTGTTGGAGATGAGATAGAAGAGGAAGTTAAGAAAATAGTTGGAAAGTATCCTTACTAAAATTGAACTCACTACGTCTTTTTAGAATCTCCTTTAACTTTATCGACAGGAAGTCCCTCCGAAAGGGAGGGGTAGAAGCATATAATGTTGCATTCGTAACATTTAAATACTTTTGTTGCGTTTTATAAAGTGACAATGAAGTTATATAGGACTGGGAAAGTTGCGGAGATGCTTGGAGTAAATAGGGTTACGGTAATTAGGTGGATTAAGCAAGGAAGGATTAAAGCGGTGAGGGTTGGCAAAGAGTTCAGGATTCCAGAGGATGAAGTGAAGAGATTGCTTAAAGGCAAGGTTGCTAATACAGCGGTTATCTATGCGAGAGTTTCATCATCAGATCAGAGAAGTGATTTAGAGAGGCAAGTTGAATATCTTAAAGAGTATTGCTCAGCTAAAGGATACAATGTTGTTGATATTCTAACAGACGTAGCCTCTGGATTAAATGAAAAGCGAAGAGGTTTGAAAAAGCTGTTTGAATATGTTGTAAGCGGAAAGGTTGATGTTGTAGTGATCAGCTACAAAGATAGACTTACGAGATTTGGGTTCAGGTATTTAGAAGAGTTCTTTAACTCACACGGGGTTAGTATTGAAGTAGTCTTTGGAGAAGAACCTAAGGATTTACGGCAGGAATTAATTGAAGACTTAATTGCCATTGTAACTTCATTTGCTGGTCGATTATACGGTATGAGAAGTCACAAAAAGAAGAAGATGGTGGAGAGTGTCAAGCAAGCAATTGGAGACTGTTAAACTAACAGCAAGGTTTAAACTTGATGGAAAAGTAGACGAAAGCTTGTTTGAAACGTATAAGAGAATAGTTAACGAGCTACTTGATTATGCTCATTCTAAAGGAATCACATCGTTCAAAAGATTAAAAGCAGAGAAATATCACGAGTTAAGGCAGAAATATTCTAAGTTACCATCCCATTACATTTACACAGCCTGTCAAGTGGTTTGTTCTATTTATAAGTCATTCAGAAAGCTTAAAAGGAAGGGTAAGGCTAAATCTGACAAACCCACGTTTAAGAAAGATGTAATTATGCTCGATGATCACTTGTTTAAGCTCGATTTAGAAAATTGGGTTGTTAAAATCTCTACACCTAATGGAAGAATTAGGTTTAAAGTCTCGCACGGAGAATATCACGAGAAGTTTAGGGATTGGAAGATTGGACAAGCTTGGGTGGTTAAAAGAGATAATGGGATTTACTTGAATGTGGTTTTCTCAAAGAGTGTTGAGATAAGAAGATATATGGACGTTGTAGGAGTTGACATAAACGAGAACAATGTTACTACTGCAACAAACCAGAATTTTATAACGTTTGAAACAAAAGAGAGAGTAATTAGGACTGCTTACTTTTTAAAAAGAAGAAAAATTCAGAGTAAGATGAGGTGCAGAAGAGTTAAAGCTAAGGTTTTAGCGAAATACCGTGATAGGGAAAGAAACAGAGTTCTGGACATTTATCATAAGATTGCTAACGAAATAGTTAAAATTGCACTGAAAACGAATTCAGCAATAGCCTTAGAAAACCTTAAAGAAATTAGAAGGGGGATAAATTACTCGAAAGAATTAAGCGGAAGGTTACATAGGTGGAGTTTTAGAAAATTTCAGCAGATATTAGAGTATAAGGCTAAGCTTAATAGTATTGAAGTCATTTACGTCAATCCTCATAAAACTTCCAGCCTCTGCCCGATATGTGGGAGAAAATTAAGCCCGAATGGGCGGAGGCTGTTAAAATGTGAATGCGGTTTGATTGCGGATAGAGACGTAGTCGGTAGC
>CAYWXE010000126.1:0-2158 GCA_964462505.1 uncultured archaeon | reverse complement strand
TCTCTGCCCCTAAGCAGATCACCGTATTTTGGAGAATAGACTTTGATTTCCGCAATTATCGGATTTCTCTTCTCCTTTTTTCGGAGTTTTATCGCATCACTCAAGCCAAAGACAATCACCTAGGATTTTTCCCATCATATGGACATGTTCCTATATTATGTATTTAAGCTTTTCTATTATTAGGAGATGGGTTAACTTGAGGGCGTAAGATTTGGATAAGCTCTTCTTTACGCTAAGCTAACAAGGGTTTTGATTGAGAGAAAACTCAGCAGATAAAGTTCAAAATATCTGCTATCTATCTTTCCTTCATATTTTGTAATCTCCCCAATTGAGATAACCTAAATTTCACAAAAACTAAGAAAGCCTCGCATCTCACAGTAGCTCTGAAGCAAAAATATTTGGCAATCAGACAAAAATCATAATGGATTTTTAGAAAAAACAACCACATTTAGATCAACCTAATTACAACTTTCAGAAATACTGTAAAGTGTTAAAGCCATTATCTCAATCAAATAAATCTCTACTCTTCAAAATCCCGATTGTTAAATCTGATAATATTCCTCAGCTTCTTAAACTGTTTAAGAAGAATAGAGAGATCCGGCGGAACTTAATACCGTGAAAATAATAATAAGATCATTTTGAGATATCTATTACTTCTGCTTTTTGATATTCGACTATTTTCCTTGGATCCAACTTTAAAAGCTTATCTATTGCACCTCCTCCACCTATCACGAAATCCTTCTCAAGAACCCTTGGATCTACGATTGTATGAACTTTCACACCAATAGGTGGAACTGCTCCAACTTCATATCCTGTTATCTCTTTTACCTCTTCGGGAGTTGCCAATCTAACTGAGCCAAAATGTTTCGAAAGTTTGTTTATGTCTACTCTTGATTTACCGTTCACTATGACTAAAATCGGCTCCTTCTCAGAAATAAATAGTAAAGATTTGATTATTACATCTGGACTCGAATTTGTAGCTTTTACAGCCTGCTCTACAGTTTTAACTGGCTTTCCTACATCTAAAATCTCCCCACCAAGCTCTTTTATCAATTCATCAAGCTTTTCATTCGTCATATCATCACTAATATCGGATAGGCATAATTTAAAACTTTTTGATTAGAATATTAAATAATGAAAAGAATTGACATGAGTAAGTATAAACCATTTAGAGAGATGGGTAAAACCTGTAAGACAAGAGAAATTAAGGAGAAGAGAGTTGTATGGCCAAAGTTTTACTTAGAATCTTACTTTAATGGAAGGTTTAGAGCGAGAGTATTAAGATTGGGTGACGTTGAAGAAGTTGCAGAACTCTGGAGGATTGGTTATCCCGAGGTTTATGGCTCAAATTATGACTTCGTTCTTTATCCAGAAGAGATAAGAGAAAAGGTAGCGTTAGAGGAGAGATGGGAAAGAGACAAATATGAGAAGAGGTATTGCATGGTAATTGCGGAAGAGATCTCAACTAAGAAAATAGTTTCGTGTGCTTTACTTACAAAGGACGATAAAAATTTGGAAATAGAATATTCAATGCTTACAACACATCCAGACTATAGAGGGCAGCACGTACGTTTGGGAATTAGTCTAGCGATAGAACAAAAAATTGCAGAGAGTGGAGCAGAATATCTAACAACTTTCCTTGAAACATGGCATGACATAACGCAAAAGTTGTGCATAAGGAGAGGTTGGAAGATAGCTGGAATATTTCCTGGAAGATTTACGAGATGGGCAGGAAACAACAAAGAATACAGAGGATGCGTTGTTTACATGTACAGATTCATTAATAAAGGGGAAGAATATGCTACAAAACCTGAAGAGTGGAGTTTAGCTGATGAAGTTAAAGAAGTTTGGGAATGCCTAGAGAAGATAAACAAGAAAATAGAAGAGAACGCTGAGAAGTACAATATTGAGGAGCTAAAGAAACTTATTACACCCTAGGAGTTTTACTGTCTGCAGTCTGCTACTGGAGTGTTGACAAATACAATTTAATGTATAAGCTTTAAACATTGAATACTTAAGCTTTGAGGATATATAATTATTAATCCTACTACCTATTGACCTTATATGACATATAGGTTTCTTCCCGAACACGAAGCGAAAGAGATCCTCGAAAAATACGGAATAAGAACAGCACGCTGTATCTTGGTTGAAGACGAAG
>CAYWXE010000125.1:0-2177 GCA_964462505.1 uncultured archaeon | reverse complement strand
ATCTATCTGTGCATATTCTTGAAACAACCCTAAATTAATTCATCAGTTTTTACAGGTTTTCAAAGGAATATACAGTCTTATTTATAATTCGATTCTTCACAAAAATTTTTAAAGTGAATATAACTATTACTAATAATAACTGTTAAACCGTCATTGAGCCTTGAAAAAGTCTTAGTAATTGCATTCGGAGTACTACTCATATCCGTTACAACGAATACATTGATGATTACGGGAACTCCGGGTTCGAAAGTCATCATTGAAGATCATTCGAGAACCACGATTGAATCTCCACCATTGTGGGTGGCAATAGCAATATATTTAGTGGGCATAGGGACAATCCTCCTTGGAGCTTTAAGAATTATCGGCGATTTGAAGATTTACAGAAAGATACAAAAACTGTGCAAAAAAGTCAAAATCAACGGGGATAAAATAGTATTCCCAAGGGAGATCAAACTCAAGCTGGGAGTTCTAGAAATTATACTTATTTACGTTATCAATATTTAGTTATCAAACCAGCATGGCTTGTTATAGATACGTAATAGCAAGTCTCAGGGAGTCGGGTTCAATTGATTTTAAGTTCAGAACTGTTCCTGAAGACATCACATGCATATTTATGAGCTGTCTGTTTTTCCCTGTTAAAGAAGTTGTTAAAGAGATTAGGGTTGCACCAGTTATTACTGACGATGCCTTGAGAAATGGAAAGGCAAAATTCAAGCTGTTGTTAGATCTGTTAGGGGTATCGTGATGTAATTGACGAAGCGGAAGTTCTCATTTTTACTGAGAAAACGTAACGTAAAGTATTTAATCTATTGAGAAAATCAATATAATTAAAATTTTTAATATTATTTATTGATACTTTTTTCCTTCGCTCTAACAAAAGATCTATACCTCCCCTGTTCGATGTACTCCTCTATTTTTCTTATGAATCTATCTCTCGTCCTTATTATCGGTATTATCGTCATATCTCCCCTTATGTCCTTGATCTTATCTGAATACTCAACGATGTCGTCGTTACCGTAGTATAACACCCAATTCTTGAAGTCCCCAACTTCCGTGAAGGATGCGTAGCTTATCAACTCAACTACTGCAAATTTACCATCTATTATGCCGTGAAGAGTTTCGTAATCAACTAAATATATTCTTCCGTTTGAGTAGAACAACCTCTCAGCTTCTAACGCTATAGCCTGTCTAACGAATTCATCAAGCTCGAATTCCTCTGGTTCGTCAAGCATTACTGGCCCTATGTAGATTATTTGATCCATAATTGAGGGTTTTAAGAATAGATTAAAACGTTGTCGGTGTTTGCGAAGGTTTTAATTAGTTCAGTAGCTTTAAAATCTCTAATGAGATCAGTTTTCATAGTCACTGAGAATGAACAAAAAGAATTGAAAAACAGTCCATTTCAAGATGAGGTAAGAGATATGCAGAAGTTCTTTAAAGATAACATAAAGGTTTTAGGTGAGAACTTTGAATTCATTGCTGAGAGTATAAACGTAACAGTTGGAGGTACTTATAGGGAAATAGACATACTCGCTTTAGACACGGAGCAAAGAGTTCCAGTGATTATAGAGTTGGGTCGTGACACCACATTGTGGATGATCTAAATACTTCATCAACAATGTTGCATCACCACCTAGAGTTGAAGAAGAATGAAGCAAATGAAGAGGTTTTACTTCAGGTGTTGAGATATGCGAGTTGGGTCGTTAACAATCCCGATAGTGTGAGATATCTCCTAATGCAAAGGGAAGAACTTAGACGCTATGTAGATGAAGTAAATTTCGACAACGTGAGGATTATAATCGTTGCTGAAAGATTTAAGGATTTACTCCTTTCTGGATTTCAAATAGATTTTGTTAGGTATGGAAGATACATTAGAGAAGATAAAAACGAACAGGTAATTGTGATCGAATACATTAAACCTCCTGAGGAAATATCTCGACCGATTAGAGCTTCTATGAGAATTGAAGATTTCTAATACATTTATCGAGGAGTATAAAAGAAGAGGACTAAGAGAGGATTATCTTGAAATCGTTAAAAAATCGTATGAGTATTTGATGGACTTAATCTCAGAAAAGGGGTGGGATATTACTCCTAGGTTTAACGAATGGTACATCGCGTTTCAAGTGAGAGGGCCTGTATGGAATATCTATGAGATCCACATTAAGAAAACACAATCA
>CAYWXE010000124.1:0-2259 GCA_964462505.1 uncultured archaeon | reverse complement strand
TGGACCTGACGCCGAAGCTCAACGACGGCTACAACGACGAGTGGACGTGGCAGAGGATCCCCGACGGCGCCGAGAGCTGGAAGCTCAGACCGGAAGGCAAGGGCGAGAGCAACAGCCCCGCTCTGCCAGTGCTAACGCCAACGCCCACGCCACCGTCAAGCCCAACGCCGGCTGCCATCAGAATTTGAAGAAAAGAATTAAGTTTTTTATAATGGGTGAGACCTCAAAACACTATTGATGGTAAGATTTTTCGCTTCACTCGGAACTTCGGATGTACCCAGATGTTGCCAGAAATCCCATCCTTTTGCTCACAAATTGTTGAGAGGTGAATAACTATGGCGAGAGTAACCATTGATGTAAAGAATAGGACAATACAAACGCTTGTTGAGGAAGCTAAATTAGGCAAATTTGTATTACCGTCGTTTCAAAGACAATATGTATGGGACGAAGACGATATCCGTGATCTAATAGATTCTATAATCAACCACTATCCAATAGGGACTATAATTCTCTGGAAACCATCAAATGCTGACATAGATCCGTTCTCAAAACCTCTAATTGATGTCGAGAGGAAACCTAATGATGCTCTTTATGTTATAGACGGTCAGCAAAGGCTAACTTCTTTATTGCTACTATTTAATGATTGGAAAATTTCAAGAGGTGGGAAAGAAATAAAATGTGAAGTTCCGATATCATACCATCACGGAAAACTTTATAAGAGTGCTTCACGTGGTATTGATCTGTCCAAACTTGTAAAGGCTTTTTGTCTGCAAGATATAGACACGTTGACTGAGCTGACACAGAAAATACCAAAGAAACAACTTGAGGAGATGAAAGAAAAAGTACGCAGGATTTTAGATTATACCATTCCGATATATCTCATGGAAACTTACGATGAAGATGAAAACGCTTTCGAAGACATGGCAGAAGCATTTATAAGGATTAATAGACATGGCGTCCGTATTGGTAATCTGGAATTGATGCTATCCTTTTTGGCAGGGACTGTGAGTGGTGATCTCAAAGAGAGAATAAGAGGTCTCTACGAGGATTTACATGATAAATTTGAGATCGACCTCCAGCCCGTGATTAGATTTACTTTTTTAAGCTTCGGCTTAAAACCAGCTCAGATGGCTAAAGTTGAGCAGTTTAAGGCAAATATAAAGAAAATTTCTGAACACAGCGAAGAGGAGTTGAAGGAAACTTTTGGTAAGTGTAGTAAAGCTATGAATCTTACTATAGAATTTCTTGATAGGGAGCTTGGAATAACTAGTTCAAGATTACTACCATCACAGGCACCGTTAATTCCAATATCCGCCTACTTTTACTACAAGGATATTAACTCGATAGACGAACTGGATAGCAAAGATATTAAAAGTATTGCCAACTGGTTCGTGCTGGTAAGTTTTTATGGATACTACAGCTCCCAAGCAGATACAAAACTAGATGAGGATCTGAAAGTAATAAAGGAAAGTGAGTATTTCCCATGGGACAAGCTGTTAGAGAATATGCAAAACAGGAGAGCGAAGGTGAAAATCACCCTTAATGATATTAAGAAAGGGTTGTCTCTTAATGTATTAAGATCGCAAGGGCGTTCTCATCTGTTTTTACTTTACACTATCCTTGTGAAAAATGGTGCAGACGATTGGAACAATACGCTATTAAGTAAGAGAAAGCCTTCAGAATTGGCGAGGCATCACATCTTTCCAAAAGAATATTTAGAGCAGAGCTTAAATCCAGATGATCAAGACACGAAGGAGATCTTAATAAATAACCTTGGAAATATAACATTCATAGATAAACACGTGAACTCTGAGATTGGAGACGAACCGCCACATGAATATTTGAACAGGTATATTGACTCTGCAAGAAAGCACTTCATTCCAACGGATAGCGATCTCTGGAAGATTGAGCAATACACTACTTTTCTTGAATTTCGCATAAACCAAATCTATTTAGCTGGGAAAGAAGTTTTTAGAGACATTTTCGAATGATTTTAGCGATTGTGTCGGTCTTTGGTGGATAACTCTTAGCATACTCTTGTAAACTTATCCTTACGGTTTGCCAACAGTCAATATGTGACTCCGTCTTCGGCTACGCTCAAATTTTGCTCCACTGCCGCTCTATAGACTTCATATTACTTGCCTCAAGCAGACGCACTTTCGGACTACTGTTTGAGTCTCCCTAAAATAATATCAGCGACCTTCTTCCCGGAGAGGAGCATGCCGCCGAAGACGGCGCCCATGCGGTGGGCGCCGGCGA
>CAYWXE010000123.1:0-2346 GCA_964462505.1 uncultured archaeon | reverse complement strand
ACTTTTTTCCAATCAATCTTTGGCTTGAGCACAGCCTCTACATGCCTCTCAATCCTGGCTGGAACTTTACCAACCATTTTTGCATAGTTATAAGCTTCGGCAATGATTTTGCTCCAGTCTTGAGATTCGTTTTCTTTTTCTCCCCTTCCATTGTTTCCGTATTCGTGTATATCGAACGGTTTCTTGTCCGATGAAACCTCTATGATGTCCATGCTATTGATCAGGTCGCTGATATTGCAAATCAAATCTGATAAGCTATTTAAATCACAATTTCTGCTATTTTGGTCTGAGCAATTACTGCAACCGGGGAGCAATATCTTGACGTTACTGTTTCCACCGCCATTACCTTTTAGCTGTTCAAGAATCTCGAAGTATACTTCTTCTGACGACTTCTGTTCCGGATCCCAGATTTCTATAGGTATCTGAACAACTATCTCCTGTTTAATCCCGTTTACGTCCACTATGCCTCTTATACTGAACTTGAACCGTGTTACAAACGTCCTTCCTACCTTCTCAGGATTCAGACCGGTATCGTAAACATTAAATCCGTTTGCCACGAGTATTGCATTCACTACAATATCGTTTGCGTAGTCGTAAGCCTTTTTGTGAATCGGATTATTTATTTCCAGAATTTCTTCCCTTTCAAAGTGTCTGAATGCAATGTGGCTAACCTCGTGGATAACATCTGCGAGAAGCTGAGTGTCAGATAACTTCTCAACGTATTTTGGATTATATCTGATTAACACCCTTTGGATTGACACTCATCGTCGGTATCTTATCGTTCTCGATGAAAGTTAGGTACATGGCGATGTATCCGAAGAACGGGTATTCCCTCATCAGCTTGATCTTAGCCTTGCTAATCCTCTCAGATGGTGTTAGCTTCCCGAACAAGGACATCCAAAAACCTCCAACTTAATTTATTAAATTAGAATAGGAAAATTATAAAAGGAATCTAATGAGTTTTATAAGCTCCTTTGCCTCTGCACCTCTGAACCTCTTAAGAGCATCTTTGAATGCTTCCTCTCCCATCACCTGCTTCATCGACATGAGCAAGAGAACCGCAAACTCTGGCGGGATCGCCACAGCAAACTTGAGCAGTTTGCTTGCAATCTTTCTATCACTTCTCAAGAGCTCTGGCAGATTAACTACTGCAGAGTACTTTATGTCCATGCTTAAGCTATCAAACCTCTCTGGATTTTCTAGAAGTTCTTTAAGGTCTATTGTCTCACTGAGCTTTAGGAAAGCTTCGAACTGTGTGCCAGCAACAACGCCACAAGCCATTGCAACGTACATTGCAGCCTTCTCTGCATCTCTCTCGTTTGCAATAAGCTTACTCGCAAACTCCCAGCCTCTCGGTGTTGGAAACGTTCTATCCTCTGACATTTCCTTAAAGAGCATTGATGGCTGCATCTTTAGAAACGCAATAATTCTCGAGTCAATTCCGTTCTCTTTAGCCCACTCAACCCATTCATCAATCGTTGGCGGTCTGAGAGTAGCGTGAACAAACCTCGTTCTCAAAGGAAGTGGCATGTCAAAGGTGTATGCCTGATCCTCTGTTAGGTTGCCAGCAGCTATGATCGCAATACCATCGGCAACTTCAACCTCGCCAAGCCTTCTATCTAAAACAAGCTGATAAGATGCGTTTTGGACGAGAGGAGGAGCAAGATTTAGCTCGTCAAGGAAAAGAATACCTCTTATCTTTATTCCAAGCTCTTTCTCCCTCTCCTTGCTTATTGCCTTAAGCCAGTTCGGAGCGTACCATTTAGTTACTTCTTCTTCATCAACGAGCTTCGGCATGCCTATGAGATCGCTCGGCTCAACGTGTGAAAGCCTGATATCGATAAGAACGAATTCTGTTCTGGGATCACTCCAGTTTGGCCATTCTACGTATTTTAATCCGTATTTCTCGGCAATCTCTTTAGCAGCTCTTCTCACAGACTGGGATTTTCCAACGCCAGTTCTACCCCAAATAAACGTGCTCAACTTCTCCTCATACACCTTCTTAACAATCTCCACAAGTTCGGAATGGTTTACAACCAAAACCTCGGACATAAAATCGCCCCCAAACAATCAAAATCCAAAATAGAGAGATAGTCTCAGCTAACTGGGAGATTAGATTAGAGATATACCTAAAATTCAGAATCAATCAGATTTTAGGTCGAATATTTCAGTTTTAAGAATCTCCCAGTTAATTTCTCCATATTTCATGTGATGTCGAAGAACTCTATAGGCAAAGGCTTTGAGTTGCGATTCAGACAGCTCATACTTCTTTCCACCTAAGTAGAAGCTTCCAATATCTTCATAAGCTCTCTCAAGCTCCTTCTCCCAGATCTTCCTGTCAAGTTC
>CAYWXE010000122.1:0-2380 GCA_964462505.1 uncultured archaeon | reverse complement strand
GGTAAGTTTCAGTTCTCTATTTGAGATTCGAAAGAAACCGTTACCCCCGATTCTCAATAAAAAATATGAGGGGGGGTTTCAGTTCTCTATTTGAGATTCCAATAGAAAATGGTTGGGTAAGTTAGTAGAGTATCTTGTTAAGTTTCAGTTCTCTATTTGAGATTCAGTATACTCGGACATAATCTTATAGGGTATGAACACTTATAAAGATTTCTTTTGAAGGTGATTACTCGAATACGGCACACTAACCGAAATGTTTAAAATTAAAGGTTTGTGTTGTTCGAGTATAACTTTAAATACTCTACATTACATTACACATTCAAGCGTTTTTATATTTCAGAATGTTCGAGAAGTATGCACCGACAAGTCTACGTAGATACAAGGGATAAAGATATTCACAGCTACAATCGCGATGCAAATTGTATATAAGAACACAGAATTCGCATTTAAATAGAACAGAGTAATTTACATCCAAATTTTAAGGGAGTAATTAAGGCTTCTCCAACCAACTCTTGATTTCGTTGATACGGCTTTTATCCCATTTTATAAATATTTTACCTCCTCTTTTTTTAATGATCGTGCTTTCCATGAGAAAACCGCTATGAGCGAAGAAGTTTCTCTTAACATCCGAACTACCATGAACATTTCCCACCCTCAATTTAGCATAAACAACCTCCTCATTATCAGCTAACCTTTTAGAATCCATTTTGATATTTTCAATGTCTCTTCTGAGAAAGTTTTTATTTGCGTCAAGTCCAAGTTTATCGTAAGCGTCTGAAAAACGCTCGTAAATCTCGTTTACCTCTGGTTCAGACAATCCATCCTTAAACTCCTTTATACTCCTATAAAGGGCTATGGAGTAGAATAGATTTGCGACGTTTACACCATCAATCTTAAACCTTTCAACGATATCTCCATGTTTAATCGGTTTTAATGCTTCGATTACGAACTCTTTTAAACCCTCTTCAACGATGTCTACATCCAAGCTCATATCCAAGATTTCTTCGGTATAGAAGCTTAGAGGAACGTTTAATCTCAGAGAATTGAAAGCTATTTTTAGTTCCCTTAGAAGTCTTCTCAACAATCCTTTTACACGGGCAAATCTCCTGTTGATCTCAGAAATCCCATTGTTTCCAATCAAGACTCTGTCAGGATTTGCATTCGGTAAAGAAAAGAACGCTTTAACTTCAGCTCTTTGGATTTCAACTCTAACATCTCTTACGCCCTTCGAAATCGGTGGAATGAATACCGTGTATAATCTCGTAGGGGTTTTGCCTTGAACGATTTTTTCCAATCTCCTATACGTTACGTATCTCCTCGCCGCTTCAAGCATTGAAATCGGATAAACGTTATGTCCAGTAGATACATCTACAAAAATCTCATCCGGTTTCTTATCTAAAAAGTGTAGGAAAATCGAAGTAACAACGGAATCTATTGTCGATACGTATTTTACACGTCTATTTTCACGAATGTACTCACCGATTGCGGGTATAACTTTTACATCAGCATTCTTAATCGAATCGAGTTGTTCTTCTCGCTCTATTAAACTCTCTGGGACAAGAAACGTAATCTCAGCCTTCTCACCTCTATCTTCGAAATACCTCTTAAGTGCATAAGCCGCTAAACACTCTTCGTATTCGTTTCCATTTATTTGAAATCTTATCTCATCGTATCCATCTAACCTTCCAAGGACTTGAAATATACACTTCAAGCGATCACCTCACCAAAACCTCTGCGAATTTCTTACCGAATTCCGTAACCACATATCTCGAACCGATTTTTTCTACAAGACCATGCCTTACAAGCATATCCCTCTCAGAATCGGACAGTTCTTCAACTCTATCGTTAAATAACGCATCTACAAGCTTAACCATGTAATCCATTGGTATTGGTATTGTAGGAATTCTCACGACTTCGTAATCCCTTGGAAACATCAACGAATCGAAGAGTCTCTCCCTATCCCTATATATCTTAATCTTTTCGTCTTCGCTTTCGGCTCTGTAAATCTGTTCTATATCAGCCCTTAACCTTTCGAGGAGTTCGTTTACAACTCTAACATCTGGAGAGACTACGTGAAATATTCCATCTACGTTTAGGAATTGCCCTAATATTGATAGGGTTATACACATGTTCTTTCTACCACCGGCTACATTTATATAAACGACATCTGAGCGATACTTTTCTTTTTGATCTCTTATAACCCTTGAAGCGATTCTCATGAATTCGAAGTTCTGTTCAGTCGTTACAACATCTTCAAACGGTAGTTGAACTTCATGTATTCTCGTTTTTGGATATTTCATCTTCATTGCAACTCTAATCAGTTCAAATCCCTGTTTAACCCTCTCATCTTCAGTTGTCATTACAACTAAATCGTTAACAC
>CAYWXE010000121.1:0-2422 GCA_964462505.1 uncultured archaeon | reverse complement strand
GGCTTAAAGGTTTAATTAGCTATCCTCTCTTCATATCTCGAAGAACGTTGAGAAGAGAAGAAGAGATATAGAAGGCTCGTAAAGAAGTTGGTTGAAGAATTGAAGCTAAATCTGAAGAAATTGAGAGCGATAATAAAGGACGTAATCAAGCAGGGGAAAGAAGCTTATGGTATGAGGAATTTCCACTGCTACGATTTCGAGCCCATTAAAAAGGAGTGTTCTCTTTCTGTCCTCTTGAAAGTAGTAGGGTTATTGCGTGGATATGAAGGAATAAAGAACTACGAATTTTCTCTACGAAATTTATCCTCAATCTAAAACTTACATAGATGAGAAGTTTAAGATAGGTGAGGTATTGAGGAGGGCTTATAAGATCTCTGTTATTTTTTAGAGGACATCTAACACAAGTTTTGCGACATCTCTGAACGATATTACTAGTTCTTCCCTGCCTATATTATAAGCTGCCTGAAGTATAGCATCTGCAGCGATAGCATCTTCATTCCTCAATCTACTCAAAGCATGACTGACTGCAAGTCCGCAAAGTTTACCAGCAACGAAAGAACCAGAAGGAAAATCTGCAACGCTGAGCAGTTCTGGGTCGATAATTGATATTCTTCTTACGGTTTTGGGTAAATTTTTCTGAGCATCTCTTGCTGTAACCTTTTCTTTTACCTTACCCGAAGGATACTTGCAGCGATTTCGCCTTAGAAGTTTGACCTCGGCTCTCCCAGTCTTTGTCGAAAATAATCTGTGAATTGCTGAAACCACCTCACAGCTCCTTACAGCGACCTCTTCCTCTTCACAAAGACAGTCATTACAAACTTCTACGTCCATAGTCATAAACTTCGAAAGTAAGTTTGCATGTCTTTTCTTTATAACATCCTTTGGTACAAACTGCCTGCTGAGTTCATCGGCAAAGAGTCTTGCAGCTCTAAGAGTTGGGTTTAGCTCACTCTTTAAGTATGCATAGGCGAGTGCTACGCCATCTATAATCAATGTATTTCCCCTAAACCAGACAAAACCCCTCATCTTTTTTGAAATGTAGTCTAAAAACAGCTTGTCATCGTAAAATGAGATTGCTCTTTCCTTACCTTTAGGAGTTCGAAGGATTTTGTCTCCTCTAAGAATTCCCATCTTCTTAAGCCTTTTCACAGCTATTCCCGCTATTCTATTGGCAATACCAAACTCTTTTAGTTTCTCAGTTGTTTCTTTAACAAGCGTGGATTCTGTTATCCTATCCCTTTTGAGGGCAATACTTGCGGCGATGATGCATGCTCTATCCAGCTTAATATTCGTTACACGGGCAAGAAGGAAACCAACTTCTGCTCCACTTAATCTAAGTAAAGGAGGAGCCGATGTTAACTGAAGAATCGGATAAGCCAACTCTATATTGCGAACAGATAGCTTGATCATGACTATTTTCGTGAAAAATGAAACCGTTTTTGTTAAACTATATACCCAAGCGCGCTCTTAACCATCGATTGTACTCTTCGAAGATTTTTTCTGGAATGGGGTTCACAACTGGAACATCCCTTACTTTCCGCATTAGCTTTAAATCGACAGTGTATATTGTAGCCTTAAACTTTTTAGCTAGGGCTATGATGTAGCCATCCCAAGATTCGACGTTATAACCTAAGGCATTTGTTAGCGAATCCAAGACGGTATCAACGCTGATATCTTCGTAAAAAGCTGGAGATTGAGTTTTCAGCGTTCTCGTAAGGGCATCGTATGCCGATACTTTTTCTACTTTCAGATATCTTGTCAAAATGTGGTAAGCACCCAAGATTGTTGACGTTGGGATTATACACTTCTTCTTCCATTTTAGAACATCCGATAAAAATTCAAGTGCAACATCTTTGGCCGGATTCTCAAAGTGAGATATCACTATTAGCCCAACATCCACTACTCCTTCAATCCGATCTTTTCCAAACTGTACTTTCTCGTCAGCCATTTTTCCTCCTCCTCGACTTCAGAGACAAAAGCTTTCGGTGCATTATTCTTCAGAAATTCAATCAAGTCGTCCACCTTCTTCTCAAGATTTCCTCTTTGAACTCTAATCACTATCTCATCCTCTCTTACATTCAGCGTAAGCTCAGAGTTTTCGTGAATGCCGAGCATCTCCCTAATCTCCTTCGGCAAAACTATTCTCCCATACCTGTCAACCCTCACTTTCACGTTAAACCGTTGGATTGGAAATTTATAAAACTTTTGGCAAATGGCAAGTTCAATGGCAAAATGATTTTAAGCCTCTAACTGCTCGAACATGGCGATCTGTTCATAATTAGCTTCCATTGCTCACTCTTCATAATCTTCATCCTGGAATATCCTACGCAATTCTTCCAGCCTAGCTTCATCTATCTCTCTTTTTACGTTCCTGTCACTTACCTCTTTGCCCTTTAAATACTTTTTAAGCGCATACTCCAAA
>CAYWXE010000120.1:0-2537 GCA_964462505.1 uncultured archaeon | reverse complement strand
TTGCGGAAATCAAAGTCTATTCTCCAAAATACGGTGATCTGCTTAGGGGCAGAGATCCTTTAAACATATTGAAGATTTATGAGAAATGCGGAGTAGCTGGAATATCTTACATAACGGCGAAAGAATTTGGAGGAGATATAAGTACATTTAAAACGATATGTCGAGAATCAAATTTACCAGTTCTTAGAAAGGACTTCATAACGAGTAGAAATGAAATTGAGAAGACTGCAGAACTTGAAGCTTCTGCAATTCTACTTATCACCAGGATTCTAAAGGATAAAACATCTGAATTCGTTGACTATGCTTTAGATCATGGATTGGAGACTCTTGTTGAAGTTCACACTAAGACTGATGTCAAAATCGCAAATGAAACAAAAACACCGATGATTGGGATAAATAACAAGGATATATTGAAATTAGAGAGGGATAATGGAAATATTGAGTTGACGGAGAAACTTTGCAGATTCGTGAGAGATGACGTTGTAAAAATTAGTGAAAGTGGTATAATGAGTATTAAAGATCTTAAACGAGCCCTAAAATGCGCAGATGCTGCTTTAATTGGAACTGCGTTCATGCTTGCGAAGGATACGGAAAGAATTGTCAAGGCTTTTGTGGAGGGATAGCATGGATGTTAGAAGAATTTTAAAGAAGCTTATTAAAGGGTATAATCTAACTGAAAATGAAACATACGAATTCGTAATCGCACTAAAAGAGGAAAAGATTACAGATGCTCAGATTGGAGCTTTTTTACTTGGATTAACGATGAAAGGACCAACGATCGAAGAAATTGCTGGGATAGTTAAGGGGATGAAGGATGTCTGTAATATGATAAAACCTAAAGTTGATAAGCTGATAGATACATGTGGTACTGGTGGAGGACTTACAACGTTTAACATATCAACAGCTGCTGCAATAATTGCAGCAAACGAAGTACCAGTAGCAAAGCATGGGAGTCGATCAATATCCTCTCTTTCTGGTTCTGCCGATGTCTTAGAAGCTTTAGGAGTAAACGTAAATCTAAAACCTAGACATGCTGAGAGACTAATTGAGAAAATAGGTATAGCTTTCCTGTATGCTCCACTCTTCCATCCAGTAATGGGAAAAGTTTTGCAGCCTGAGAGTCAGCTTGGGATAAAAACGATATTCTATACTATAATAGGGCCACTGATAAATCCAGCAGATGCGAGAAGACATGTTTTAGGTGTTTATAAGCCAGAGCTTGTGGATATAGTTGCAGAAATCGTGTCAAATCTAAAGTACGAACATGTTTTAGTTGTACATGGACTTGATGGTCTAGATGAAATATCACCAATAGGCAAAACGATTGTTGCAGAAGTTAAAAAAGATAAAATAGAGAAGTATGAGATTTCTCCAGAGGATTTTGGAATTGAGAGGTGCTCTATAAAGGACATTGCTGGCGGAACTCCAGAATACAATGCAGAGGTTATTAAAAAGATTTTCTCTGGAGAAAAAGGGCCAAAAAGAGATGCTGTTGTTTTGAACACTGCAGCAGCTCTGTACGTTGGAGAAGCTGCATCATCGTTAGAAGAAGGCATTGAAATTGCAAATAACATATTGGACGAAGGACTTGCGATGGAAAAACTTGAAGAATTTATAAGGGAAAGCAGAAGAGTTGCCACTGAAAAACAATGAAGGATCTTATTAAAATGCATCGCTATTATGATCTAAAAATT
The DNA here is from genome assembly GCA_964462505.1 of uncultured archaeon. GTDB lineage: Archaea > Halobacteriota > Archaeoglobi > Archaeoglobales > Archaeoglobaceae > CAYWXE01. The sequence goes on along the minus strand of CAYWXE010000120.1, from coordinate 843 downwards.
TCGAACAGCTGAATTTGAGCTATGAGAGTAAAGATTTGCGGAATAAGGGATGAGCAGGAATTAAAGATTTGTGCCAAATATGCAGATATCGTCGGTTTTGTAACAGAGTACCCTATGGAAGTACCATGGAATATTTCAAGAAAGGAGGCGAAAAGACTTATTTCAAAGACTCCTCCCTTCATTTACACTGTAGTGGTAACATCGGGAAGAGTTGAAGAAGTTGTTGAGATAGTTGAATATACGAAGCCTAATGCTGTACAGCTTCATGGAAATGAGAGTGAGAAAGAAGTTAGAGAAATCGTTGAAGCTCTTAACGTGAAAGTGATAAAGGCTTTACCTATCGATGTCAAAACTGGAAAGGTTTACAGTAGAGATGCTATTGATGCTGCGTTGTCTTATGAAAGAACTGGCATTGATGCAATCTTGCTTGATTCAAAAACAGATAAAATCGGTGGAACGGGAAAAACTTTCGACTGGGATATAGCGAAGAGGGTGAGAGAAAAGATAAGTATACCTCTTATACTTGCTGGCGGTTTAAATAGTAGAAATGTTAAAAAAGCTATTGAATACGTAAAACCTTACGCAGTTGACGTCATTTCAGGAGTGGAAACGAGTGGTAGAAAGGATGAACGTAAAGTTAAAGAGTTTGTCATGGCTGCGAAGCAGGCTTTCCTACTTCAAGGCTGATAAAAGATGGCTATAAGGATTTTTCATGATGTTAACGTGTTAGGGCTTTCTTAGGAGGGTGTTACCGCAGAAAATAAGGTTTCAAGCTCATAAGGAGGGAAATTTGATGAAGTTCGGCGAATTTGGAGGACAATTTGTGCCTGAGGTTTTGATTCC
>CAYWXE010000119.1:0-2591 GCA_964462505.1 uncultured archaeon | reverse complement strand
CATTATTCCAAGCAGTAAATTTATTCTTGGAACTCTTTTCATATAATCTTTGTATGCTTCACCAAACTTTTCTATATTTCTTTTTTCTTCTTCTATCGTAGCAAAGCATAACAAAATAATTAGAATTACACCAATAATCAAGCTAATCCAGTGCTGTGAAATAATGACCAATGCAAAAATTATTAGCATATGTCCTAAGAATTCAGGGTGACGAACAAAGGCATACATTCCACTTTCAACAAGGGCTTCCTTACTAATGCTCCCCCTTATTTGTCCTTTCTTTCGTGATTTACTTGACCATGAAACAAAAACGATTCCCAATGCTATGGTTATCAACCCTACATACACTAACTCCACTAAATTTGCAGAATTGTAGAACACAATGGTGGATACTACCAACGCACCATATAATGCAATGTAAATTATATGACCAATTAGGTGTTTTTTCTTACGCATAGTTTCCACTTCTCCTTAATTTTTTAATTTTATTTCTAATGGATTTAGCATTTCGTGTAGGAGTGCCACCACTCTAATGGAGTTGCTTAATAGATTAAAGTTGGCTTTGTCTCTTGCACAAATTTAATTTACTATTGGGAAACTTAGCACACATTTTTCTCTTCAATACTGACAATACGTTAACAATAGTAAAAAATAAAATTACTTTTTCTTCTTTATTGCTCCCTCAACTTTGAAGCCTTTTCCCTCCCGAATAACGGACACTATTCCTTCAACAACCTCATTAAGCGGCTTTTCAACCTTCTCTCCGTATTTTATCAAACTATCCAAAGACTCTGCAACTTCTGGCGGGAGCTCGTACACTTTAACGTATTCGTACAAAACTCTTATTGCTGAATGGATCAGTGTTTTCATGTCTGCGTTGAAAAGTCCAGATAGCACACTTACCATCAGCTTCGTTTCGGGATCTAACACGACAGTGGTCTTCAAACTACCATTACTCATACATTCCACCTCCCTATTTCCTTACACATCTTTACTTCAACGTATATATACTTAAGTCGATTGGGTATATATACTTTTCTGGGAAGTTAGTCTGGTGAAAGAGAAAACTTAAATATACTTCTACATAAATACGTATATGCTTGGAAGTATTAACATTGATAGAGAAACACTAATAAAATTAGCTATAAATGGTAGCCCCATCGCAAGAGCTGCGGCGCTAACACTGCTTGATGAAATGTACGATGGCAAAATTATCGCTGAATTGAAAAGGATACTGAAAGAAAAACAACACACTCAGATTCGTGTCTAACTGCGCTGCAGACTGTTTAGAATGGTCTTCATAGCTTCTGGATTCTGCTCTACGAGCTCTATAAGCTTTAGCATTTCCTTGAATTTCTCCATGAGTTCTGGATTTTGTAGCAACATGGCCATGACTTCGTTCATGATTCTCGATTCCTCCATCTGGATTCTCAGTCTCTCCTTCTCGTCCAAGATTAGAGCACACCTTCCACAATACTTGTCTGTTGGAGCGTTCATGTAACCACAGCGGGGACACTTTACGGGCTTTGCCATTTTCCCCTTCTCTTCTTCCTCAACTTCTAAGCCATATACCTTGTTAATTGCTTTGTCTATGTCTCTTCCGCTTAGATGGACGTATATACGTGGCATGTCGCTGCCCTGAACCCAGCCGAAGAACTGGTTCATCTGCGCTTCCGTCAGGTAGTTTGCCAGAACTGTTGCACGTGAATGCCTTAAAATGTGCGGATATACTCGCTTGTCTATGCCAGCATTTTTGGCAGCCTTCTTAATAACCTTGCTGAGCATTTTATATTCCATTGGCTCTCCGTATCCTGGAGAGCCTATGTTTACGAATATGAAAGCGTTTGGATCTGGTTTTCCTTTAACCATGTCATAGTGTGGATGATGCTGCATCCACCTTGCTAGATATGGGGCTGCCATTACAATTGGAATAACTCGCTCCCCTGTCTTACCGTGAACCTTAATCTTAGCACCGTGCTCCGTCCAGATTACATCTTTCCACCGCAAATTTGCAAGCTCACCTATACGCAGACCAGCTTCATATCCTACTGCAATAATTGCCTTATCTCTTGGATTTTTCGCCGCCTCAATCATTTTCATTATTTCCTCTTCTGTTAGCACATCTGGTTTGCGGTTATCTTTTCTCTCACCTCTGAGTAGTTTTAATCCTTCCCAGTTCTCACCTTTGAGCCATTTGAAAAACTTACGTAAGCCTTTTCGGAACTCGTTAATTGTTTGAGCGGTATAACCATTTGTTTCAATTTTTACAAGTACATCTTTAATGTCGTCTTTGTCCCATTCAGTAAATGGTTTGTTTTTCCAGCGTTCACAGACTATTCGAAGGGTTCTCATATACCGTCCAATTCTTGCAATTCCTACTCCTTCGACAATTAAATCTCGTTTAAACTTAAGGATGAGTTTTTTATTTTCTTCAACTATTTTTGATTTTTCTAGAAGTTCGATTTCACGTTTTAATCGTTCATTGAACTTGTGTAAGTCGTTTTTCTCCATGTTGATTGTTGAGAACTGCTAATATTTAAAGATATCTCTACGGCACGGAACCTTAGATACATGTGCCCGGTCCGGGCCCT
>CAYWXE010000118.1:0-2627 GCA_964462505.1 uncultured archaeon | reverse complement strand
TCATATCTTAAACTAATACAAGTCGTGGTTAGATAATTTTTCTTTTACTGTTGATTCTCAATCCAAAATTTTAATATTTAATATCTCATTAAGCTATTAATTCTTAGTCTTAGCAAATCTTTATTTTGATTTTTCGTAGAAGAATGTAATTGGCGGCTTGCCAACGGGATTTCATCGAAGGCTGTCGCCCACTCCACCCGTAACGGCGAAATAATTGGGATAAATGAGAATAAAAGTTTTGTTCATGAGTGGATGAATCATGTCATTACAAAAAATAGAAATGGTTATATTTTATTGTTATCAAGAACTGCACGGGTGGTTTAAATGGTGAAGGCGTTGATACTCTGCTGTGAAAACATAAGGGATAAGAGCTGTATCGCATGTGCTAAGTGTTTCAAGGGAATAGACGAAAAGGCTGGAAGTTTCGAGAAATTCGATAAAATCGAACTCGTAGGAATAACGAATTGTGGAGGTTGTCCTGGGTTAGTAGTTCCAAAGCTAAAGCTTGTATTTACATGCTTAGAGTCTTTAAACAGAGATGTCGATATAATATTCATAGGAACTTGCGTAAAAACAGCAATAGAAACAGGAAACTGTCCAATAGGTAGTCTTGAAAAGTTAAAGGAACTCATAGAATCGAAATTTGAGAAAGAAGTTGTAATAGGTACGCATCCATGGTGATAAGAACTCATAAGTTTGCTTCAAAGGAACTCGTTGGAGAAGTAATAGAGCTAAAAGATGGTGAAGCTAAGGTAAGACTTAAAACAACAAAAGATATGGCTGTAGACGAAAAGGGGCTAATTCACGGTGGTTTCACGTTTGGTGCTGCTGATTTAGCTGCAATGGTTGCAGTAAATCACCCAAATGTAGTTTTAGCTAGAGCTGAAGTAAGATTTACAAAACCCGTAAGAGTTGGAGATGAAGTAATAGCACATGCAAGAGTTGTAAAGGTTGAAGGCAAAAAGAACGTAGTTGAGGTAATCGCTAGAGTTGGAGGTAAAGTCGTTTTGGAGGGCATTTTTTACTGTTACGTGTTAGACAAGCACGTCTTAGACTACTAGGTCCATAAGAAATCCTATAGCCATTAGCGTTGGTGTCAGTAAAGTTACAAGGACGTTTTTAGCTAAAGCTGGTATCAGTTTTTCTATTTTTCCATAGTATTTCAGACATTCTTTACAAGCCTTAACTGCAATCGGTAGAGTTGCAAGAGCTATAAGTGTCGTAATTGGCAAGATTCCAGCTAAAACCGTCATCAAAAGCCATGTATATGCCAAGGCTATCAGTAGAACGTATACCTTTGAAGCCCTTTTTCTTCCAAGGATTATTACCATGTGCCTCCTACCCGTTTCGTAATCCGCTTCGAAATCTGGGAATTCGTTTAAGAAGAGTAGATTACTTATCAGAATCCCCGGCACTACTGCCGCTGCTAGTGGTGTTAGATCTTCAATACCAGATTTCGGTGGGAGCATTGTGATGTATGCACCTACAACCATTAACCCAAATCCTAAGCCTGGAAAAAGCTCTGTTATGTAAACCCTTGTGAGTAATGGTGTGTATGCGTAAACTAAGAAAACCCCTATCGCTACAATCGGAATGAGAATCGGATACTGAACCATGAAGTACAAACCTATCAGAATTCCAAGGATTAGAGATGCTGTTGCAAGATACAGAGCATCTCTTGGTGTTACGAGTCCAGAAGGTAGAAATCCGCTACCTCCACTGAATGGAGTTCTCTTAGCTATTAAATCAGTTCCCCTCACGTAGTCGAAGTAGTCGTTGAATACGTTAACGCTTACATGTGCGAGCAATGAGCCAATTAGGACTAATATCAAATGTATCAGATTGAAGTAGCCCCTACTCAACGCAATGGAAACCCCAAGGAATACGCATACGGGTGTTAGTAGTAAAAAATGTGGTCTAGTCTCTAGGAATAGGAGTTTAACCTTGCCCATAAAACCCCAAAAATTTCTGAGATTAAAAACCTTTATACTTCGATAACGTGAAATACCTCCAATTGTGAAGTAGGTATATGGAAATACTGGTGCTGGGAGATACCCATATTCCGAGGAGAGCTAGTTGGATTCCAAAAGAAATCGTAAGATTCATTGAATCAAAGGTATTTGATGCAGTTGTATGCACGGGAGATCTAACAGATGAAAAGGTTTTAAATTACTTAAAGGGGTTGGGTAAGGAGTTTTACGTAGTAGAGGGAAATATGGATCACTTACCATTACCCCAAAAACAAGAGTTAACAGTTGATGATGTTAAAATTGGAGTTGTACACGGTCATCAGGTTTACCCCAGAGGAAACAGAAAGCAGTTAAAGGAAATAGCTATAGATATGGGAGTAGATCTACTAATATCGGGCCATACACACTCCCCAGATGTATACTTTGATGAGGTTTTACTGTTAAATCCTGGCTCTGCTACTGGTGTGTGGGGCGGAGGAGGAGGCTCACTTAAACCTTCATTCATGGTATTAGAAATTACGGGCAGAGAAGTAGTTGTAAGGCTGTATGAACTCGAAAAGGTGTTAAAGTGTAGCATTGAGAAAAAATTTAAGATTTAATATAAATAAATTAATTTGCAGAAATTTCAATTCACGAATTTTTGTAGTTAGTAGTTTC
>CAYWXE010000117.1:0-2743 GCA_964462505.1 uncultured archaeon | reverse complement strand
CCCCAGCTATACTGGAAGCTAACTATGGTAAGGGAAAAATAATTCTTTCCTACCCTCATCCAGAAGCTATAGATTGGGATTTATCCCATAGGTTTGTTGCTAACGTGATCTATTATCTTGCATCGAAAAAGTTGCCAAGCCTAAAGTTGCGGACCAAAAAGTCGAATAGAAAGGGGGATATGGAGAAAGCAGTTTTGAGATTAAGGGGGAGAATCGGTAGGATTAAGTCTGTTTTAGGGTGGATGGATGATCTCTGTTCAGATGTTGCTTACAGTTGGGTTATGAGGTATGATATGGTTAATCCTAGACGGGAAACCTTCTGGTCTCGGCTGACAGACCTCATAGCCTTAACAGATGAATGTAGCAGACATATAGAAGACCTAAAGAATGTGTTAAAAAATCTTGGGAAAGATGAACAAAAGCATTTTGCAAGTGTTTTGGATAAGCTTGTTAAACCTTTAGATGAAGCCTTGGAAAAGCTGAATAAGAACTTAAAGCCGAATATACTAAGGCTTATCAACCTTAAAAAGAGGATCAAACAATTTGAGAAGAAAAATGCTTCCGAGGAGAGACTTGAAGAACTTCAGAAGGAACTTCAAAAGTTGGCTAAAAAGACTTTCGGTGTTGGAGGGCCTAGAGGTAAGCTAGCATTGAGCTACGCGTTCATACTTAGAAGATTAGACATAGCCTTTTACTACTTGACTAACATTAAGTTGCATGTTTTGGATTTGCTAGCAAATGCTGGTTGAAGGTTGCTCTATCTTTGCTCAGTTAACAGTTTATTAGTGGCTACAGCACAAGATTTATCTCTTCTCTTTTCATGGCAGAGTCAGTCATGCCCTTTACGTATTGACAGAAACTGTTCTTAATTATTTCCAACTATTATCGTACAAAATCTTTTTGATGTTCTTTTCGGAAACCTTTCAGACAAGTTAACAAAACCTCATAGTTCTGAAAGTGGAATTTCCATCATGTTAAGCATAGATACACCATTTTTATGCTAAAGGTAAGCACGAGTTTCATGTCTATGAGAATGGTAAAGAAATTGGCATAATAGCTAGCCTAAGCCGAGTTCTCTACTAGTATCAGTTTGCACTTGGCAGTGGTAATAATGTGAAGCCTTGTCTCCTCCAAATAGTGAACCATTCATTCTCGGCGCACTAACTATGTTGAAATGTTTCCATAGAATCGCAGGATCTATAAAAGTAACCTTAAGACCTAAGAGACAACCATTATTATCATCCAAATTTTGTATATAGTATTAGTGTGGATAATAATGTAGCCCTGGGGCTCTTATCAGGGTTGACATCATGAAGGTTACAAAAGAAGAAATTATTGGAATACTTTTTGCAAAACTTAAGCCAAGAAAGGAAGAGGTCTTTGCTGATATAGGTTGTGGAAGCTGTACAGTAGCTAACTTTTTTGCAAATTATGTTTCTAAGGTCTATGCTGTTGACATAGATGAGGATGTAATTAGAGACGCTAAAGTTAAGGAAAATGTTAAGCTATTACATATGCATGGTTTAGAATTCTTAAAGAAGTATGATTACGATATTGTCTTTTTTGGAGGGAGTAAGGATATTGAAGAGATGCTTGAGGTTGTAAGCAAAAAGGCTAGAAGGATTACCGTAAATCTTGCAAGAATAGAAACAGCTTACAAAGTTATTCATACTATGAAGGAATTAGGTATTTTTAAGGAAGCCCTAATTATTAATGTATCAAAGAGTTATGAATTAGCCGGGCTCACCGCTTTCAAGACAATAAACCCCGTATTTATGATCGTAGGTGGTGTATAATGTTATTCGGTGTGGGTTTAGGGCCAGGAGATCCTAAACTAATAACCCTAAAAGCTGTCGAGGTTCTAAAAGCCGTGAATGAAGTGATTGTCCCAGGAAAACTTGCAGAATCGCTTGTTAGGTATATAGTAAAACCTCGCGTTGTAAATTTCACGATGGGTGGAAGCAGAGAAAGCGTAATTGAGTTAGCGAAAGAGCTTGCAGATAGATGTGTTAGGGAAGATATAGCGTTTGCATGCCTAGGGGATCCGATGTTTTATTCCACATTTCATCATCTTGTTGAAGAGCTAATCAGCATAAACTCAGACATTAAAATTGAAATTGTTCCAGGAATACCAAGCTTTACAACCGTATTCTCAAGAATAAAGGTATTCGTAGACAGCCCTTTGCTTATAACCACTCTTAAAGACGGTAATATCGGTTATGTCGTTGTCTCAAAGGCTACGAAGCCTAAGGAAGTATGTGAATACCTCAAAAAGATGGGAATGAAGAAATTTTACCTAGCAGAAAGGATGTTTATGGATGGTGAGAAAGTCGAAAAAATTGATAGGCCTCCGGAAAAAGCAGATTATTTTACGATTATTGTTGGAACAAGGTGACGGTGGTGAAGGTTTATTTTATAGGCTTTGGCCCAGGAGATCCTGAATTGCTGACGATTAAAGCTTACAAGATTCTTAAGCGAGCCGACTTAATAATATATCCTGGCTCATTAATAGATGAGAAATTCTTAGAGGAATTCAGCGGGAGAAAAGTTAGTAGCTATGGAATGAAGCTTGAAGAAATAATAGAATTAATCGAGAGTAATGCTAAGGCTGGGAAGACTGTTGTAAGGGTTGTAAGTGGAGACCCCTCCATATTTTCAGCCCTAAACGAACAAATATTTGAGCTCAGTAGAAGAGGACTTGAATGCGAGGTGATTCCGGGAATTAGTAGCATTTTCTCAGCTA
>CAYWXE010000116.1:0-2859 GCA_964462505.1 uncultured archaeon | reverse complement strand
GGAGCTGATAGCTTAATTGCTAAAGCTACAGCTAAAGCATTTGCCCAAGGAATTGGGAAAATTTTAGTCGTAAACGTTCACGATGGAACTGAAGCAAAATACGATGAAGTTCTAAGTGATTTAGCGGAAAGAGCAAATTATGATATAATAATCCCGACGATAGACGCTGGAAATTCCAACGCTCCGAAATTAGTCGATCACGCTGAGACTTATCATAAACTGTTGATCTTGCCCTACATCGGCTCGAAAGATGACGCAATAGCAAAGTTTGGAGCTATAACTCCAAGTGACTATGTTTATGCTGTAGCCCATGATGATACTACTCTAACGCCTGCAGAGTTAGCTGGAGCTGTAGCAGGAGTTATTGCAACCTTAAAACCTTGGCAAACCTGTGAATGGGTTACAGTTCAGGGTATTAGTCCAGCCAATTATAAAGCCTCAGAGATTGATGAATTAGAAAATCATAACATTGCTACAGTAATGGAGATCGTTAAACCAGTATTATCGAATGCAAGAACACTAAACGGTGGAAGAGTTTACGTAAGCAGATCTAAAGTTTACTTGGCTGAAGTGATTAGGACTGATCTGATTAACTTAAAATTACGTCTTAATAATCTCGGGCAGGGTATTCCATACACTCCCGCCGGACTTCAGGTTATCAAGTCGAGAATTGAAGGAACTCTAAGAGCACAGCAAAAGCTCGGCGTGCTTAAGCCTGATTGGACTGATTCCGAAGGAAATCTGCATCCGGGCTTTGAAGTTTGGATGCCCGCTTACGAAGACATTCCAGATTCAGATAAAGCTAACGGAATTCTGAGCAATGTTAGAATTACAGCTTATCTGATGAACTACGTCGAGAAGATCGAGCTTGAGTTGGTTATTACGCTGTGAGGTGGTGTAAATGGCTGGAGGTATTGTCTTTTACGAAGTTGAGAAGATTCATGTCTTCGTTGAGGGTAATGAGATAGACAAGTTATCTGAATTCAAAATAACTCCGAAGGGCGATCAGGATTCTGTAAAGCCAATCAAAGATTGGAGCGGAAAGACTATAGCCTACGCTAAGAAAGCCGATACAGATTGCGAGGGTTCTATCAAAGTTGCTTCAAATTCTGAAAGCATCCCATTCCTAATGCAATTAGCCCAGAGTAAGAAACCTGTTCAGGTTGTCATGGTTGCTGAAACCGAAGGCTCTAAAGTGCAGAAAATCACAGCCGATAACTGTGTATTCTTCTATCCAGAGGCTTCGCCAGAATCAGAGAAAATGGAGCTTGAATTTAAGTTCATTGGAACGGATTTCAAAATGGAGTGATCTTTTCTTAATTTTTTAATTTGATTCCGATATGTTTATCTCTTCTAAATTTAAAACTATGTATCAATGTCTCTCGGGGAAAAAATAGCCTTACTCAAAAAACTGACTAAAAACGAGCTAATCGAGATCTGCAAAAACTATGGGATTAAGGGCTATTCTGGTTTAAGTCAAGCAAAGCTGGCAGAACACATTGCTAAAAGATTAAATCTTAACCTAAAAGAGATCGAAGACCTCGTTAATAGCTATATAGAGCAAAAATTAGTTTCAAAAGTCTATGATGCACGAGATCATTTCTTATTGAAGAAAATTCGAATCGAGCACTTCAGCGAGGATATGATAATAGCAGATGTTACAGGTTACCGGATAAAAATAGTAAATTTAGGTAAAGAAGATTTCTCGTATTCGTGTGACGAAAAATGTGCTGATTATGTGTATCAAGTTAGGAAGGGAAGATACCCATTCTGTAAGCATTATCCTGCCGTACTTGCGGAGCTTGTATATCAAGGGTTAGTCGATCCGAACAATCTGAACCATATTCATGGCAAAGTCCTCGAAGCTTTACTTGAATTGGTTGAGGAGAGGAAAAAAGAAGATGGATTGCTCAAACCTGAGGGAAGAGATATTGAAAATACCCTTAAGCAACTTATCGAAGATTATGTTGAAATTTCAAAGCAGAATTCAAAGATCGCAAGAGAAAAATACAACAGTTCACCCGAGAAGGTTTTTGAGATTCTAACAGAGAAAGCTTTTCAGCTTTTGGAATTTGATACCATCGCCAGAACAAAAGAATCTGGATGGGATTTGCTCATAATTGGAACCCATGCAACTCCGCCGTACATTGCTGTAGTTGAGTGCAAAACGGCATCAAGCGGAGTTTATGATTATATCACCAGAAACCCTGATTACTTGATTCGATTGAAGACATACTGTATCGATCTCGTTAAGGAGAGACTTTTGGGAGTTTATAAAGACTATGTCCGTTACATGGTTGTAGTTGGTCCAGATTTCCCAAAAGAGATCGAGAAGTACACTTTGCAGTTTAGACACATGACAGGTGGTATTAAGTTATCGTTTTTCCCAGCAAGAACTCTCGTGTATTTAGTTAAAAGATACAGGGAGAATCCAATTTTGACTCATGATATTCTTGAGCACCTCTTTGACTCAGAGAAAGTTGTTAGAGAAGAGGACGTGGATAGGCTTTTTGAAGATGCTAATCGAAGGATTGACAATTTAACTGATCTTGTCAGACAGAGATTAAGAGAGCGATTTAGAGATCTTTCTGCTCGAACAGCTGATGCTTGCTTTATAAAAATGGATGAGGTAATGCTTCAAACACTCATTTACGAAATATTGGAAATTCTTCAGCCAGATTTAGTTAAGATGGGAAAGAAAAGCACAACTGGCGTGACAACTATTAATCTAAAACATGATTACTATGAAATATGGAATCGTGTTCTCAAGGGCTTGGTTGAGGAATTCGCGAAGTTATTAAAAGATGAATCGGATACTCAAGAGAAAAGAACGGAGCTGAAAGAAGAATTGATAAAGTT
>CAYWXE010000115.1:0-2948 GCA_964462505.1 uncultured archaeon | reverse complement strand
CCATTTCTCTTCTCCAGTCGTAGAATAAGTAGCAAATGCAACCTGTGAAGGTTGTAGCGGAAACCGCTAAACTTAACTCGAACAAGTCTTGTGGTGTATATCCGATCACTATGGTCAGATTCCCTGTTTCATTAATCCAAAATCCGTTTATAACTGAGTATAATGGTTATTGATCTAACCTTCTCCACCAACTTGCCGTCCTTGTATACTCTTGCTTCCCATAAAGGATCGTAAGCTTCGGCAAAGCTAAGCATGAATGGCTTCTTTGTGTTGACTTTGAAAATCCAGAGGGTTGGGTTGATTTTTTCACTTCGAAGAGCTGAGTTTATCTGAAAATTTGACATTAAAAACTAAAGCCCCTCTAAGATTTTTAAAATCTTAAGCTTAAGCTCTGGAATTTCCTCTTTGATAACCTTCCATACCCTCCTGAGGTTCACACCGAAGTATGCGTGAATTAAAACATCTCTCATACCAGCAATTTGTCTCCAAGGAATGTCAGGATACTTTGTCCTAAAATCTTCGGGTACATTCTTTACAGCTTCACCGATTATCTCAAGTCTTCTCAAAACGGCATCTTGGACAAAGGAGTTCTCATAAAATTCCTCTTCATCGACGTTTGAGGTATATTCCTCTATCTTTTCGATGCTCTCTATGATATCTTCAAGGAAAACTCTGACATCCCTTTTTTTCAGATTATCACCACCTGCTCTTTCAATATCCTATCCTTTAATTTTGGCTTAATTGTGTCAAACTCCACTAAGTCGACTTTTCTACCAAGGATATCTTCGAGTTCGAGCTTTAAAGCCACAAAATCGAGCAAACTAATATCTTTCTCGATTTCGACAAGGATATCTATATCGCTGTCTTCCCTTATTTCATCTCTAACTGCTGAACCAAATATGGATGCCCTCTTAACTCCGTATTTTTGCAAGATTGGAACTATTTTCATTTTTATTTCGTCGATATTCATAACCTTGATTTAGCATCAATTCATATGGCTTTTTCGCTTCGAGTTTTAATCTGCGCTTAAGATAATCTTAAGACATAAAACTAAATCCTATGAATGGTTAAATCTTCTTAAGAACTTTCTTAACCTTATTTTCTAATTTTTTAGCCCATCTGTCACCCTTCTCTCTCCTCCAGTCGTAGAATAAGTAGCAAATGCAACCTGTGAAGGTTGTGGTAGAAATCATTAATCCAATCTCAAACCAGTCCTGAGGTGTGTATCTTATAACTATTTCAAGCTCTCCAGTCTCGTTTATCCAGAATCCATTTATGATAAAGTAGAGTGGGATTGATCTAACCTTTTCTACTAGTTTACCGCTACAAGCAAAAGGTTATTCCTCGAACTTATTGAAAAGGTAACTCTTGTTTCTGATCACTATTCTATCCTTTGTTTCAATCTCCTCAATAATATCTTTTAGTTCGATTTTATTTTTGATAATTCCTGAATCGATCATAGCAGAAAGAAGATCTTCAAGATTAAATACGTTAATACCTATTTTTCCGGCAACCTTCTCAACGACTTTGTCGTTTGAAAGAAGAATCCATCCCCTATTCTTTGCCAGAGCCATTGCTTCCATCTCTCCAAATCCCAGCCTTCTCTCCTTAGAAAGCTCCTTAACTATATCAACATCAATCTCATTTAAAGTAGCAATTTTAATTTTCCTATCATCTATTAGCTGGATTATGTAATCTACAAAATCATATCCCTTTTCTTTTGCCCTTAAGATCTCTTCATAAACTTTTGGAGGTATATAAAACTGAGCTTTAAAGAGTTTTTCGAGCAAATCGAACCTTCTGATCTTCGCAAAACAACTCAGTATATCGGTATCAAGAACTATCATAGCATGCTTTTCAGCTTCTCTGTTCTCCTCCTCAGCTCAGCTTCATTTGAACCGACTTCTCTCCTGATTTTCTTGCTAACGAATTCTCTGAACTCTATTACCCCCATACCAGCGATTTCAGCGGCTTTTTCAAGCGATACTTCCCCATCTTTGTACAACTCCAAGGCTACCTCTATTTTGAGTTGGGGATTTACCTCGAACAAAGCTCTTATAGCCTCTTTCAGCAACTCCTCTTCAGAATACTTCCTGAGCAATACATCGATTTCCTTCTGGAATACGGATATTTTTAGACTCATTAAATGTATTTGGATGTGCGATTTATTATCTTTATCTTAAAGTCCTGAGCAAATCTTTAACCTTAGTTTCCAACCTTCTTTAGTAGTAGAACAAGTTTAACTTTCAAATTAGATACTTCTTCATTTCGATTTATGCAAATTGATGCTATTAATACATCTGCTATTGGCTTTGGTTTTCCCAGTTTTCTTAATTTGCAGATTTATCGCCAGTTCTATATCTACTTGTCTCAAAGTATAAATTTTCCCGTAAAACTTTTTGTAAGTTAGTATTACTGGATATTCTAATATTATTGTTGCATTTTCGTGAATTTCTTTGTTTCTTTTAATCTTTTCTATTGCTATGTTTGTATCAATAACTGTCATTTACTCTTTTCTTTTCCTTCTCCCTTATTTGCCTTAAAAATTCCAGTTCTTCCCTCGACTATCTCTTCTTCCTCGATTTCGTAGATCTTCTTGAACTCCTCCAAAGTTAAACCTTTGTCCGCTTTCTCTTCAATATACTTTCTTACTAAACTTTTAATTTCGTCATAATCAACCCAGTCAGGAACTTCAATAATTATCTGCTTCATGACAATACTTTATTTTTTGAGATTTAAAACTTTATTCAATATAGATTTAACTTTATTTTTTAATTTTTTAGCCCATTTATCTCCTTTCTCTCTCCTCCAATCGTGGAATAAGTAAGCTATGCATCCCATGAAGGTTAAAGCTGAGATCTTTAATCCAAGTTCAAACCAGTCTTATGGCTTGTATCTCATTGTAAATTTCAATTTCTCCAGTTTCGTTTTGGATATATTCGCAAAAA
>CAYWXE010000114.1:0-2996 GCA_964462505.1 uncultured archaeon | reverse complement strand
TCATCTATTAAATGGATGTAGTTTGGCAGAGTATCCCTAACAATCCCGCTTATCCTGACCAAAACATCTATCCTCGGTCTTCCAAGCTTTTCAAGCGGTATGACCTCAAGACCTACAACACGATCACCACTCCAAACGGGTTTAACGCCCAAAAGATAGAGAATTTGAGCTATCTGCTCTCCGTCGGCTTTATAGGCATCGATACTCCACAAAACTTGTCCAACGGTCTCAGGATACTTTCCATGCTTCCTCTTGAACTCTTCAAGCAACTTCTTAGCAGTTTCAACGCCTATATGCCAAGCAGACTTTGTCGGTAAAGACCTTGGGTCTACAGCGTAGAAATTTCTTCCAGTTGGAAGTATCTCAAATTTACCCCTCGTTATAGCTCCAGATGGACTTGGTTCAACGTATTCACCTTTCAATCCCTTCAAAAATCCATCGTATTCTCTCTCACACTCCAAAATCTTCCTCGCAACCTTTAGAGCTTTCTCAAACACCTCTTTCAATCTAAGCTCGTTAACGACTTTAAATCCAATTTTTCCTATCTCTTCGTAGATGACATCATAGCTTTCGCTATTCAGGAGCCTCTTAAGTATATCAACTGAAAGCTTGTGAATAATCTTCAACAGTTCCCTGTTTGTGTAACCGTTTGTAATACCCATGGGGTTTCTCTTGATTTCGTCGTAGTTTAGTCCAATAGCTTCAGCGATGACCCTCCTTATGGAAGGCGAATAATGAGAATCGTAAGCCATCGCGGTAACGACATACTCGGCCAGTCTTTTTGCATCCCTTGGTGGATTGCCAAATACGTGGAGTCCAAGGTTTATCTGTGACCCTCTCATCAGATCAACGTAGCGGTGAATCTCCTCTATTGTCTCATCCTCTTTTTCTGGATTTCTTATCCTTATCTTACAATCTTCAGCCTTCTTGAGTATCTCTTCATACAACTTTTTCCTTCTCGCATCTTCTCCCAAATCCTTCGCCCTTGCATATTGATTCAAAAGTGAATCCAACTCATCCAAAACTTCAGCCATTGCCATCGGCGGATAGATGTGATCGATCAGCGTTGCATAACTTCTCCTCTTTGCTATTACACCTTCCATTGGGTTCGATACAACGTAGACGTAAAGGTGAGGAACATCATCTAAGCTTGCTTCTGGAACGCACGAAGGAGAGAGTCCTACACCCTTTCCCGATCTGAACTCAAGGTAGCCGTGAGTTCCAAAGTGAATTATGACATCAGCCTTGAACTTTCTCGTTATCCACCTATAGACAGCCCACCACTGATGTGGAGGAACTATGGTTGGATCGTGCAGTATTCTGCAAACTCTTCCATCGCATCTTGCACCGGCACACCCAAACTTCGGCTGAGGAGTTATGAAGACATTTCCAAACCTAATTCCCGGAATCACGAACTTGCCGTTGTAGACCATTCCAACAAGGGTTTTATCAACCTTTCCAGCTAGAACATCCTCAGGCTTGCCCCAATCTTCGATTATCTTATTTCTCAAATCCTCTGGAAGCTCGTTGAACCATTCTAAGTAATCATCCAAGCTTACGAAATCTACGGCACCTCCACATCTGACTATGTCATCAACAGATGTCCACCTGAACTCACTTATCGCCTTTCTTTCCAAAATTAACCTTATTAGTTCTTCTCCACTCTTTGGAACACCATCGACAGTATAACCCTCCTCTTTAAGCCTATGCAAAAGCCTCACAATGCTTTCTGGAACATCTAATCCAGCTCCAACAGCAACGTTAGCCTCTAAGCCCTTGCATGGTGGATTTATCAGAACTATTGCTATCCTTACATCTTTCTTGGGTATCCTCCTCAACTTGATCCATCTTTTAACCCTTCTAACCAAGTAATCTATGTGTTCTGGATAAGGCTCGATAATTTTAAACCCATCAATATTTCTCGATCCAGCTACAAAAAGTGGCTCAATTGCCCCTGAAACTTCCGGAATTATTACACCGTAAACCTGTGTCATGTAATCAACGCCATTACTCTCTTTCCAATCCCCAACGGATTGATAGTATGAGCATATTGGCGAGAATACTGGAACACCGAGCTTTTTCAACTTTCTGAGATATTCGATTCCAAAAGAAATCAAGCTTATGATAGCATCGACAACGACCTGCCCATCTCTCGTGAAGAATTCCTCAACACTTTCATCAATGTCCTTACCTATTCCAGTTGTCAAATCCTTCGGAAGGACAAATACGGGGATTACCCCAAATCCCTCCTTCTCAAAAGCGTTCACGATCTCTTCAACGTGCTTCATATCTCCATAGAGCCAAGAACTTCTCCAAAAGAGTAAACCTATCAATGGTCTTTTATCGTATGAATTCAGATAATCCTCCAAACTATCGAAAAAGCCCAATCTCGGATGGTATATACCGTGCACTGGAACATCCTTAGGATCATCGTAATCTCTTACATCTCCAGTCAAACTGGCTAAAAATCTAACTAAGTTTCTCAGATTGTGTTCTCCGCCAATAACATAATACAATTTAGCTTTTACATAAATATTTAAAGGAACGTTTGTCAAATCTTCTAATCCTCCTGCTGAGATTATTTTGGCATTACAGTCTTTTAAACTTTTGATAACAGAATCGGGAAGTTCGTGAGCATAGATGAAAATAATTTTTGATTTAAGAATATTTTCTAACTCCTTCTCGCAGTTCTGATCTGTTAGTGCCATTCCATCTATCTTCTCTTCTTTCAAAATCTTTTTAAGTTTAATCAGAGGCTTTGCGCCGTATCCTAGTATCAAACAGATCATGTAATCATGCTATGATGTTACTATTTATAACTCTTTTTATTTGAAGATATAATTATATCGCAGATAATATTACAGTATATACGAATAGTGTTACTTAACATTTTATTGGTAATCATTCAACTAATGTAGAGACGTTATTATACAATTTTAAATTTTTCGTAATTGTTAAGAGCGAAAATATTAACAATCTGATATGTTCAGATTTTA
>CAYWXE010000113.1:0-3004 GCA_964462505.1 uncultured archaeon | reverse complement strand
CTTCTTCAGCTTTTTCTTCTTCCTCTTCCTTCTTCTCCTCTTCTTCTTTCTTCTCCTCCTCCCTAACCTCTTCAACCCTCTCAACTCTAACCTCAGCCTTAAGTATGGATCTCAGCTCATCATCTAATGCGTCATCTGGCAAAAGCGAAGCCAAAGCAAGCATATCTGAATGAGCTTTTGTAAGTAACTCTGGCATGACATCTCTTTCGAGTATTCCAGCGTTTATCGCAAGATTTCTTGCATTCGTATAAGCACTTATAAGTATTAATTCAGTCGTCTCTTTGGTTAGATAGCAAACATTCACGGCTAAATTGATAGCAGATGTATAAGCCTTCTGAATGTCTTCTACGACTTTAGATTCGTCTATTGCCAACACTTCGGGCGTCAATATAACTCCAGAGTCGTATATAGCCCTCACATCCAATCCAATTTTTATGGGTTTTATCTCCAACTTCTCTAAAGCCCTCGCAACTTCTGGCTTAACTACTTCTCCAGCTTTTACAATTGTCACGGTTTCCTTTATGACTACTTTACCCTTCTCTATAGCTGCAGGTATCCCAGCCATTTGTAGTTCTCCGATAACTGGACCAGGTGGGAATGGAGTTGGTCCCTTTTCAACAACTACATCTACTGGCGATATCTGATTCGGTTTAAGTGGCGAAGGGATTTTTGTCTCCTCTATCATCTTGTAGAGCTTGAATGGATTGATGTTTGTAGCGATTACAGCAGTTTGATCCCTTATATAATCCTTTAACTTAACGTAATTACCTCCTGCAGCATCTAAAGCCCTTTCAAGAAGTGAATTCTTTACAACCTTTATAATAGCCTTTCCCCTGAAGTTCCTTCTTATCTCCTGCATTTGACTTGCGGGAACACCTCTAAAGGTTACTATTGCCACCACTGGATGGGAAGTCACGAGTCTTCTAAGCTCTTCTACTGCCTGAACCTTCCACTGTGGTGGTTGTCCTCTAATCGCGGCCATTTTATATCACCCTCACAGCAGGCCCCATCGTAGTCTTAACGAATACTGATTTAATAACTTGCGTCGGATTTTCATACTTGTTCTCTACGACTTTTAGAATCTCTAAAGCGTTATCTGCGAGCTGTTCTGGATTCATAGTTTTAATTCCTATAGGTGCATGAAATGTTGGCTTATCTCTCGTTCTTATTTTAACGGATTTCCTCAGCTTCTCAATCATTGGCTTTGGATCTGAAAGAGGTGGAATTGGCTGTGGGATTTTACCTCTTGGCCCAAGTATAGGGCCAAGTTTTCTACCTATCTCTGGCATTAGAGGAGCTTCAGCTATAAAGAAGTGAATCGAGTTTGCGAGCTTTTTAGCTCTTCTCTTGTCTTTAGCAAGTTCGTCTATATCTTCTGGGGATAGAACTACGTCTGCCCCAGCTTCTTTAGCCTTTAATGCCGTTTCACCTTTTGCAAACACTCCAACTCTCCTTGGCTTCCCCAATCCATGTGGTAGAGTTACAATTGCATCTATTCTGTTTTCAGGTTTTCTCATATCTACATTTCTCAGGTTTATGGCTATCTCTACAGTTTCGACGAACTTTCTCTCCTTCGCGTTTTTTATCGCCTCTTCAATGGATTTTATAAGCTTGCTTCTGTCAATCAATATTACCACCCCTTACTACAGCTTAAGAGCTATGTTAAAACGATATTTTAAATTATCGATTTAAACGACCGAAAGCTTTATTATTAGATCTGACAAAGCTTATTCAGGGGGTGCCGGGTACAACTGTTACAGCTTTCCCGCCGTCACCGCTTTGAACAGTTTTTCGGCACCCCCTACTGCTCTATTAATACGGCATTTATCACTCCTTCTTGGCTTGGTCTATTCGTAACCTTGGCCTTCCCTATTTCTGTTAGTATTATCGCTCCCTTTGTGATTACGTTTCTCCTTGCGTAATGAACATGAGCAGGATTCTCAACGACACTCTTTATCTCCGCTTTTACAACTCTGTTCTGACTTGGTATGTACACGTTAGCGTACTTATCAGAAAACAACTTTACCTTGTAATTTCCACCTCTAACTCTGACTATTTTTATCTTTCTCTCTCCAATTGTAGTTTCAACTTGAGGTCTTCCCATTTCGTATTTCCTCTTTTTCCTATGTCTCTTATACAATCCACCAGTTGGCTTCCTTCTACTCCTTCCCTGCCAGATCATATAAATACGAGCAGAGTTTATCAGAATATATAGTTTACCTCAGCGGATTTAATTATGAAATTAAAATGAACGAAGACTATGAACTCAATATGAGAGTTATCCTTTGGAGAGACATCTTTGCTGTCGCCAAAGTTTCAGAGTTAAAGATATAAGCTTTTTAGCAATCATAAACGATGAAAGGGAGATAACGGTAATACTCAAGGAATACGACTTAAAGAACTTAAAACCACTTGCAGTTGAAAGAGGTTTTAGGCTTTTAACTTTCGATATTACGTTACTATTCAATCTCGCTGGATTCATAGCTAAGATAGCTTTGGCTATGGCTAAGGAGAATACCCCTATTCTCGTAATCTCATCGTTTTCAACAGATCATATACTGGTAAGAGAAACGGACATTAAAGAAGCTGTTAGAGTATTAACAGATATCGGATTTGATGTTACCGAAACTTAAAGCTTTTAAACGTATAAAGAGAATTAAAGTACTTATGGGGAGCGGCGGTGGGCGGCTGACCGTGAGGAGGAAAGTCCCCCCACCGTTAAAAGGCGGATCCCCGTAAGGGGATACCCCGAGAGGGGTGGCAACGGCACAGAAACG
The DNA here is from genome assembly GCA_964462505.1 of uncultured archaeon. Lineage (GTDB taxonomy): Archaea > Halobacteriota > Archaeoglobi > Archaeoglobales > Archaeoglobaceae > CAYWXE01. Next base: position 227 of record CAYWXE010000113.1, on the reverse strand, counting down.
ATACCGGCTGGAGGAAATGCGATGATTCCGAAAGGATGAGATCACTCCAGCCGGATGAAACGTGCCGACCCCGCCGGTGCAAGGCCGTAAGGCCGCTTAGACTAATGCCGCCTAGAAACAGAAGGGGGCTTACTACCGCCACTCCCCTCTTCTATTGTTATTTCACATTCGATTTTGATAAATCTTAAATTTGCTAAGGATATTAATACCACTAATGGATAATTGCA
>CAYWXE010000112.1:0-3054 GCA_964462505.1 uncultured archaeon | reverse complement strand
TCAGTCAAATAACCGTTACACTCTTAGCAAGGTTGCGTGGCTTATCAGGATCGAAACCCTTAAGCACAGCAAGCTTATACGCTAGTATTTGCATTGGGATTATCTGAACAATCGGATTTAAATCGCCACACTCTGGCACTTTGATCCAATAATCGAAGATATCATGCCTTTCAGCGGAAACTCCTATTACAAATCCCCCTCTTGCCTTAACTTCGTTTGCATTCGATAAAATCTTCTTTTCATTATCCTTAGCTACAAAGACTATAACTGGAGTACCATCTTCGATTAAAGCCAACGGCCCGTGCTTCAGCTCGCCGCCGGCAAAAGCTTCGGCATGAATGTAAGATACCTCTTTAATCTTAAGTGCAGCTTCCAAGGCGGTAGCATACTGCAATCCTCTACCAATCAAGTATATGTGTTCCTTATCTACAAGCATTTCAGCTAACTTCTTCAAGTGCTCTCTCATCGATCTCGAAGTCAAATTGTAAATGTCCATGTATAATCCTTTGAGCTTTTTAATACCCTCTTCGTATTTCCCAGCTAAAGCGTAAGCCAACATCGTCATCAGAGCTACTTGCGAGGTGTAAGTTTTCGTAGATAAAACGCATATCTCAGGGCCAGCATTCATCAGCAAGAATTCGTCGCTCTCCCTTGTGAGCGAAGAACCCATCCTGTTTACAATACCAATAACTTTGCTACCATGTCTTTTGGCAGCTTTAACTGCTTCAAGAACGTCAGCGGTTTCCCCAGATTGAGATACTGCAAAAACGAGAGTGTTCTCCGTAAGGAAGTGCTCGTAGTTCTCAAACTCTGATGCCAGAACAACGTTAACATGAGTTTTTGCAATTTTGGAAAACAAATAACTTCCAGTTAAGCACGCATGATAGCTTGAACCACAGCCAACGAAAAATATGCCGTAAGCCTTCTTTATCTCATCAACAATCCTGTTTACAACGCTCTCGTCCTGCTGTATTGCCCTCTGTATTGTTTCACTTTGTTCAAGTATCTCCTTAAGCATGTAGTGCTCGAATCCACCCTTCTTTATCTGCTCGGCATCCCACTCAACCGTATCTATGGGCCTTGAAACTTCACCTTCAATCAAGTTGTATATTTTAACTCCGCTCTTGTCAGCTATTACAACATCGTAATCGTGGAGATAAACGACCTTTTTAGTCCATTCGAGGAATGATGGTATGTCAGATGATAAGAATATTCCGTGATCGGCAATTCCAACAACTAATGGAGAACCTTTCCTTGCTGCAAGTATTTTCTCTTCGCCAGCCTTTATTGCCAGAACAGCATAACTCCCCTCAAGCTGTGAGATTGCATTTATAAACGCTTCCTCAAACGGTAATCCTCTCTTTAATTCTTCCTCGATCAAGTGAGCTATGACTTCGGAATCCGTCTCTGATTCGAATTTATGATTCGCTAATCTTTCTTTCAGCTCTTTGTAGTTTTCTATTACCCCATTGTGAACTATTGCAATGGTTTTTGTGCAGTCAAAGTGTGGATGGGCGTTAACGTCGTTAACTTCTCCGTGCGTCGCCCAGCGATTATGTGCAATCCCCACATTTCCATCTAATTCGAGAAAATTCAACCTTTTGTTTATTTCCTCTATTTTGCCAGCACCCTTTTTGCACTCGATGCTCTTAGAGTTTAGAACTGCCATTCCAGCCGAATCGTAGCCTCTATACTCTAAGTTTATTAATCCTTTTAATAGAATTGGACTGGCTTTTTCAGAACCTATATAACCGATTATCCCACACATATTAGTCCCCCAAATTTTCATGAAATTTCAAGATTTGCTTCCTAAAACATCTCCATTTGCGTTCGTAAATCCGTAAAGTATAGCCGAAGCAAGCCCCAACTTTTTCTCCCTTACAAGAACCTTAACTGGGTATTGTTCAGCTAATTTCTTGGCAACTTCAGCGGTCCCGTCTGGGCTGTTATCGTCCACAATTATAATTTCATAATCGTAATCTTTCAGAACAGAATCAATCATAAGTTTTTTAATATTTTCAGCCTCATTATATGTGGGGACGATTACGGATATTTTCATCTCACTACCTCCACTTTTTACATAAGACAAATCAAAAAGCTCAGCGTTCAAAACGTTAATTTAGCGGATTTCAGCTTTTTCTTATGCAAATAATATCCGCTTCGAGGATGTCCGAATCTGAATAATCCTCATATCAAGTGAGAGCGATCACTAGAGGTAAAATTTAGTTAAATAGAGAACGCCAACTGAAACCTTCATAAATACCTATTTTTTAACTCCTCTTTAATATCATTCAAGCTTTCACCTTTTAATAACTTTTCAACAGCTTGTGTGTCTAAAGCCAGATATTTCCCAGTTTTTAATCCAAATTCTATAAGCTTCTTGTCCCCAGTCCATATCGGAACGTTGAGCTTTAAAGCTAAGGCTATAAAGGGTGCATCCTTCTCATCAAATTGTCTGGCTATTTCTATAGCTTCACTTAGATTGTTAATATACAATTCTTTCGGAATTACTATCAGCTTCTGGATTGTGTCGTATACAACCAACATCAACTCCTCTCTGCTTACACCCTTCTTTTTGACCCTCTCAACAATCTTTTCATCAAAGTATTTTAACAGTTCATAAATAGCCCAATCTGGAGTATATAGTACCAGTTTTGGATTTAACATTAAATTCCTTATCTTTTCTGAAAAGATAAAACATGAAAATAATACATTAGAATCTACAATGAGAAGTACTTTCTTGCTTCCTCTTTCCATGTCTTCTCCCTAAATTTTTCGAAGTTCTCCAAGTCAAGTTCTGTTAATTCAAGCTTTTTTATAGTTTTCTCTATAAATTCCTTCCTCAAAGACTCTATTTCAACTAGTTTTCGTAATATTTGTGCTACATAATTTTCGTCCATCCAGTCTGGAACTTCAATAACTATCTGTTTAGGCATAACTATAACTTCCTCTATGGACGATTTAAATCTTTCTAAGTAGATTGGAGTAGAATGCCTACAAGTATCTTCTTTTTAACTCCTCTTTAATATCATTCAAGCTTTCACCTTTTAATAA
>CAYWXE010000111.1:0-3173 GCA_964462505.1 uncultured archaeon | reverse complement strand
GGGACACATCAACCTCAACTCCCTCAGGGTTCATCGGGAGTGTATCATCAGTCTCGTCCCCATTCAGGGTAACCCCACTCCTCCTCAGGATTGGGAGAATTATCTCCCCCAAACCTTCATCGAAGGAGGGAAACCCCACATCGTTTGTCCTTCTTATACTCCACTTTCTAAGCCAATACTTAATGGTAGTTCTATGAACTCCAAACTTTTTGGCAAGTTCGTTCAAAGTTAACCCTTGCCTTAAGTACTCAATAAGCTTATCCTTATCTACAACTCCTCTTCTATAAGGCTTTCTGATTATTTGTATGTTACTAAGTAATTCTTGAAGCTTTTGTTTTCGAGTCTTATTCTTCATGTAATTGATGACCTTTCTACCTAACCTTATTATGTCCCTTTTTCTATAGATGGAAAGAGCGAATTCTGCTCCATTTTTGTGAACACATGGATGATAATTATATTTAAGTAGTTTGCATCTTATTCCCTCTAGCCATGTTTTATCGGTATTTAATATTCGTATCTCACCCTCCCCAGTTTTAATACGTTTACGAAATCTTATATTTCCATCACCATCTATTGCTCCTGCTATGTATGCGTATAATTCTTCCTCATTTTCAGGTATACTTTTCTTTGAAGAAAGTAAGAACTCAAATGATGGGTCTAATATAGCATATCTATAACTCATTGGAAGTCCTGTTTTCTTGTTTATAGTGTCCGTAGAGTTTACCTTAGTGTACTTACCGAAAACTTCCTCAAAAATCTCTAGAATCTCCTGTCGGGTACTCCCTACAATTACTTCGATTTGTTTTCCTAATCGTCTCACGAAAATGTCTGTAGCACAAAGTCCCATTATGTAGGCTCTTTCAACCATATCTGATGGTGCTATCCGTTTTGCTATGTTATTTCTAGCCATGTTACACCCCCTCTATCAAGTAACCTTTTCACGTATTTCCATGAATTTAGGCACGGGTTCTTACCTTCCATCCTTAGGTATAAGTTTATGGAAGCGTTCAACTGTCTGTTAATAATCAATCTACACCTACCACATTCTAAAACCTGCCCCCTTCGGCGCTTCATTCTTCCACCACATTCTTTATCTTTGGATTTATTATTCTGAAAAAACGTGATACAACGTTGTTGCCCTCTATTGTAATCTCGTATGCTTGTCTTTTTGACCCTAAGCGACTTCTTAACTTGCAATTAAAGCCTAGTTCCCTTAACATAGAGCAAATGGCATTCATGAGCTTATGATTTGTATTAACAATGCGTATCCTTAACTGATTGTTATCGTTTCGTTTCCATATAGAACCTTCTGATTCATAAAATCCTCTAATAAAGTCCTTTTCATAGCCTTTAACAATTCGTATTATATCATCGATTGTTAGAGACTTATACCACTTGTAAAATATCTTCGAAAATGCTCTAACTACATAGCAATCATTCCAATTCTTGCTATATTTTGAGACTTTTTCTGTGTAAATCACGGGATTTAATCCAATCTTCTTAAGCATAAGCACAAATTCATTGGCAAAAGTATGATCTTTCGTTTTTAACTTAACTACATATCCATTTTTACCATTATAAGTGACTGTTCCATCTCCTAATAATACACCTAAGATATATGCCGATTCACGTGAGGGTTTAAGATTCGGTCTATACATTTTTCATGCCTCTTTAATCTTTAACTTAGTCGAATTACGAGGATTTAACAATTTTACATTAGCTTTATAACTCATTAGAGATATTATCTGCTTCCAATTTTGTTTGGAGATAACTCTGTTGCGTGTTTTTCTTTTAGTGAACATACCCTGCTTTTCCAAGTTCTCAAATCCATGCTCGTAATCTTTGAACTCTTTGGCGAGCTTAGTTGTTAATTTATGTAGAAAATCTTTAACCCTGTTTCTGTATCTTTGAGAATACTTCTGCATAAGCCTTTTAGCAGTTTTCGGCTTAGTCTTATCCAATCTCTGAATTTTTCTCCTAATGTTTTCGTAAGTTATGTGTAAAGTGTATAGTGGTTTTAAGTCCACTCTAATCCATCCCTTATCACAGAATCCATCCATGCTAAGTAAATTTAAGTCCCAAGCAATTTTCTTCTTTGAAGGAGTATAATTAACAGGTTTCCTGAAAGTTATAACCAACTCATCCTCCTTAAGAATTAATTCTCCTAAATCGCAACCTTTGACCCTTTTCCTGAACCAAGCTTTTGATAGGTCGAATTCAAGATAAAACTGGCGAGGTTTTATCGTAATTATAATTTTGCCTCCTCTAAATCTGTAAAGCGTTTCTTTTACTCTGACGAACTTCCTCTTTACTATAGGTTTGTTTCTTTCTCTCTTCTTCTTGATATAATTCCTTCTCCATGAGTTTAAGATTGAATAAGCGGTTTTTATCGCTGAATCTACGTAGTGTGATGCATAATTCCAATCTTTAAGCAATTGATTTCTTAAAGCTCTTTTGAATTCTTTAGATTTCGGAATTATTGGAATTAACCTATTTCTCTTCTTTTTCCATTCTATGCTGTCCCAAATTATATCTATCGCTCTTTGTAGAAGATACCTGTAGCTACTTAAAAATTCGCTTATATCGTGATTGTGTCTTACTTTGTAGCTAACAATCCTGTATGAGCTTCTTTGCACCTTCTACCACCTTCTTATACTTATGACTTCTCATCCCGTAGAGTTTTCCAGCGAAATGGGAAATTATAGTGATTAAATCTTCAACAAGCTCTTCTTGCGGGCTTTTCTCTTTATGATTTATTACGACTATCTCTGTTCCATAGCTTTTAAAGAAGCCCTCAAGTGTTTTAAAACCGAACCTTGTTAACCTGTCTGGATATGCTATAACGACTTTTGAAACTTCCTTATTCATTACCATTTTTAGTAGTTTTTGAAAATTCCTCCTATCTTCTTTCAACCCAGAACCTACATCTTTGAGAATTTCTACATCCCATTCTCTTTCCTTCGCATAACGTCTTATTAGCTCTATTTGTCTCTCTAAATCATCTTTTTGAGTATGAGATGAAACTCTTGCATAACCCACCACCTTCCTTTCTTCGTGAATTCTTAAAATTCTCTTTATTTCTGATTCGGGAACTCTCCTCTTTCCACCTACAGTTCTGACACACCTAATCTTCCCTTCCTTATCCCACCTCTGAATAGTCCTAACAGTTACTC
>CAYWXE010000110.1:0-3239 GCA_964462505.1 uncultured archaeon | reverse complement strand
AATAAAAGTGAAGAAATACGTAAGCATCTGCATTAAAATGCTGATCATCCTAGTTCCATTTGCTTTTACAGTTAAGGCTTCATGCAGAGTTCACTACTTCTCCATACTATTGGACTTGTTATTCGATGGGTTATTTTCTTAGCTCTTCCATTAAAGGTTTCATCGGAAACTTTTTATCGTTTAGTGGAGATTTGGAATACTCAAATTTATCTTAACCATCAACATCACTCCTCTTGCGTATCCCCGCTTCATTCTGCTGTCTGCATGTTTGTTTTATCTGTGAGCATAATAAAAATCATAGTTGTCGAACCCGAAACTAGAAGATGTTCCCAATGTAGTACAGTTACGAAAGTTAAGAATGGGAAACTTGACTTGATTAATTTTTGTACGCTTGTATATTTATTACTTTTTTTGAATAATTTAGAAACTTTTATTAATTTTAAGTATTATGGGAATATGATGGGCGAGCTTAATGTTACGATTTTCACGACTAAGACATCTTTAAAATCGCTTACTGAAGCAGCAAATAATATTTCTGAGCAAGTTGGTATGAAAATCAAACTCAAAATATTTTACAGAGGAGATTGGGACGCTCACAGCATTAAGTTTGAAGAATTGTCAAATGCTATTCTGTCTTCTGACATCATTCTCCTCGACATAAGAGGTGGTGTGCCTGAAACAATTGTGGATCTCGTAGAGAAATCGAAGGCAAGAGTTGTCTTACCTCTCGTTCCGGCAACTGCTACAGTCGTATCTTTAATGAGGCTTGGCGAATTTAGCGGAAGGAGCTTAGCTGAGAAAATAGGGAAGAGTATTAAAGAGAGCGGCGAAGGGAAAATGGGCAAAGTTTTTAAAGTTATCGATGCTATTGAGAAAATTGGCTCTGCAATTCCAATTGGCTCCTTGAGGCATTACAAGAACTGGATACTGCTAACGAAGTACTGGGCTTATTGGGGTAAGGATAACTTGAAAAACATGTTAAGGTTAATCTTGGCGGAGTACTTTGGACTTAAAATTAAATACGAGAAACCAAAGAAAATCGGAGAGCTAACATTTTGGGATCCAAAGAAAGGATTCTACGAACGAGTGGCAGATCTGAGAAGACCTACGGCCGTTATTTTCATGTATCCGGGCATGCATTTCGATCAGAATGTCCCAATTGCTGTAAAACTAAAGGAGTATTTGGAAAATAGAGGTGTAAACGTAGTCTGCATGACTGGTGGAATAATGAAAGGACTGCTTAAACAAGTTGAGATGTTCGAAAAGATAGATGCAGACGCTGTAATAAACCTACAGTGGTTTTTAATTAACGGTGGACCCTATGGTGGACCACTTAAGCCAACTAGGATTATTTTTCTAAAAAAGGGCTTCCTACTCTTTAACGGTTTGATAATGTACATGAACAGGGTTTCAAGGTGGGTAAAGGATGAAAAAGGCTTGTTACCTATTGAAACGATTGCTGGTGTTGTTTTACCTGAGATGGATGGAGCTATAGAACCTATACCTTCTGCAGCTCTCGATGACAGTGAATTGAGCGAAATTGTAGTTCTTGAGGACAGGGTTAAAAAGAAAGCTGAAAGGGTTGCGAACTGGATTGACTTGAAATATAAGAAGCCAGAAGATAGGAAAATCGCTATCGTAATATACAACTATCCTCCTGGTGAGCACAACTTAGGAGATGCATCGTACCTCGACACTTCGAAGAGTTTAGAAGTCTTACTTAAGGCGTTGAAAGAAAGCGGCTACAAGACGGAGCCCATTACTAAAGAAAAGTTGAAAGAAAAGTTACCTTTCTTGGCGAACTCTCCCCAGTGGGTTAGCCAAGATGGAATTAGATTTAGTGCTAAGAAGTATGTAGAATACTTTGCAAAATTAAAAGACAAGAATAAAGAGGACGTTATCAGAAACTGGGGAGAACTTCCCGGAGATATTAACGTTGCGGATAGAGAGTTTGTAATCCCAGGGATCATTTTGGGCAACGTTTTCATAGGCGTTCAACCACCTAGAGGAGGGCATGAGAGAATTTGGGATAGCAAGGTTTACCATTCAAAGGATTTGCCACCTCACCATCAGTATTTGGCGTTTTACTACTGGATAAGGGAGATTTTTGAAGCAGATGTTGTGATTCACCTCGGAACCCACGGAACGCTTGAGTTTATGCCCGGAAAAGAAGTTGGACTGTCAGATGAGTGCTGGCCCGACATATTAATTGGTGAAACCCCACATATATACGTTTACCACGTAACGAACCCATCTGAAATGGCTATAGCAAAAAGAAGGAGCTACGCATACGTTATAACCCATGGAACTCCGGCTTTTGTAGATGCTGGGCTTTACGGTGAGTATGCAGAAATTGAGAGGTTGTTGGATGAGTATTACGAAGCCGACGGCGAGAGTAAGACGAGGATTGCAGAAATAATAAAGGAGAAGTGCTCGGAATTGAATATCGAGTTTGAAGATTTTGACGAACTCAGGGAATACGTTCATGAAATGAAGAGGAGTATAATCCCGAAAGGTCTACATATTCTGGGCGAAGTTTGGAATGACGAGGAAATTCTGAACTACATTTTGTTCGTGCTGAGAAAAGATCTTGAGGTGAAATCTTTGCACAGAATAATTGCTGAAAGTAAGAGAATCGATTATGACAAGATCGACGGAAAGATATTTGAGGAAATTGAAAAAGAAGCTAAAGAGATTTTAGCTGAAGCTTTGAAAAAAAGGGATCTCAGTAAATACAAAGACGAGGAGCTTAGAAGGACGCTCAGTTATGCTTTGGATTTAGCCGAGAGGATAAGGAAGAGCGACGAGATATCGGGGATCTTGAAGGCTTTGAATGGGAGATACGTCGAGCCAAGGATTGCCGGAGATCCAATAAGGACACCGGAAGTGTTCCCTACCGGAGCTCACGGCTACACGTTTGATGCACGTTTGATTCCCTCAGAGGCGGCTATGATCAGGGGTGCAAAAATAGCTGAGGAGACAATCAAGGTGTATTACGAAAAGCATGGGAAGTATCCGGAGAAGGTTGGAGTCGTTCTCTGGGGATTTGAAACAGCTCAAACGAGAGGAGAGACGATTGGACAGATCCTTCATTATCTTGGCGTGAGGATCGTCAGAAAAGAAGGGCCTTGGGCACCTGAATTGGAAGTCATACCCTTGGAGGAGCTAGGCAGACCGAGGATAGACGTTTTGGTTACGATCTGCGGTATATTCAGAGACATCTTTCCGAATTTGGTTGA
>CAYWXE010000109.1:0-3291 GCA_964462505.1 uncultured archaeon | reverse complement strand
GAGACCCCTGGATAACTGAAGAAGTATATCGATTCAAGTAGTCTCCTAAGAGCCTTTCTTGCTCTCACTAACATTTTAATTAAGCCCACACCTAATACTCTCATAAACTTCATGAGCTTACTGCAATCACTTCTTGTAGATATAATTCTGAAATGGCATCACACAAGTTGCATTAACTAGAAAATTCTTGGCGATACTAGTAAGAACATTAGAGTTGCTGTTAGAGATGCTTGAAACCAACAACGATTTCACCGCATAAGATTTAAGGCCTTTCATCTACGTCTCGTCCTGGAAATCTTTCTACGTGACTTACTGGTATTACTCTTGTTTCTCTTTGGTAACCTTGTAATCTTCTTTTTCTCTCTTTTGCCTATTCTTTTTGTCTTGTGATACTTATGTTCAATATCACCCAGAATTACATCATAAATGAGATGACCAATGGGATTTCTTCCAGGATCCTTACGATCTATATGCACCTCGGTAAGATAATGGTCTCTTTTCCTCCATATTCTTATATGAAGTCGCCTGCCATCAGGTAATGGCTTAACAAATGTTACATCAGCACCCTTTTTTAATTCTAACTTCGGATCTTGCCTAAATCCCCTCCTTCTAAACCGATCCTTAAAGTTTCTAAAGTCTTTAATAACCGTAGGGATTCTCATACTTATTATCCCTCTATTCGATTAAATTTCTCATTGACGCCCTATTCTCAAATATTTTATATTTTTAATGGAGATCTTGCATCATATTGGTTAAATGGCGCCATATATGATATAATATTACCCATTCTCAAAAATCCCCACCTATCATCGCCCGAAGATTCCTTAAACTAAAATTATATATGCCAATTTTATCGGAATATTGCCCACAATCGAAAGAGAGAGGAAGAGGCCTTAGAAAAACTTTTCATTAGGCGCGTATCGAAATAAGGCGCCATAAAATCTTAGTGACAGAATTCTATAGATGGCATAAATTGTTAGGAAAGAAAAATAAGTACTTTTCATGTTTTATCGGTTTTTACTCTTTAAAGTAGTATGTGGATCTTCTCTCGCGGTAATTGAATGTAAAACCTCGATAAGTTCGAGTACTAACTTGCCGTCAGTGCGCGTTTCGTCAAGGCTCAAAGAAGTGACATCAATAGCCGTAGTGGAGGATACAGAGCAATTGACTTATCAATAAAGGTTCCACTACCTTTCTTATCAATAAACTTCGCCTTCCTTGCTAACATCAGAGACATTGAACGTTTAGAGAAAGAACTGTGTTTTCTCAAAGATATAGGGCTTGGAAAGAAGCGTGACATGGACTTTGGCGATATCATATCGTGGAGCATTTACGAGGTAGTTAATAATTCACAGCAACTTTACGTAGTAGATCCTTTAGTGTTAGTCTACAAGGAATCTTCCGGCAACAGCAAAATTATAACACTCAGAAATCTTCCTGGAGCGTTCATGGCCACGTTAAGAAACATGAATATACATATTTTACCGTTAAAGCTAAAACTCATTCTTTCGAGTACTAAACCGCCTTACTGGGTGAAGAAGGAGTTTGTTCTAGCACCCTTTTCCGAGTTCTTAGCTAAGTTGCCCTAAGGCAATAAACATTGTTAGTATAATCCTGCTAATCATGGAGGTATGTGTCTTTGTTTGGTTGGTGATTACTTAAATGAGTATATTGGCCTGATTTTTCATCTTTACGGCTAGTTCATCTAGAAAATTTCCTTATATCGTTCAGCACTCGGATGTACAAAACAATGCATTCGAAAATGGAGATATTTATGCCAAACGTGAAGTCTACTCAGGTAGAGATTTTCTTATCTCGCTCTCTACTATTTTTATCAGATCCTCTATCTTGTAAGCATCTTTTAATATTTCTTCTATGGTGAGTTGTTCTTCGTGGAATCCCATTTGGTGGAACCTATATGCTGTGGTCCAAGCATTCAAGATCTCCTCACCGTAGATGTCTCTGAGTTTTCTAGCGGCTCTATCGAGCAGTTTAGTCCACCAGGTGCCTTCCTTTTTAGCTGTATTGTACTCTGCCAATTTTTTGATCTCGGAGAGGATTTTTATGGCATTTTCGGCAACTTTGTACAGTTTTTCTGCGGCCTGTACGGCGTCCTTTTTATCGATGAACTGGAGGGCTTCCCTGAACCTCTTCTTCAACTCTTCAATTTTACTACTTAAGCTCATTCCCATCTCCCTTTGCAAGTCTTAATAAGGCGTATGTGAATAATCCGGCTGCAACGATTCCGAGGACTATGGGTTTCCAAGGAGTTAGCGTGTTTGGCTCACGTAGCTTGACATTGAAGTTATCCAAGATGTTGATGATCCATTCACGCATTGGAGCGTATAGTATGTATAGTTTGTCGTAAATACCTCTATAAAATTCGAAGGCTTCGTATACAACATTAAGCCTCCTAGGGGTAAGGTGTTCTATGAATTCTCTTCTAACCTCAACCTCGGCGTCGACAAATCCGTCGTCGTAGAGCCTTATGTGGAGTTCCCACACATCACTTAATGGTTTTCTCAGGCTATACTTTTCGCCCTTAGATGTTGCGGGGGTGGCTATTTCGAAATCTTGTACATCGACAAGGTACCTATACACGGCATCGGTATCCGGGACCCAGAGCCTAAATAACGTATCCTTGGTTAGTTTTTCCTCGACATCGAGTGCTGTAAGCGTAACTATCTTCCCGGATTTGAGAATGAATTTTCTGGGGATAGTTGTTACGTAGGTTGTCATTGTTCTTTACCTCCTATCGACATGCATGTTATTCAGACTTAAATTTATCATATATTAGTACTTCTGAAGTTTTCCCAACTCGACGTTTAATATGCTGCCCAGAGTGTCATCACCTACCGATAGGCACGGGATGCTTTCCGGCGGTCATAAAATTAGTTTTATCTAAGATATTTTTCTATTAGTACTTCTGAAACTCTTCCTCGAAGAAAGCGAAGGGTTTATGCGGCCGCCCGCCGGCACCTAACAGTATGAGATCCCGGCACAACTCCACACAGGCGAAACGCGCACCGGCGGGCGGCCGATGAATCTTTCGCCGCCTTTTAAGAAGGAGTTTCAGAAGTACTAACGTCATAGAAAGATATTTCGTTGAGTTTCTGAACTCAGAATTGAACCCCTATTACCCCCGCTGTACGACACTTGACCAATACGAGCGACTTAGTCTAACTATAAAGCTCGAGATCATAAGAAGCTTTTACCAGTTCTTAAGAGAGAAATGGGACGAAATACTGAGTTGGTTAAGACGGCCCGTTAATGACAATTGGAGGTGAATAC
>CAYWXE010000108.1:0-3487 GCA_964462505.1 uncultured archaeon | reverse complement strand
TAAGGGTAGTGATGAAATTATCTTTATTTTTTTAATTTATATTTTTATTGACAATTATACAATTTCAATCTAGTAGGACGTTGAGATAGTTAATGTAAGCGTCATAAACGAACGTCAATTCTTCCAGATTTTCTTATTTCTTCAGACATTCTATTTAAAAACGTTTGATAATTTAGAATTAGCTCAATTCTTCGTCAGATATCAAAATATACAACTATTTTCCTTTTATATCAAATCTTATCTACTTTATACATATATTTCTTCCTCTAATACTTTCTCCTTAACCTTTTTTAATTTTATTTTAATTCTTTGTATATCGTAGCACTTAGACGTCCAAAATTTTTGAAGCTTCGCCAAATCCTACTCTTAAAGCTGTTTTAACAACTTTTTTAATTTTATATTCTTTTGGATAACTTCTCCCGTGCTCTGTCTCCTCTATAAAGAATCTTTTACATTACCTTACAATGAAATCTCTACTCTCTATCGTATCTTTATTCCACTATTACAAAACGGATATATCTTACTTTCTTTAATTATTTTTAATTGTAATCTATAATTACTTTAAATATATTTAGTATTACTAAAACTTCGAAGCTCATTTAATAAACCTTATTTTTAATAGTGATGATATTAACTTGTATAAAAAATTTAATACCAAAATAAATTCATAAATGCCGAATTCTTTCAAGATAAACCATGTAAAAATTTCTTATGGAGATTTTTCAAGCGGTAAACTTTTAAATGATGATGTAATACATTAAGAAGGAGTGATGCATATGCACAAGGAGGAAATCGTTCTTCTACACTTAACGCTATTCCACATAAAAAGACTTTTCGAGCAAGCTGGAATAGCAAACGGGCATTTTAGAATGTACGACGAGCTTGGAGTTCAACCAGTTCACATACACAAGAGCAAAGCAGATCATAAAAAAGCTATTCTTCTCCTATGTAAAGGTATTTCAGAGATATTTAGAGATTACCAACCTGAAGACATAATGAGAAATCCAAAGATAAAGGAGTTCCTAGAAGTCCTCGCAAGATAACTCCATAAGATAAGCATCCTCACCATCGCTATAATAGCATGGAAGAGTGTCCACTATCTTGAATCCAAATTTTTTGTAAAGCCTTTGAGCTGGCTCATTTGAGACCCTTACTTCAAGCAATACTCTTTTCTTACCTCTGGCTTTGAGCCTCTCAATAGCCTTCTTTAACAACATACTTCCAATGCCCATTCTTCTGTATTCGGGTCTTACTGCAAAGGATATTATCTTTCCAGTTCTTTCATCTAAATCCATCGTGACTATATATCCGGCAACTCTACTCCCTATATCTGCTACAAGTAGATCGCTACCATATGTTAAGTAAACGTATACGTCGTATGCCGGATTTCTTGATTTAAAGACTTCTGCATCTATTTCAAGCAGTTCTTTGAAGTCTCTGACGTTGTAATCCCTTATCACTACGGATTGCACAGTATTATTAATCTTGAGGGATTTAAATATATAGTGATCAGGCTTGCTGAATACATAGCTAAGCACTACAGGGGTAAAGTCGTTGAAGTGGGCATAGGAAACTATTGGAGAGTTGCGGAATACTTAGCAAAAGCTGGATTCGAAGTAATAGCTATAGATTTAAAACCTATAAACCTAAAAGCTAATCTCAAGTTCTACATCGACGATATAACGAATCCAAATATGGAGATATACGAGGGAGCATCACTGATATACTCAATAAGACCTCCTCCAGAATTGGTTAAAAGTATTTTAAGAGTTGCAAGAGCTGTCAACGCGGATTGCATAGTTAAGCCGTTGTATGGAGATTACTTCGACGGAAAACTCGTAAACTTTAAAGGCTTAAGCTTTTATATTTGGGCTTATAAGATCTATCGATGATTCCAAAGTTCGTGTTTTTGGCTAAAGAAAGACTGATTCAGAAGAAATGGGGAGGGGAGTGGATACCCCTTATAAAGGGGTTTAAGTTAGAGAGAATTGGAGAGTCAATAGAATTTTCGAATACGTCTGACAATCCATCTGATCTACTCATCGGCGGAAAAGTCATCTCTGCCTACGAATTTTTTGTGAAATGGAAAAAAGAGGTTTTAGGAGTTTTAGCTGAAGAATACGAGGATTTCCCAATAATTGTAAAGCTAATCGATGCAAAGAACAGAACTGAGGATATGAAAGATTTTGAAAAGATTTGGCTTTGTCTAAGCGATGGGAACGTTTACATAGATGAAGAGATCTTTGAAGCTTCGAGGTTCGACGCCTTTTTAATCCCCCAGAACGTAAAGCACTCAGCAGAAAACGTAAGGATTTTTGAGGTTTCGTCTGGATTTAAAACTTCTGAAGAACTCAGAAGAGCTAATAAGAAGATCGAAAGTGAAAGAATTGGAGTTGAGGTTTTAGAGGTTGTTGGAACTAAAAGCTTTGAGCTTAAGACTTTTAACCTATTGTTCCTGCTTGAAGGTTACGCAGTTTTAAGGAGTGGTAGTGATGTTGCAGATTTACACAAGGGTTATTCGTGTCTGATTCCCGCCAATACATCTGAATTCGAAGTCAAAAGTGAGAGAGCAGTTCTAATCAGGGTTTATCCTCTCTGCCAGATTTTGTAAAATAAGTTTTTACATTCATCGTAGTTTAGCTTATTGACTATTCTCGCAACCTTGTTTTCCCTTATAAAATGCGGATATTCATCGTGTTTACTTGGAATCAGTTCCCTCTTTGGGATAAGGGATATGTAAACCAAACCCCTTGCCGCCAATAACTTTGCCTCTTTATCACTTATGTCCTCGTTTAGCATAAACTTCATTGTTAAAACGTTTCCCGGATTTTGATAGAGTTCTACACCGAGTTTTTTTGCAATCAATTCCGGTAAAGATTTAACACTCACATCAAATCCAAGGTCTTCGAGGTACTTCGGTAGTAATATGTGTATCTGTCCAGCTTCTACAAGTGCGTTGTCATCTATAACTTCTGCTATTCCTTTAGCCCTCATTAGGTCTCTAACTCTAAACCTTTCAGCGTCTACTTTACTGAATTCAATTGTGATATCGACTAATGCATCGAAATCTTTCCTCAAGAAGGCTTCTTGATACTCTATCCATGCCTTGTTGACCCTTCTTTCGATCTCCCTTACTTTAGATGTTTTTTTGTCTTTTAAAACCTCGTCTATTTTTCCAATTTCTATCGCTTTGTGAATTTTTTCTAAAACTTCTAAGTAAGGTTCGATTTGAAGAATTCTCTTACCCATTCTGTAAAGTCTTTTCAGTAGCTCGCATTGGTATTTAGAATAGACTGGAAAAGACGTATTGAGATTTTTTACATACATCTCTACACTTATATCACCTTTAAGCATCTTTTCGAAGTACTCATCTCTTGGCTCTTCGATTACAATTAGATCCATTTTTAGAGCTTCTTCTTCGAAATGTTTCAACATTTCAACTCTATGCGATGTGAACAATACGAGTATCTCCATTAGAATACTTGGA
>CAYWXE010000107.1:0-3617 GCA_964462505.1 uncultured archaeon | reverse complement strand
AACCATCTAAAAGCGACATTGAGAATATCGTAAATCTTTTCCTCTTCATAAACGAATGGTGCATGATCTTTGAAGATTATTACAGCATGCAAATAGTCGTACTTTGATATGTTGCTGGCAGTTATACAAAAATTTCCCTCTATTCTGCCGAATACGTCTTCAGGAGTATTTTCTGGATTGCAAAAGATATCTCCTTTGCTTTCATCGATAACCTTGTTTACATCTTCAGAAGTTTTAGTCATAATAGGCCTTTTCGATCTAAGCTTGTTGAAAAGTGTACTCTCATAAGTTATCTTATTCGTTACTCTAACTATCTGCTGTGCTTCATAATTTCCAAATTTTTCCTTTGCCCTCATAGACTTCGGCAACCGTAGCCTCCCAATTTCAATATAATACCGATATATTCTGTGGAATAATGCTCTATCACCGTCATCTAAATTTTCAACGAGTTTATGGAGATCTACGATTGATGGCATGAATTGACTTAGATTGCAACATTTTATCTTTGTTTTTTCCAAGCGGGATTTAGAGAGATTTGAATCTGGTGTTGACTTTGGGCATCGAACCGAAAAAGGAGATAGCAACATTTTCGATAATTTTAAGGGCTAAAAAGTAGAGTTAGATTGATGGATAGGTTGCTGATAGTTTCTAACAGATTGCCAGTCACGGTTATAAGGAAAAAAGGCGGATTAAATCTTCAACCGAGTGTTGGAGGATTGGCTACAGGACTTGCATCAATTTCAAGAAAGTACAACACGTTGTGGGTCGGATGGCCGGGCATAGATGTGAAAAATTCGGAAGAAGAGAAAATTCTGGAAGAAAGAATGAAGTCTAAAGGTTTGCATCCCGTAAATTTGTCAAGAAGCGAAGTAAACGGATACTATTACGGCTTCTGCAACAAAACCATCTGGCCTCTTTTTCATAGCTTTCCTCAGTATACAATCTACAGTGAAGAGTGGTGGAATGCTTACAGAAAAGTGAATGAAAAATTCTCAAACGTTATAGCCAATATAGCTAAATCTGATGATATAATCTGGATTCACGACTACCACCTCATGCTTTTACCAAATCTTTTAAGAAAGGAAATGCCAGATGCAAAAATAGGGTTCTTTCTCCACATACCCTTTCCACCTTTCGAAATGTTTAGACAATTGCCTTGGCGTAAACACCTGCTTGAAGGACTCCTCGGTGCAGATCTCATCGGCTTTCATATATACGATTACGTCCAGAACTTTCTTCAATGCGTTCACCGTTTGCTCGGATATGAGCATGAGTTGGGTAAATTGATCGTAGAAGATAGGGTTGTAAAGGTAGATGCGTTTCCAATGGGAATAGATTACGATAAGTTCAAAGAAATTGCAAGTTCTCCAGAAGTAGAAGAAGAAGTAAAAAGGATTCGCAAAAAATTGGGAGGTCGAAGAATAATCTTATCCGTGGATAGACTGGACTACACAAAAGGAATTCCTTTAAGACTTGAAGCTTTTGATCTCTTTCTCGATAAGTATCCAGAATACGTTGGTAAGGTCACATTCGTTTTAAAATTAGTTCCATCACGAACAAGAGTTGAACATTACGTTCAGCTGAAGAAACATGTCGACGAACTCGTTGGAAAGATTAACGGCAAATACGGCGACATTGAATGGATGCCAGTGCAGTACATCTACCGCTTCCTTCCGTTCGAAAAACTCGTAGCTCTTTACAGAGTTGCGGATGTTGCTCTAATCACACCTCTAAGAGATGGAATGAACCTCGTTGCCAAGGAATTCATTGCATCAAAGATCGATGGTAAAGGTGCTTTAATTCTAAGCGAAACTACCGGAGCTGCGTTCGAGCTCGTAGAAGCTATAATTGTGAACCCGAATAACAAGGAGAAAATCGCTGAAGCTTTAAAGATTGCTTTGGAAATGCCTGAAGACGAGCAAGTAGATCGTAACAGAGCTATACAAGAGAGACTGAGGCGCTATAATGTTGAAAAGTGGGCTGAAGATTTTATTCAGGAACTTAACAAAACTAAAGAAGTTCAGCAGGAATTTAGCACGAAGTACCTTATGAGAGATGTTGATAAACTTTTAAAGGACTATCGGAATTCTTCTAAGAGGTTACTATTGCTCGATTACGATGGAACTCTTGTTCCACATGCAGACGATCCAAGGAAAGTTGAGCCAGATGAGGAACTTGTTGAAATTTTAGTCAAACTCAGCAGTGATCAAAGAAATACCGTAGTGATCGTAAGTGGAAGGGATAAGAAAACTCTTGAGAAATGGTTTAAAAATTTGAACGTTGATCTCGTGGCTGAGCACGGTGCAGCTATTAGAAAGAATGGGGAATGGAAGTCGATAGAAAGTACTGACGATTGGAAGGAAAGTATTCGCCAAGTTCTTGAACTGTATGTAGACAGGACTCCTGGATCCTTTATCGAAGAAAAGGAGTTTTCGATTGTTTGGCATTATCGCAAAGCTGACCCGGAACTTGGGCAGCGCAGAGCTGCAGAGCTTGAAAACGTTCTGATGAGTCTGATAGCTGGCACTGACCTCAACATTTTGAAGGGCGATAAAGTTATCGAGATTAGAAAGGCCGGAGTAGACAAGGGAAGAGCTGCTTTGGAATGGCTTTCGAACGAATGGGAATTCATACTCGCTGCTGGTAACGATGTAACAGATGAAGATCTCTTTTCAGTCTTGCCAGAGAATTCTTACTCGATTAAAATCGGTTTCAGCCCATCGAGAGCTAAGTATTATCTGAAATCGGTATATGAGCTGAGAGAGATACTTAAAAAACTGTAAAAATTATAAGTTCGCTTGCCAGACTATTAAATATGCAGGCATCCAGTCTCATATCCAGCAAACTCCATGTGTACTGGGATGATCCCGTACTTCTCGTTTTAAATGTAATCGCTGGCACGGGCAAGTGTAGTCCTTATAGATTACCAGTTGTCGATAGCAGGTTGAAGGTAAAAGGCGTTATAACTGGTCGCAGATTACTTGAGGTTCTGTTAGGCCGGAGAGGTACAGCTTTAAGAGAGAAATTGGGAATAAGGGGTGTGTTGAGAAAGAACGTTGGACTTTTTTGCGATGAAGCCCACAACGTTTTTAACGAACGAGCACCAGTTCAAGCTGTAGCCCAGTACATGGTCGAAAATAACATTGGAAGCGTTTTTGTCGTTGACGAAACTCACACCTTTAAGGGAGTAATTAACGAGACCGCATTTCTTAGCAGGATGAAGAAAAAGAAGTACGACATTGAGGTTCGTGATGTCATGCAGACAAGTGTTTACACGGTGTCACCACGGGTTAACCTGTTTAGCGCTGCACAAGTAATGCTCGACAACAGGGTTAGAAGACTTCCCGTTGTTGTAAACGATGAAGTCGTAGGAATCGTAACGATCACAGACATACTAAAGCATATTCTAATTGAAGAAAAGCACATTCCAGCCGTGCTGGAGGATTCTGAACTTGCACTTGACGAGAGCGTTGGAGAGATCATGATTCGCGATGTTGCTAAAGTTGATCCCGAAACCGATATCGGTAATGCTGCAAATCAAATGTTGAAGGAGGATGTAAGTTCTTTAGTCGTTGTGAGAGATGAGAAACTCGAAGGTATAATCTCGCGAATAGATC
>CAYWXE010000106.1:0-3736 GCA_964462505.1 uncultured archaeon | reverse complement strand
TAGGGTATTATTGAGTATATTTGTATAATTAAAAAATTCTTAAATTAAATTTTTCTAAATAAGTTTGGAATTTGATTTTTATTAATTGTTTAAACCCTATAAAAATCTTAAATCTTTAGATAACTTTATTATTTTATAATATTTAATTATTTTTAATTTTATTAAAATTTTATTATTAAATTATAATGAAATATTATTATTATGTAAAGTCATGTTAACTATTAAAAATTATAACATTTAAATAATATTATTTAAATAATTTTTAGAATAAGATTGCTAAAGATTAAAAACTAAATTAATTATATTAAGTAGTTGTTTTTATTAAAAATATATATTAGAAATATATAAAATTATTTAGATAATAATTAATAAATACAATCCATATATAAAAGTTATAATGAATAGTAGCATCGTTATGGTGTTTACAGCACCTCTATTCCTTGCCCCGAAATTTGTATCGAGTACTATTGCTCTTAATCCATTAAATGCGTGAAATGTTACAAAGAACAGCAAAGCCACGTACATAGCTTTGTATCCAGTGGATGACAGCCTTTCGATTACTTCATGATACCTTATAGCTTCATGCGAAGTCATATGTGTTACGTAGAAGTGCACAGTGATTAGCACAGCCAATACAGCTCCTGAGATCATCTGCAGAAGCCAGGCTATTGGTTCTAAAACCTTCCTAGCTGGAGTAACCTCCTCTCTCAATTCAACCACCCACCACTATCTTGTACATCACGTAGCTTGCGTAAATCCACACAGCTAAAGCTATTACAACGCTCATCGCCAAAATCGCCCTTCTCTGCTCGTATGCAAATCCAAATTCATGCACTATTAGTCTTAAACCGTTTATTCCGTGGTATAGTCCGCAGAGAACTAACAGTATATCGAACGGCAGGAAAGTTGGGCTGATAGTAGTGCTTATAAGTTTTTCATACGTTTGCCCCGTTTTATCCGTTAAAGACGTCAAATACGTTAAGTGCATACACAAGTATATCAGCAATATTATTCCAGTAATCCTGTGTAAGCTAAAAGCCAAGCTGAAAGGACTTCTTCCACTAATCCTAAACCATCCACTAACGCTCACGCTACCACCTGAATATCTTCTTTATACTCCTTATCGCCGCTTTAACTCTCATCTTCTGAACGGCCTTAGCTGGATTTATCTGCTTTGGACAAACCTCGCTACATTCAGCCGCGAAGTGACAACGCCAAGCTCCGTCATCACTTATGATTATGTCCACTCTTTCATCTCCTCCCCTATCCCTGCTGTCCATACAGAATCTATATGCAGCGGTAATAGCAGCTGGTCCTAGTATATCCCTTGTAGATGCTGCTGGACAAACCGAATAACAAGCTCCGCATTTAAGGCAGAGTGTGAAGTCGTAATACGCTTTGAGCTCAGCAGGAGTCTGAATCAGTTCAACTGGCTTCTCATAGCTTATGTCGTCTCTTATCAAATACGGTTTAACCTTTTCATGCTTCTTGAAGAAGCCTTCGAAGTCTGTAACCAAATCCTTTATAACTACAAAGTTGTCCAAGGGCTCAATCGTAATCCTATCGCTTTTCAATGCGGCTATTTGTGTTTCACAAGCCAATCTTGGCTTACCATTTATCTTCATTGCACAACTTCCGCACACAGCCATTCTGCATGAATACCTAAAAGCCAGAGTTGAATCCAAGTTCTCCTTGATGTAAAGCAAGCCCTCCAAAACAGTCATTCCCTTCTTTACCGGAACTTCATAACTCTGCCAGTAAGTCTCTTCGCCGTTAAACCTCCTTATCCTAAATTCTACCATTGAATCACCTCAGTATTTCCTTTCAACCGGTTGCCACTTTGTGATCTTTACCGGGATGTAATCGAATACCGGCCCCTCAGTCGTGTAGTATGCTAAGGTATGCTTCAGCCAGTTCTTGTCGTCTCTCTTCGGATAATCTACTCTATAGTGAGCACCTCTGCTTTCAGTTCTAAGCAGAGCACCCATTGCAACCACTTCAGCTAAGTCGAGCATATAGCCGATTTCAATAGTCGACTGCAGATCCATATTGAATCTTTTTGAAGTATCTCTGATCTCTACGTTCTTATACCTCTCCTTTAGCTCCCTTATCTTCTTGACAGCTTCCTTAAGCCCCTTTTCATCTCTGAATATCCATACATTCTTATCCATCGTCTCGTTTAGCTCCCTCTTAATTTGATATGGACTTTCATCTCCGCTGTGTCCAAGTAATTCGTCGTAAATCCTTTTCTCCTCTTCTTTAACAAAGCTATCTGGAATGTGGTTATCTCCTGCATTCATAGCGTATTCAGCGGCTTTTTCTCCGGCAACCCTTCCAAACACGAGGCATTCAGCAGTCGAATTGCTTCCAAGCCTATTCGCTCCGTGAATGCTAACGCAGGCAACTTCCCCTGCTGCGTACAAACCTTTAACTGGAGTTTCCGTCCACATGTTCGTGTGAATTCCACCCATCGTATAGTGGGCAACTGGTCTGACTGGAAGTGGTTCTTCAACTGGATCTATTCCAACGAACTTTATCGCAGCTTCCCTAATCAAAGGCAATCTCTCTTCTATCTTCTCTTCACCCAGATGTGTTAAATCCAAAGCTATGTATGGGCCATGTTCACTGTCAAATCCTCTCCCCTCTACTATCTCTTTCCACATAGCCCTCGCAACTATATCCCTCGGAGCGATTTCCATCATCTTAGGTGCGTATTTAGCCATAAATCTCTCTCCAAGTTTATTTTTAAGGTGTCCTCCTTCACCTCTCGCCGCCTCACTTATCAGAATCCCAGATGGAACTAAGCCAGTTGGATGAAACTGGAAGAACTCCATATCTTTAAGTGGAACTCCACAACGATAGGCTATAGCCATTCCATCTCCAGTAACCTGATGGCTATAAGTTGTGAATCCGTAAAGCCTTCCAGCTCCACCAGTAGCCAATATAACGGCCTTCGCCTCAAAGAATACGAGTTCACCAGTCTTCAACTCTATTGCGGAAACACCTCTAACAGTTCCATCCTCTATAACTAAATTCGTCATGAAGTATTCGTTATACCTGTCTACGTTGTCGTACATCAGCATCCTTTCGTAAAGCGTATGAACTTCATGAAATCCAGTTCTATCAGCTGCAAAGACTGTTCTATTAACGCTATGCCCTCCAAATGCTCTTTGTGCAATCCTCCCATCTTCTCTCCTGCTCCAAGGACATCCCCAGTTGTCAAGCCTTAGTATCTCTTTTGGCATCTCTCTAACGAAGAACTCAACTGCATCCTGATCTGCTAAGAAGTCTGAACCCTTTACGGTATCCCATGCATGCAAATCGAAGCTATCATCCTCTCTAAGAACTGCTGCAGTTCCACCTTCAGCACAAACGCTGTGACAACGAATTGGATAAGTCTTAGCAAGAATTGCTATAGAGAGTTTATCACTCTTCTCTGCTGCAGCAATCGCAGCCCTCATTCCAGCCAATCCAGCACCTACTATTACGATATCGTATTGAACCTTCAAATACCAATCACCTCGAATTGAATTTGAATTTCCGTATCATAAATATTACTCCTATAGATACATACGCATTACACGTATCAATACAAGGCAATTCTTAGGTCTTAGAATTGATTATAACAAGTCAACTGCATCGGGTATAGCCTTCAATCCGAACTCCGTTAGCTTCGCAAAGCGGTGAGAACCGATTACTTCCGTTTTAACGAGACATTTACGGGCTAATCTGTCTA
>CAYWXE010000105.1:0-3814 GCA_964462505.1 uncultured archaeon | reverse complement strand
AAAATTGGAGAATTCCCCCTTAAAGGAGAAAAGACTTTTGTTGACTCAAAGAAGCAAAAGACATTGGAGATGTGAAGTTGTATATCTATCAATTCTATGAACTTACTTAGGACAAGAAGAAAAGATTTCGTAGATATTTTTGACGATGTGATATCTATTACTGGAGGATTTTTTAGATAACAGAAAGTGTATCTCCTAGTGATCACTTCAACAAATCCGCAATAGATGGTTTCTCAACCTTCTTTCTCTTAAACGCAAGTTTAAGTATTGGCTTTTTAACCTTTATCTTGAACTCCTTGTGGAACACACCGAAATTCGAGTTTATAACGATTTTAACAACGAACAAACCCTCATACTTTGGAATGGCAGTGACGCTCCTTTCTATACACATACCCTTTCTTATCTCTGGGAACTCAATTTTTTTATCAGATATCTCAAAGTACTTCTCAAAATCACTTAAATCCACAGTCAAATCCTTTAGAGTTTCATCAAAGAAGTTATAAAACTTCAAAACGATTTCAAAGGGTTTATCTGCTACAACCCTCTTCGGAACTACAACGTGTAATTGTCTATCTTTCAGAGTCTCAGAAGCTTTGCAGATCGATGAATAAGCTTCACCGTATTTAAAACCCTTGTAATGCTTTTTAGCATCTCTTAGCATCTTCTTTACATCTTTGATCTTTATCGGTTTTGCTTTCTTCAAAATCCCTTCAAATGCTTCTATTTCTCTCTTCACGATTACCCACGGAATTGGTAAAAACTTAAAATCGTAGGTTACATCTCTACGCTCTAAAACGTTCCCATCGAGAGATAGTGTTACAACACCCCTCCTATACGTGTAAACCTCCAAAACCTCGTTGAACTCGATATCGTATATAACATCATCAAGCCTCTTTCGCCATAGAAGCTCTCCATCAAGCGAAACCAGTACAAGCTCGTCTTCGAGTGCTAATGCTATAAGATTTGCTTGCTTTACAAGTGTAACTCTCCCGATTTCTAATTCCCACAGTAAATCACCATCGTAGTTTAACACGTGCAAACCCCTATCACTTCCAACAACTAAGCTCTTACCGATACTCAAAGCAGTTATTTTCCCTTTTACTTTTTTCGAGATTACTTTTTTCCCGTTTACATCATATATGTAAACTTTTTTACCCTTGGCAACCGCTACGAAATCAGAGTATTGACTCACAGCTGTAGATTTAACCTTTTTCTCCCATAAAACCCTTCCATCCCTATTAACCAAAAAAACCCTACTTTTAGTTCTTAACGCGATATATTTATCGACAGAAATCGATAGAATCGGCTCGTTAAACCTCAACTTGATGTCTCCAACGTGTAAAAACTCTTCAAAGCAAATGCAATCCCCATCTCTACAGTAAACCCATTTCTCCTTTACTGGCGGAGTTGTTCTATTTTTTAGCACGAAAACCGTTTGTTTTTAAAAAGTTATAAATCTTCTCTAAACTCAACATGTATTTATAATACTTAATAAAAATCAATAACTCTTCATAGCATTAAGCACGTGATCGAGGATTTCTATTCTCTTGAAGGGCTTTAATTCAATCGTTTTTATGGGATTTAAGAGTGGTAAGATTTCTTCTGTTTTCGTCAACCACGGTTCCCTTATACTCGATATTGCAATTAAAGCCTTTTTATAGAATTCTCCAGTGTAAATTGCAAGCTTACTAGGAGCTACTGCGATAACTACATCTGCATTGAGTGATCCCTTAGTGGGTGCGGCAGCATCGCTATAAGATTCAACAATTGTGAATTCATGTATATCCACTATTCGCTTGACGCAGTCGTCTACAATCGCATGAGCTTTTAAGATTACCCCGTCGAGATCTTCGTAGTCGAGATCTTTTGGTGTGGGATTTAAATTACTTTTAAGTCTTTCGAGTTCTTCTCTAAGTGTTTTTGTCAATCTATTTGCATTTGAAGGTATGAACATATGCACAGTCTTATTTGGAGTAGAAATCCTTATCAGAACAACCTGATCTATTATACTTAATGCTGTGTAAGACGAACTCCTCCACTCTACCCTTTCTGGATCTGGGGGCATTAAGAGTAAGGCGAATGGGTTCTCGATTTCAATTGGATCTAAACTCCTTGCAGCTTTGTGTAACTTGTAAACGTCTTCACCTATAAGTTTTCTATATTTTAAGCTTTTAATCATGCAACTGTAGTTGTACCATCCGTTAACGGCACATATCGGCTTAGAAACCCCCACATCGAATCCCCTTTCAACAGCTTCATTTATTAAGTATTTTGCAACAGTAGTCTTTCCAGATTCATATGGAAGTAGTCCAACTATTAAAGCCATCATCAGTAAGCTTGATAAGCCTTTAATCTCGATAAAGGTTATGAAATATGCATATAGAATTCTACATCCTAAGGTGACTTTTCTATTAGTTACGAAGTATAACGATAAAACAAATGCAATGGCTCTCGCTTGGCATATGCCAATTGAGGAAGATGCTGTAGCAATAGCGGTAGACAGGGAAAACTACAGCTACGAGTTACTCAGCAAATCGAAAGAGTTTACGTTAAACGTCTTAAGTGTTAAAGATTTAGATGTAATCTGGAAGGCTGGAACAACTTCTGGGAGAAAAATCGATAAGATAAATAGACTTGGCTTAGAGCTTGAAAGAGGAGTTAAAATAGATGTACCACATGTAAGGGGTTGTATTGCCTTTTTAGAGTGCAAAGTTGCTGAAGAAGTGAAGTGGAAAGAGCATTCAGTATTCTTAGCTGAAATCGTATACGCATGGGCGGACGAGAAGCATTTTAAAGACACTTGGCTTGAAAACTCTGAAGTTCCAATGCATGTTGGAAAAAATCTATTTACAACTCCCTCAAAGTTTTACAAGCCTTAACTTTAGTGACGATGATTTAGTTTTTTTACGTTATCGCACTACTACCAAAACAATACTTGTATCACTACTATAGAATTATTTATTATGATGAATTGAAAATCAAGGGATATAAATAAATCGCTCAAAGATTGTGCGATGCCAATCAGAATTGCAGTAGTAGACAGGGATAGATGCAAGCCGAAGAAGTGTGGGCATGAATGTGTCAAGTACTGTCCAAAGGTTAGAACTGGAGACGAAACAGTAGTAATTCAAGACATTGCAGTAATCTCAGAGCAGTTATGTGTTGGTTGTGGGATATGCGTTAAGAAGTGTCCGTTTAAAGCCATAAGCATCGTAGGCTTACCAGAACAGCTTGAGGGTAGAGAAGTACACAGGTATGGAAAGAACGGCTTCGTATTGTATAACTTGCCAATACCCAGAAAGGGATATGTAGTTGGGATTTTAGGACAAAACGGAACTGGAAAGACTACTGCTATGAGAATACTCTCTGGACAACTGAAGCCGAATTTGGGAAGAGATGAGGCGAGTTGGGATGAAATCCTTGAGAGATTTGCCGGAACTGAACTATTCGAATACATGAAATCTTTAATAGATGGTAAGATAAGAGTTAGCCATAAGCCCCAATACGTTGAAGCAATTCCAAAGGTCTACAAGGGTAAAGTGAGAGATCTGCTTGAAAGAGTAGATGAAAGAGGAGTAATGGACGAAATGGTTGAAAAACTCAATTTAAAGGAGGCTATAAGTAGAGATATAAGGGATTTGAGTGGTGGAGAACTCCAAAGGATTGCTATCGCTGCATGCCTGATGAGGGATGCGGATTTCTACTTCTTAGATGAAGTGACATCGTATCTCGACATATATCAGAGAATTGCAGTTGCAAACGTGATAAGAGAGGTTGCCTTAGAGAGGACTGTTATGATAGTAGAACACGATTT
>CAYWXE010000104.1:0-3844 GCA_964462505.1 uncultured archaeon | reverse complement strand
ACCGATTCTTGAGCTCGACATAATGAATCCGCACTACCAGCCGTATTATTCCGCAAGGGAAAACGAGCTTAAGAGTGTAGAAAAAGCTCCCGGGGACTGGCACAATCCGAATCCGATATTTTTCTTGACAGTCCCAGCTGGCATTGAGTTCCAATTCGCCTTAGCTTTAAGAGATGGAGAGCAAGATCTGCTCAATAAAGCGAAGAACATGCTAATTGAAGCGTTAAAAAATCACGGTGTCGGAGCGAAAACTTATTTGGGATACGGAAGATTTGAATGAGTCATCAGTCGCGGGCTATTTCATCATCGCAAAGCTCAGAATTGGATTCAATCATCATCTGTGGAAGGTTGAACGACAGACATAAAGACTTTTTCGTTTTCTAATCCCACTTCTCCCCGTAGAAGATTCCGTCATGCCTAATTCGAGAATGGAACTTCAAATCTCTGTCGCAAATAGGAAAAATATCGATTCTATCGTTTCCCTCTAAACTCTTTCTTGACAAAATCTTTTCTAAATCTTTCCTCTCTTCACTCGTCAAATAGCCTATAAAGGCACTCTTCTGAATCCTAACCAAGCCGAAATCCTTCAAGATGTCGGCTATCTTGTTTCTCAAACTGTCATTCGTTATGTCGTAAACGACTAAAACCTTCATAGTTGTATCTTGAATTTGAGCACGTAAAAATGTTCAGAATATTTAAATATTGTTTAATTACTAAATACTTACATGGGAACGATTACAATCTCTATAAGCGATGAGATCGAAAGGAAGCTCAGAGAGTTCGTGAAGAAGAGAGGTGGCGGCAAGGGAGTTATGTCAAAGATTATAGAGGAGGCTTTAAAACTTTACTTTTCTAGGCTT
Source organism: uncultured archaeon (assembly GCA_964462505.1). Taxonomy (GTDB): domain Archaea; phylum Halobacteriota; class Archaeoglobi; order Archaeoglobales; family Archaeoglobaceae; genus CAYWXE01. Next base: position 2,984 of record CAYWXE010000104.1, on the reverse strand, counting down.
GAAGAAGTGGAAACTACTTTTAAAGCGTTTAAAGACAACATACTTATTGCAGAAGCTAAAACGCTTGAAGAACTTGCAGAGATGCTCAAGGAGAAAAACTTAGACCCGAGAAGTGTCGTAATCGTGTCATCTAAATCCATAAAACCAGTGGTGAGGAGAGGATGGAGATAGTGGATGGTATTCCTGTATTAGAGGTTGTCTTAGAGAATCCACTTCTATCGATTAGGTATCCTGAAGAAGGATGCTTATTAGCTATTTTAGATACGGGATACGAGGGATTTTCAATAATTCCGAGAGATTTGTTTAAATTGCTTAGATTTAACGAGTTAAGTTTACACAGTAGAAATCTACTCCTACCAGATGGTAGACTTTCCAAATCTATCGGCACATTTGGGAGGATAACTATTCCCGAACTTAAAACTTTTAAGGATGGTTTTATAGAGACTTCTGAAGGTGTGGAAGAAGTCGTGCTCGGAGTGGAGTTCGCTAAGGGGTTCAAGTTTACGTTAGACTACTGCACGTATTCAGCGGAAATTCAAAGGTGTTAGCCAAAGCAAAAACCCCTGAAAACACAGTATTTAGGACAGCTACTCGCAACATCTGGCTCAGAATCCTTTAAAAGCATCATCTGAAGCTCATCTCTCTTCTCCAAAAAGCTCGATCTCAAGTAATCGCTTATCACATAAAAATCCCTGTCTATTTTTATGCTGTTTCCAACCTTTGAAACGTAAACAGTGCAACCTATATCTACTGGTCTCTCGAACACGCTTTCAAATGCTAATGCGTATCCAGCGACTTGTAAGCGATGCCACTCCTCTTTCCTTCCGAGTTTGATATCAAAAACGATACCACCGAGCATCCAAGCGGCATCAGCCCTAAGATACTTGCTCAAGCCTAAGAGACTTCCATCTACTATAACTTCTGTAGCTATTGGAAAAGAAAGCTGAACTAAGCTCTCCTCGTTTAAAAACGGATACTTGGCTTTAACCTCTAAGATCTTACTCTCTATTCTTGTAGCCTGCCATCTGGCTATCTGTTTACAGAAATCCCTCAAATCGTTTACATCCCTCTCGCTAAACTCTATGTTCTTCTGCATATCTGAAATATCTCTCATCGTGATCTGCTCTGCATCCCTTACCAGTTCATCTCTTAAATCCTCATAACCCAAGTAAACGAGTTTTTTAGCCTTCAAGAACATCGATGATATCAGTTTATGAATTATAAACCCCTTTGCTTGATGAACAGTCGTAGGTATAGATCTTTTGAGGATTTTATGCCTTATCCAAGCATCTCTTCTCGTAGGGCATATCGAGCAAGCGATATCCCAAACAGGGAGTAATAACTCGGATGAATAAGGTCTTATAGGACTTTCAAACCAGTTCCAACCCCTAAGTCTCTCATCTATCTGTTGTTCTCTCGCCCTAGGAAGTAAATCTCTTGTAAGCCTCTTAATCTCGATTAAATCGAGGTAGTACATGATTTCACCACGGAATGTATGGTATTGTTATCGAATCCCTATTACCCCTTAAAAACGAAACGACTTCTTGCAGGTAGTAAAACATCACTGTCTCCATTTGCATCTTTCTACCTTTGTACTCTATTCTGTTTTGCATGAAATCTGAGAAGAACTGATTTTTTAGCATTAAAATCGTTGTTCCCTTAGATTTCTCAGAGAAATAAGCTGGTGAAATCTTTTTCAAGAAACTAATAGTAAATCTGTCAACCATGGGTCTAAACGGTTCCATTAAATCGAATACCAACGAGAGTTTTCCAGGACGTTCAACGTGTATATAACCCAAATACGGATCTAATCCAAATTTGAGCGTATACTTCCATACCTGTCCCATTAGCAAGTTATAGCAAATGTTTAAACTCAAGTTAACGGGATCAGAGCTCTTCTGATCTCTACTTTCGAAATTCCAATCGTCTAAAGCAATTCTTATACCATCCCAGTAGTAATTCGCACATTCTCCCTCGTAAGCCAACAACTTCTTTCTCGCATGATCTAAGTCTTCGAACTGCTCATCTCGAAGTTGCTCGTATTTGGCTTTGATTAAAGCGTATAAATCGTAGAGTTTTGATGAGATCTCTTCATTCAATCTTCTGCTCTTTGAGTAATACCTCATATTCGACATCTGATTCCTTATCTTACCGAGGATAACAGATTTCGCTATTTTTATACCCCTTGAATCTTCTAAACTCTTATACTGCTCGTATCTGTTTCCAGCTGTAGCACCAGCTTTGGCATTTACAAGTCTTGCAACAGGTTTTCCAGTTGGAGAAGTAAACAGAACGTCAATACCCGATTCGGCCAATTCCTTTAAAAGTTCTGACGTGATACTAATCTTTCCAGAGATTATTACATCCCTAATGGATTTTAAAGGGATTTCTTCTTTCTTATCATTCGATACTATGAGAATCCTCTTTTTCTTCTTTTTTAATATAGCGCCGAAATCATCGATTATTAGATGTCCGTATTCCGTCAGGTTCATAATTATTGTTGATTTCAATTGATATGAAGTTTACTCAATTGAATTATATAATTTTAATACTTTATAGTTAATATTTATATTATATCTATGTTTTAATTGAAGATTTTGCTTAAATCTTAGAGAAATCATATGCTGTTTAGTTATGTGATCTCTATGTGGTGTGTAAAAAGTTTTAAAGTTTGTAATGGCTATTTTGCTCTTGAAAATTTTCTCGAACATTTTGAATTATAAAAATAGTTATATGGATGAATTGGTTTGGAGTATATAAATGAATTCTCGAACATTAAGGAGTTTGAGTTATAAATGTTACTAACGAGTGTACATGTTCGAATGATCGTGTTCAATAGAAAGCATTATATAGTTTCTATCACTCAAATCTATGTTAGAGTATATCCCTCGATGAAAAGAGGATTGAAAGATGTTCACGTTAGCTACAAGCCCGAAATGAGCTTTGGCAGCTCGATGAAAAGAGGATTGAAAGTAGTATATTTT
>CAYWXE010000103.1:0-3907 GCA_964462505.1 uncultured archaeon | reverse complement strand
GATATGTTTTATTGAATAATTGCTGAAAATTGCATGTAAAAGTGTCAAAACATTCAAAGAAGAAACGTTATTCCTATGATGAGATGAGCGGGGTTTTGTAGTCTAATCACTCTGAAGAATTTCTAATATTTGTTCAATTTTTATTAATTTAAATAATACGACTACTACAATTTAAACGTTCATGCCGAGGATATATTTAAAGTTAAGTCGATAATGATTTTAATGATTCCAGAGTACTATAACATCTTACTCAAGATCTACGATAGGGTAAAGGTTCCAGTAATAGAGGAAGAAGCTCTGCCTGATAACATAGAAATCGTCGATGAATACTGGTTAATCCCAAACTTCGTTAAAGTCCAGATTAGAAGGGATATAGAAACTTTTAAGACTACTTATAATGTAATAGAGCCATCTCTAGCGAGAAATGAGTTTGAGTTATTAAACCTCTTATATGATGATTTAAGAAAAACTTTAATCTTAAAGGAGTTTGAAGCTAATATAGAGACAAAGACTAGAGCCCTTCTAGAGACTTTAAACGATTTACTTGAGGAATACGGATTATCCATTAGCGAAGAGCTAACACTTAAGATGCTTTACTACTTGTTCAGAGATTTCTTTGGATTTGGGCCAATAGAGCCTTTACTAATCGATCCGAAGTTAGAGGATATATCATGTGACGGTTACGACATTCCGATATACGTTTTTCACAGAGTTCACGGTAGTATGCCAACAAACATTAAATTTTCTCAGTCAGAACTGGATTCAATCGTTTTATTACTCGGACAGAGATCTGGAAAGCACATATCTTATGCGACACCTCTCGTCGATGCAACACTCCCAGATGGAAGTAGAGCTCAGCTGACGTATGGAAGTGAGGTCACTACAAGGGGTAGCACTTTCACAATCAGAAAGTTTAGAGTTGAGCCGTTTACACCAATAGATCTAATCGCATTTGGAACTCTTAGCTCTGGAATTTTAGCCTATTACTGGTTACTTGTGGAAAACAAGATGAGCTTTATGGTTATAGGTGAAACGGCTGCAGGAAAAACTACTACGCTGAACGCGTTGATGATGTTCATTCCACCAGAGGCTAAAGTTGTATCGATAGAGGATACAAGAGAAATCCAACTCTATCACGAAAACTGGATTCCGGGAGTTACGAGGACTGGAATAGAGGGTAAAGAGATCGATATGTACGACTTACTTAGAGCGGCTTTAAGGCAAAGACCGGATTACATAATAGTTGGAGAAGTGCGTGGTAGAGAAGCACAAACGCTGTTTCAGGCTATGTCCACTGGACATGCATCTTACGCAACCTTTCACGCTGGAGACGTAAACCAACTAATTTACAGGCTCGAAAATCCGCCATTGGATGTTCCAAGAGTTATGATTCAATTCTTGGATTCTGTTGTAGTTCAGTTTATGTGGGTTAGGAGAGGTGTTAGAAAGAGGAAAGCAAGAGAAATAGTTGAAATAGTTGGAATAGACCCCGTCACAAAGGATTTGCTCATAACCCCCATATTTAAATGGGATCCAGCCACCGATAGATTTGTTCAAGTTTCAGATTCTAAAAAACTCGAGAAGATTGCAGTTCTGAGCGGTTTAGACGTAGTAGAAGTTGTGGAAGAGTTAAAGAGGAGAAAGGAGTTCTTAGAAACTATGCACAAGAAGGGAATTAGGGATTACGTGAACGTTACGAAATTTATACATATGTATTATAAAAATCCCGAAGTTGCGATTGAGGAATTGCAGAGTGTAGGTGGAAAGAGATGAGTGAAGTAAGAGAAACCTTAAGACTATTCGTCCCAGCAACACTCATTAAGAAGTACACTTTAGCCGTAAAGGTTAATCCCGAGAAGTATAAGGAAATTGAAAGGGCTTTAGTCGGTGCGAGGATTCCTATAACCGTTCAAAAACTAGTTGCAATCGCATCTTTTTACTCCTATATATCTCTGATTACAGGCTCAATTCTAGGCTTTATACTCTTCTACAGTATACCTCCAAGCGTAATACTCTATATGCTGAGTAAAACCCCGTTTTACATTCAATTCTATCCATATCTATACCTATTCACGACCTATAAGCTCCATGCAGCAGTCCTTGGATTTATCATAGGTTTTGTCGTGTTTAGATTAACAAAGTATCTGATTTTATCCTACCCCTTCTTCGTATTCAATAGGAGAAGGGGCGAGATAGAGATGTATCTACCACACGCCGTAAACATGATGTACGGAATGGCTGTAGGGGGTTCTTCTGTCTACGAGATGATAAAAACTATTGCTGGGGCAAAGCACGTGTTTGGTGAGTTGAGTAAGGAGTTCGGAATAATAGTTGAGCAGGTTGAACTCTTTAGGAAGGATGTGCTAGATGCCATGAGGTTTGTCAGAGATACAACTCCGAGTGAAAAACTCTCAAGCTTTTTAGACGATTTAATATTCGTCGTAAAGGGTGGTGGAAGTATCTCAGAATTTCTTAAGGGGAAGTCTGGGAAGTATATAGAAGAGCAAGAGGTCTCGTTTGAAGCCTTCACAGAGTTTATGGGTTTAATGGCTGAGGTTTTCATATCTGTATTCGTCTTACTTCCACTGTTTTTGCTCGTCATCTTTGTAGTTATGAAGTTGTTAGGTAAGGAGATACTCGTGATGTATAGGAATATCGTGATATTAGTGTTACCGATTGCGACTGTTATGTTCTTATGGTTGATCAAGTCGTTTATGCCAGCTCCTAAGGTTAAGCTTGAGGAGTACGAGGAGAGGTATGGAATTGTTAAAGCAAACATATTCGAAGGTTTTAAGAGATCGTTTGAGATCGATAGGATTAAGAGGTTTAAGAAGAGAATGATTAAGTTTCTACTTCACCCGTTTAGAACGGATTTATATGCTATTCAACTAAGGGTAATATCTTTTCACTTTTCAATTTTAGCCTTAGTTGTTTTAGTTGTAGCACATAAGTATTTAAGCTTAAATCTTGCAGTAATCCTTTCTATTTCGGCTTTTGTAATTCCGTTTATAATAATACTTGAACTGAAAGAGAGGGCTATAAGAAAGGCTGAGGAGAGAATACCAGACGTCTTTTCAGAGTTGGCTATGCTAAACGAAGCTGGATTAAGCATATTCGAAGCGTTAAACGTGTTATCAACAACTGAAATGGGAATCTTAACCAAGGAGATAAGGATACTTAGAAGGGAAATAGAATGGGGTGTTCTACTTCCAAGAGCTTTTGTAAGGTTTGGATTAAGAATTAAAAGTGATATACTTTCAAAAGCAATTCCAGCAATTGTAAAGGCTTTAGAGGCTACTTCAACAGTTAAAGATGCATTTTCAGCTGTTGCAAGTTATACTGAATCAGAGATAAGGTTTAGGAAGAGGCTTAGGAGTAGTATGTTATTATATGTGATAATAATATACATGTCGATATTCGTATTCCTATTCGTTTCGTATACGATGATCAAGAACTTCTTATCCGCATTTGCGGGTTTAAGCGTTACAACAATAGGTGGATTCGGGGCTGGAATAGATGTAAACGTAGTAAAAGAGATATTTTTTGAGACAACTGTCATAATAGCTGTTCTATCTGGGTTAATAGCTGGAGTTATTGGTGAGGGGAAGATTTCTGCTGGAATAAAACATTCCTATATATTTTTAATAATATCATATTTTGTATATTTTTATATGATATGATCAAAATTTAATTTAGGTCTTTAAAGGAGTGTAAAACTTCATCAAAGATATTAAATGTTTGTAAATTCGTTTGATATGAAGTTCATGATAGTGATATTAAGCAGAGAAGTTACAAGCAGTATCTGCTTTGGCATCTGGTGCTGCGATAATGGGAATGCAAGTTAGGGTTTTTCATAGCGATGGACGCTCTAACAGCATTCCGCAAAGATGTAGTAGAAAAAAAGATC
>CAYWXE010000102.1:0-3947 GCA_964462505.1 uncultured archaeon | reverse complement strand
GGACCGGTGGGGATTTGAACCCCAGGCCTCCGCCATGCCAAGGCGGCGCTCTACCAGGCTGAGCTACCGGCCCTTAACTATTTGACGTTATTGAGGTTTATGAAGTTTACGATAAATCGTTTAAAGTATCAAAAGTGATTTATAACGACATCAAACGTTCAGCATAAAGGTCCAAGTTATATACCAACTTGAAAATGTAAAAAACGCGTATCCAACCCAATCCTTTGGTTCGGGAGTTATTCCAAATCTCTTCAATATGAACTTCTGAACGTATATAAAAAACACAAGTATTATTATTCCAAACGGATCCCTCTGATGCATTCCAGACGTCACGAAGTATGAAAGAATCCCAGCTATTATTCCCAATACTATTGGCATTGTAGTTTTTATAAACTCCTCCACGCTATCACCTAAAGCTCGGTCTTGCTGAAAGCAACTTAGGCAAGCATAGAGGTTTAAACGGCTTACCTCTACATTCGTTAGCTATCCTATTTGCAAGTTCATCGATATCCATTTCAACTCTCTTCTGCTCTTCTAGCGAGGATTCAGCTCTTATAGTAACGGTAACCTTTCCACTCTTAACCTCTTTCTCTCCTACAACTGCTATATACGGAATCCATTCAGACGATGCATCTCTTATCTTCTTTGCTAACGTCTCATCTCTGTCGTCAACGTCAACCCTTATATTCCTCTTTTCGAGTTCATCTGCAACCCTTAATGCATAATCGAGGTATCTTTCACTGACGGGAATAACTCTGACTTGAGTTGGAGAAAGCCAAACTGGCAACATCGGAAGTTTCCCGTTTTCAAGCATTAAATGAGCTTTTTCAAGTAATGCGTACATAACCCTTTCTATAGCTCCACTTGCAGAGCAGTGCAGAATTAAGGGATACTTCTCCTTTCCGTCTGAGTCTACATATGTTATTCCATATCTCTCAGCGTTCTCAACGTCTATTTGGACAGTTGAAAGGGCTGAAGCCTTGTCCAATGCGTCTATGAAGTTAAACTCAAACTTCAATATGAAGTAGAAAAACCTCTCATCCCACATCTCCACAAGTATTGGCTTGTTTAAGACTCTTGCAAGCTCATGTATGAACTCTCTGTTTTCCTCGTAGAAATCCCTTGTAAGCCTTATAGCAACTTCGTAATCACTTGGCTCCAAACCTATCTCGTTTAGAATTTCGACAGAAAGCTTGTACTGATTTAAGAATTCCTGCTTAGCCTGCTCTAAATCTCTAACAAACGTATGCATATCTGGCATTGTGAAAGCCCTAAGTCTTCTCAAACCGACTAATTCTCCTCTCTGCTCCTTTCTAAACGAATATCGTGTTAACTCGTAAATCCTTAACGGCAAATTCTTATAAGTTATGACTGAATTCGCACTTATTAGGAATTGCCCGAAGCATGCTGCAAATCGTAGGAAGAAATCTCTTTTATCGCCTTTTAGTATGTACTGCCTCGCAGGAAATCTCTCAAGGTATCTCCTGAGTGTTGGATGTTCTCTGTCGTACATTATCGGGGTTTCAACTTCCATCGCTCCGTACTCTATGCACTTCCTCGTAACGAATTCCTCAAGCAAGCTCTTTATGAGCCTACCCTTTGGATAGTACTTCAAATGCCCCGAATCACTTGCTTCTTCGTAATCAGCTATTTCAAGCCTTTTCATGTATTCGACATGCGGTGGGATTCTGTCTACTGCTCTCCTCTTCTCCATTTCGTATTTAGCGAACTTTTTTAGGTTTTCGTAGCCGGTGAAGTCGAACTCCTCGACATCCACAAGCTTACCATCTGGAGTTAAGATATACCAGTAGCTTTCGATTTTTTCCTCAGCCTCTAAAGCCTTAGTTACCTCCAAATTAGCTTCAGCACTTATCTCCCTTGACAACTCACTTAAGGGATGACCTTTACACGAAATCTTAAAAGACTTATACCATCCAAACGGTGCTCTATGAACATCCAAATCTGACAACTCGGCTTCGAGATTTCTCAATAAGTCTATAGCTGTTTCAGCATCTGCTAAATTCGATGAAAGGTGAGCATAGGGATATATCAAAATCCTCTCAGCGTTTACCTTTTTTGCAACATCTCTTATCTCCTCTGCCGCTTTCTTTACGACTTCTTCGTTATCTCCTTTTTCAACTGAAACGAATGCTACAAGAACTTCCTCAAGTCTCTCACCTTTTTTATCGTAATCTTCAGCGATTTTCGTTTTCTTCTTAACCTCGTATTCCATGTAGTCTGCGTGGATTAGTAGGAGTTTCATAACGCGATGCTACTGAGTGTAAAGATAAAACTTTCCTTTTCCTTCGTAAATATTATTAAAATTAATTTTTATATTTTCGTTCAGTAGATTTCTTGTAGGTTTCTGATTTTCCTATGTCTTCTATTTGCGTATAACTGTTCAATTAAATCGAACTTTAATCGTTAATTTTAAAATTCAATCGATTATTCACTAAAGACAACAAAGTGATCGCGAACACCTCTTAAGTTTAAATTTTTTAATCTTAATGACATTCAATTTCTATGCTTTCAATAATTGAGATGAAATTGCTCAAATCACTCAAAATCGGTAAGATTTACAGCTTAGATGAAGCTGCTAGGGTTTCGGATTTGAAAAGAGATGCAGTACTTAAAGCCGCTTACATGCTTCAAGAAAAGGGCTATTTAAGAGTTCACGAGTCTAAATCTGTTGAGTATAAATTAACTGAAGAAGGTGAAAGATATCTAAAAATCGGGTTACCTGAGGAGAGGTTGATTTCGTTACTTGAGAAGACGAACGATATAAGAGAGCTTAAGGAGTTAATGGGTAAGGAGTTTGAAATAGCTTTGGGATGGTTAAGGAAGAAGAAAGCTGTTGATATATCGAATGGTAAGGTTGTATTGCTAAGAATTCCAAGTTTTGAGGAAAAAGAAGCGTTAAAATCGATATCTAGGGGAAGATTTGAGATAGATAAAAAAGTCTTAAAAGTCCTTGAGAGGAGGAAGCTAATTGAAAAAGAAGAGAAAAAAGAAATCTCGATAGAACTCATACAAAAGCCTGAAATCGAATTGAAGGAGTTGATAACTGATTTAACACCAGAGCTCCTGCAGAGTGGAGCTTGGAGGGAAAAGGAGTTTTTGAAGTACGACATAACACTCCCAGCTAAAGACGTTTATGGCGGAAAGATGCATCCATATGAGAGGATAATTCAAGAATGCAGAAAGATATTCTTGGAGATGGGATTTAAAGAGATAAAAGGTCATTACGTCCAGAGTTCATTCTGGAACTTCGATGCACTATTCCAGCCTCAGGATCATCCTGCAAGGGATATGCAAGACACGTTCTACTTAGACAAGTACGTTGAAATAGATATGAGTTTAGCTGAGAAGGTAAAGCAAACACATGAAAACGGTTGGATTACTGGCTCAACTGGATGGGGTGGGAGATGGGATATAAACAAGGCAAAACAGCTTGTTTTGAGAACTCATACCACTGCTATAACTATACACTATTTGGCGAAGAATCCAGAACCACCTCAAAAGGCTTTCTGTATAGACAGAGTTTACAGAAGGGAGGCAATAGATGCTACACATCTGCCAGAGTTTGATCAGCTTGAGGGAGTTGTTTTGGATAAGAACGTCGGATTCAAGCATTTGTTGGGATTACTCAAAGAGTTTTTCGTCAAGATGGGATTTGAGGATGTGAGGTTTAGGCCCGGATACTTCCCATATACAGAGCCGAGCGTTGAGCCGGAGGTTTATGTAGATGGATTAGGATGGATTGAGCTCGGTGGTGCTGGAGTATTTAGGAAGGAAGTCACAGAGCCTTTGGGAATTAAAGGAAAGGTTTTAGCATGGGGTTTGGGAATAGGAAGGTTGGCGATGCTTAAATTGGGTATGAAGGATTTGAGGAGACTATACATACCAGATATAGGATGGCTTAGGAATATGCCAGTTGTAAAAAGATA
>CAYWXE010000101.1:0-4022 GCA_964462505.1 uncultured archaeon | reverse complement strand
AATGGGGAGTTGAAGTTATTATGATGCTATCTGAGGAAGAGTTGAAGAAGCACATCATCAATCTGCTGGAAAGGGATAAGGAGTTCAGATATACTGTAGCTGGGCTTATAGGCTTGAAGGAGATTCTAGATGAGTTAAGAACTCTTAGGAAGGAGATGGCGAAGAGGTTTGAAGAACATGATAGGAAATTTAACGAAATTCTTGCAAGATTGGAAAAGCATGATAAGAGATTTGAAACTCTGGAGAGAAAAATTGATTCTCTCGGTGCAAGATGGGGTTTAATGAGTTAGGAAGCATTCAGAGAGGGTTTAAAAGGTGTTGTAGAGAGGTACTTCGGTGGAAAGGTCGAAAAATGGGTTTATGAGGATAAGGAAGGTTTTGTCTTTGGTCATCCATCCGTTGTTGACGTAGATGTTGTTGTTAGGGATGGTGAGCACGTGCTCATCGAGGTGAAATCGAACGTTGATAAGAGCGATGTTAGCATTCTCCTAAGAAAAGGACAGCTTTACGAAAAAGTAAAGGGTGTTAAACCAAAACTGGCAGTAGTGTCACCGTATGTTGATAAAAAAGCCATGGAATTTGCGAGAGAAGTGGGAATAGAAGTTTATACAAAATTGGATTAGAGCTTATGAAACTGAACAAATGTGATTTGTGTAATGGGGAATTACGTGAGGGTAAAACAGAATTTATTGCTAGAGTTAGGGACGAATTAGTGGTAATTAAAGATGTTCCAGCTCACATCTGTGAGAGATGCAAAGAAGCTTATTTCACGCCAGAGATTTCTAGGAAAATAGATAAGATTATGAGAGAATTTCACGAAGGGAGATTGCTAATGCGTCCAATTGCTGCGGGAGAGATCGAACTCGAAAACTGATTAAAGTTGTAAACTCTATACTCTTTTTTGCCAATCTTCATTCATTAAGCAGTTCTCCCTATTTTTAGCTTTCTAATTCAAAATAGTTGTTTCTGGGCTTAGAACTCACTTTATTTGATTGTATGGGGCGGATTCTCCGGGCTGAAACACGCTCGCCGCCCCTGAGAAGGAACAAGGGGGTCTAGCATGAGTAGGTTGGGAATAAAAGTATATAAGCCTTTTGTTGGCTCCAGCGAGGTCGCCCGAAAGGGCTTGAAGGCATTGCCTGCGTTTGGTAGGAGGGTTGTGGGTTGGGTTGACAGATTGTTTACGCCGAAGGTTGCTGCCTACTGTCCAAACTTCTCTGCAGTGAACAGATTTACGCACAAGGTGGAAGTCAGGGATTTTGCGGTGGAGAATCTTAGCTGGCTTAGAAGAACTGTCAGGGTATATCAAATTACCCAGATTGCAATGCTGTGCGTTGCGGGCATTGCTAAAGCATTTGTTCCCGACACAACAAACTCTACAATTGCCAGCTTCGCTGAAATACTAACAAGTGCGATTGCATTGTGAAAATCACATGCTCAAGATTTTCGGAGGTGTCTGAATGCTCCAGCTCGACGTTTGGATGGCTCCATCCACGACCAAACCATTTCTAACAATCATAAGCCATACTCACGCTGATCACATTCCAAAGAATACTGCTGACATAGTAGTCATACATAAGCACTGGGCTGACAGACCGAATGTAAGACACATCAATCCAATAATAGCGGATGGGAAGCCAATTATCTTCAAACCTAGCAAGAATGCTAAGATCGTTATTAAGGCCCTAACTCCAAGAGAGGTGGGCAGAATTGCTGGCAGAAACATCAGGAGACTTCACAGCACATGGTGGCTTATCAGCTATAATAACGACACAATCCTCTTCATTGGAGATCTAGATGCTGGCGAGACTGCAATTGTGGAAGACTTCATCGAAGGACTTGAAAGGGCTGGAACCAGAATTACAAAGCTTGCAATACCATCTTACAATGGAGTTAACGGGCACAACTCTGAAGGCATGCAGCTTGCAAGAGAAGTGGCAGACCTGACAAAGTATGCTAAAGCTAAGAGCATAACGACCATTGCATTGCCGCATCCGGTTTTAGGGCCGGGAAGCTGGGACGAAGTTTGGATACGCTCTTCTTAGCTTTTATTTCAATTTTATTGCCAGAAGAGGTGATACTATGCAGGATCAAGTTGAAAGAGTATTTGATAGAGTGGTTGAGTCTGTTAGAAAGGATTTTGAAGCCGGGAAAGAGCCTTTTCCTCATGCAATCCTCCTCGATGGTGACAAGCTAAAGGCGATAGTAGGGTTAGGATTCGTAGACAATTTAACAAAGCAATTCACGTTCACATTTCTTCTACCACAGATAATCAAAATACACAGACCAACGGCTTGTATTGTCGTTCTCCCATGCAGAATGAGGCGTTTAGTAAAAGTTCCTTTCCTTGAATCTGATGTTGAAGACGTTGTAATGATTCACGAGATAGATGCAGTAAAGCTTCAGAGTGTCTTGATCGTCAAAAGAAAGGGAAAAGCAGAGGTCATAGAGCTTGAGGAGGAGAAGATGCAGACACCTTTACTTGATCCTGTCAGAGAAGTGCTTAAAGAAATCTGGTCTGACATGATTTAGTAGAAGGCTTACACGAATTAAAAATTTTTAACTCACCTTGTACGAATTGTTTTTATTGTGATTAACCGAGGTGAAATAGATGATAGATCGAGAAGAAATTATTGCAAAGATAAGATCCTTACCAGATGATCTGTTAAAGGAAGTTGCAGAGTTCATAAGACGTTTAGAAGAAGAGAAACGTAAGAAAGACGTATTATCTGATGTAATAGGAATTTGTGAAGGACCGCCAGATTTAGCAGAGAGGCACGATAAATATGTCTACGGTTAAATTAATCTTTGTGGACACTTGGGCTTGGCTTGCTTTAGCTAACAGGAACGACAGATATCACGAAGTTGCGAAAAGAGGCTATGAAGAAATTGTAAGGAAAGGTTATAGAATGGTTACAACGGATTACGTGCTTGATGAAGTAATAACAGCTTTATTCAAAAGTGTTGCTTTCGACAAAGCCGTTAAGTTCGTTGAAGCTTTATTTACAGCTATAAAATTGAATCAAATAGTATTAGAAAAAATAGACGAAAAGAGGTTTAATGCTGCATGGAATCTTAGAAAAACGTATCGGGATAAACCAGACATATCTTTCACTGACCTAACATCGTTCGTCGTAATGCAAGAATTTGGAATCACAAAGGCGTTTACGGGGGATGAACACTTTGAGAAAGTTAATTTGGGCTTTGAGATCTTCCCAAAAGACAAAAGGTAGAGTAGTATGGCTGAATTAAGAATAGATATTCCAGAAGATTTGAAAAGAAAAATGGAAAGGTTCAGAATCGATTGGTCACAAGCTATAAGAAAAATGATTGAAAGAGAAATTCAAAATTTAGAGAAACTTGAAGAGATCGTATCTAGAAGCCAAATGACTGAGAAAGATGTTTTTAAGCTTAGTGAAAGAGTAAGCAAATCGGTTGCTGAAAAATTTAGAAGATGTGCAAATCACTAATTTTCTAATATTTTTATTTATTTGGTTTTAAATTTTCTCAAGTTAGTATTTTTAGTTATTCTCTAAGTTTTGGAGGTGGTTATGTTGTCTGAGGTAGTTTTAGCGGATTTAGTTGAGGATGTCTGCCTGGAGAGGGGGAGGACTGTAAGAGGTAGGAGAAGAACTAAACACCACATACCACCGATTGAGTTCAGAGTCGTTGCTACTGGCGGCTCATACAGCATATACTATTTCGAGAACCTTGATCTGTACGTGAAGGCTAAGCCGGAGTATACTGAGCCCGGAATCCAGCCATCTTACAGCTCTCTGATGAAAGTTTCAAAGGAATTCGTGAGTAGAGTTTTTGAGGCATTCAAAGTATTTTGAACTCTAAAAAATACTTGAAGAGGTATACCTTACAAGTATACTCAAATAGGTAGATAAAATACCTAAAAAAGTAAGTTGGTGATAGTATGAGGGTCTATTATCTTGATCTTAATGTGGTTGATTGTACTGCAGATCCTCACATTCTCGATTACGATGCTGTAGAAAAGATGCTGGAAGACGTGCTGA
>CAYWXE010000100.1:0-4071 GCA_964462505.1 uncultured archaeon | reverse complement strand
TAAACTAAAAATGGGCCCGCGGGGATTTGAACCCCGGACCTTTCGCTTATCAGGCGAACGCTCTAACCAGGCTGAGCCACGGGCCCTTTGATAATAATGACTTGGAAGAGTTTATGAAGTTTTTGGTTATCTCTTAGCGATCTTAACGAAGTTCTCGATAATTCTCAGTCCAATTTTTCCACTCTTTTCTGGATGGAATTGAAATCCATAGTAATTGTCCTTTGCAACTCCTGATACGAATTCAATTCCATATTTAGTCTTTGTAATCATAAATTTATCGTTGGTTTTCATGTGATATGAATGAACGAAGTATACGTAACTGTTGTCTTCAATTCCATCGAGTATCTCATTATATCTAACGATTTTAATTGTATTCCATCCCATATGGGGTATTTTTCCAACACTACTCGGAAATTTTACTACCTCACCGGGAATATAGTTCAATCCGTAACTTACACCACCCTCATAGCTTTTGGTGGCAAATAGTTGCATACCTAAGCAAATACCTAAAACGGGGACTGTTAAAGAGTCAATTACATCCCTTATAGGACCTAACTTCTGAATTGCAGTCTTAAAAGCTCCAACCCCTGGAAGTATGATAGCATCTGAATTTAATATCTGTTTTCTATCGCTTGTCACTACAGCCTTACCTCCAACGTATTCTACAGCTTTTACAATACTTTTTATATTTCCAACTCCGTAATTTATTATCGAGATCACGGTTTGAATCTCTATCTCTATTGAATTAAAGTTTGTCTGAGTTAGTTTTGACATCTCATATAATATTTAGTAAATTTAATATAAATAAAAATATTTATTGTATAATATTTAAATATATTTAAATTGTTCAGTAATAATGCGACGTTATTGTAGGGAATTCGGATTGTGCACGATGAGACATCTAACTAATCGCTTCATACATCTGCGATATCTCTTTAATAACCACTTAATTTTTAATTTAAAAATAAAATTTTTAAATATTAAAAAAAATCATTTATAAATAAAATAATTTTTCTATTAAGACAAAAAAAGTTTAAACACATCTGTTCGAGCATAGGTAATGGCTAAGGTAAAGGAGAATGAAGAAGTAAAAATACTCGATTTGGAGGATTTGCCAGGTGTAGGGCCTGAAACGGCAAGAAAACTTAGAGAAGCTGGATTTTCAACGATAGAATCAATAGCAGTCACAGCTCCAGCAGAGCTTGCAGCCGCGGCAGAAATAGGTGAGTCTACAGCTTTAAAGATAATCCAGGCGGCAAGAAAACTTGCAAACATCGGTAGATTTGAAAGCGGAGATATTATACTCGAAAGAAGGAGAAGAGTTGCAAAGATAACAACTGGTAGTAAAGAATTGGACAACTTACTTGGAGGAGGTATAGAAACTCAAGCTATAACAGAGTTATTTGGTGAATTCGGGAGTGGAAAAACCCAGATATGTCATCAGTTAGCCGTCAACGTTCAACTCCCAGAAGATCAAGGAGGTTTGAACGGTTCAGCGATAATAATAGATACCGAAAATACGTTTAGACCAGAGAGGATAATACAGATGGCTGAAGCAAAGGGATTAGATCCAAATGATGTGCTGAAGAACATATACGTAGCTCAAGCCTACAACTCAAATCACCAAATGCTGTTAGTTGACAATGCAAAGGAATTGGCTGAAAAACTGAAAAGGGAAGGAAAGCCTGTTAGGCTACTCGTCGTAGATTCTCTAACGTCACACTTCAGAGCGGAATACGTTGGTAGGGGTACCCTCGCAGATAGGCAGCAAAAACTTAACAAACACCTACACGATCTATTGAGATTTGGAGAGCTGTTCAATGCGGCAGTAGTTGTTACCAATCAAGTAATGGCTAAGCCAGATGCATTTTACGGCGATCCCACTAGACCCGTAGGAGGACACATAGTTGCCCATACAGCCACTTACAGAGTATACCTGAGAAAGAGTAAGGGTGATTTAAGAGTTGCAAGGCTTATAGATTCACCACATCTACCAGAAGGTGAAGCCATATTTAGAATAACTGAAAGGGGTATAGAGGACAAGTAAGCTTTTTAAGTTCTGATCCTCCAATCTAATTTTAATGAGAGTAAAAACAGGTGTATTTGGCTTAGATGAGCTTGTAGGTGGAGGATTTGTTAGCAATACCGTCAACGTCGTTTTAGGAACAACCGGTTGTGGAAAAACAATATTTTCTCTTCAGTACATCCTTGAAGGGCTTGAAAGTGGTGATAAATGCATTTACGTTTCATTTGATTTAGATAGGGAAGATTTTCTCAGAGTTGCCAAATCCTTTGGATGGAATCTTAAGGATTACATTAGAGATGAAGTATTAAGAGTTGGTAGATTTCACAGTGAAAACATATCCCTTCTGAACAGTGATGTTTTGAATTTTATACTCGAATCGGGTAGAGATTTAAGAGTAGTTATAGACTCCTTTACACCACTCATTGCCTCTTTTGACTACTCTGCAAGGAGCGACATAGGATGGTTTTTTAAGAACTTAAGAGAGGTGGGAACTGCCCTCATAACACTTGAAGAACCGTTCAATGGAAACCTCTCAGATCCAAGTACATCGATTCCTCTCTTCTTAGCGGATTCTGTGATACATCTCAAGAATATAGGATATGGAGAGATATTCAATAGGACTTTAAGAGTTGTTAAGCACAGGTATTCGTGGCATGCTGATGGAGTCTTTCCGTACTCGATAGTTGAAGGTGTTGGAATCGTTATCGAAAACAGGAGATGTGAAGGATTCGATGCTAGGGATATAATTAGCAATTTAAATGTATCGGATATAGCTAAGAAGAAACTCATAAAACTTGCGAGTGAAGGCATGATAACAAGAGAAGAGCTTGACAAGATCGTGAAGAGGCTGATATGACAGAACAGATCAGAGAAATCTTGAAACCCATAATTTCAGATGAAAACGTTCTTATGGTTTCTTTATACAGAATAGATGGTACACCAGTTTTTGTAGATTCAAAAAGGGTTGAAGGTGTGTTAGATGTTATCTATTGGCTCGAAAGGCAGATAAAGACCCTTATAGACTATATATCTATGGGATTCTTTAACGAGGCGGAGTTCAGATTTAAGAACTACTACATACTATTATATCCAATCTCAAAAACCCTCGTTTTGGGGATTCTTTCAAGTGATGAGGCTTCAGCTTATAAGCTCAGAATAGATGCAGCCTCTATAAAAGAGCAGTTTAAGGTTGTATATGAGATTTGAATTTATATATACCCCATATCCAAATATAAGAGATGCTTTAAGAGATTTGGAGGAGAAACTAAAAAAGATAGATTTTGAGCCAAATCTTGGTATATTCTTCTTAGTCGGAGACCTCATAAATCACTACAAGGAGTTTTCAAAACTTCTGAGGTGTAAAACTATTTGTATGCCGATTGAAGGATATATTACGCCTAAAGCTGTTTGGATGAGGGGGGCATTGCTATTACTTCTCGATGCCAAATGCGATGTCTACTGCTTTAAAGGCTCTACCAAGAGAGTTTGTAAAGGTCTGAGAGATCTAAAAACCTATAACTTTTACTTGTTGATATATCCCGTGTTCTACTTCTCTGGAAGGTTGCAAGCTTTAAACGCTTTGATAAGAGAAAAGATATATTACAGAAGCTATAGGAAAGGAAATGAAATCGCTTTAAAAAAATTCTCAGATCTATTGGAGGATAAAATTGTATATCCGATGAATAAAATCCTAAGACCAATAAGGGATAAAGGAGCAAATGCCATAGCTTTTAACATCTTCCCACTTAAATTTAAATATGGATATCCAATCGCCTTAAACGGCGAAAACATTGGTAGAGGATTGATTGCGGTATGTTTTAAAGAGAAGGTAAAATCCTATTATGAGGATACACTTCCAGAAAGGGGAAAGAGCTTTGAGGAAACAATCGAAATTCTGAAAAATGAGTTAGGAATTTCAAAGATTGTAGAAGTTAACAAGAGAGGTGTAGCAGTAGGACACGTCAACGGTTTAAAGGCTGTTGAATTCGTTTTAAAAGAAAGAGGAATTACAGCTTTGAAAAGAGATGTAAAGGAAGATTTAGATA
>CAYWXE010000099.1:0-4218 GCA_964462505.1 uncultured archaeon | reverse complement strand
TTATAATCCTCGTAACACTCAGATCCTCTTTCACGTTTACGGTGTCTATGATGAGTATTAGGAGAAGAGAGCCAATCGGCAGGAATACGTATAGGTAAAGATAATATTCGTAGCCAACACTTTTTCCAACGATCTGCATGGCAAATATGACAACGATCAAGAATATTGGAAGTGCTACAAACATAACTACGTAAACTTCGGCTAAGATTTCTAAAGTTTTTAAATTCAATTCGGACTGTCTTTTCGCCCTCTCCCTGAAGTGGTCTATCTTCGTTAGCATGTAATCCTTCAGGCTTCCTCCGCTCTCGAAAGCCATGATTAAGCCTTCTAAGAACTCTTTCAAGTTTTCAGATGGCGTTGAGCTCGCCAAATTCCTCATAGCACTGACGATGTCATCTCCAAACAGTTCAACATCCCTTACAATAAATCCGAACTCTTCAGAAACTTCTCCGTATATTTCCTTTTCTCGATATATCATTTTGAATATTTCGTAGAGCGGGAGAACTTCGCAAAAAGCCTGCATGTATGTTATCGCATGTGGCAATTTCAGATCGATTTTGGTTTTCCTTGACTTCATCCTTATAGAGGGATATGTCGCAAAGAAAGCATAGGTAATGAGAAAGAAGAGCACGGGAAGAAGGGGAAACAAGAACTTGAACTTCGGCATGAGGGTTATTATATAGCCAGCGATTGAAGCTGAAACGCTCCCGAATAGAGCGATCGTTGAGTAATACTCTGGCGTGTAGCTAAGCATGGCTCCCCTCAAAATTTTTTTGAAATAGTCCTTCTTTACGGGGAATATATATAGGCTATATGCTTTCATAAAATTTCTTCCTGTATTCGTTTATCTCGCCTATTAACTCTCGCATGTTATACGGTCTGTTTTTTGCCAACTCTTTGAGAAACTTAGCTCTTCTCTTTATCTCCTCGACAGCCTCGTCGTAGCTGATGTTCAAAATCTTACATATCTCCGGTATAACTTTCGATGATCCGTGCCACACGAAAACGTCTTCTGCTTCATCCCATTCGAATACTGGGTTGAAACGTATTCTTCCCTCAATATCCACGGAAACTTCGTTCAGTGAAATCATCCTTCTCACGACCTTACCTCCTACGTGCTCAAGTCTTAGACACATGATTAAATCAAGGGGGGAGAACATAGCTCTTGGAACGTTTATTGGATCGTGGATGAACCTCTTTATAGCCGAATCGACATCTCCAGCGTGAAATGTTGAATACACTGTATGGCCGGTGTTCATAGCCTGAAAGAGGGTTATTGCTTCCCTTCCCCTAATCTCGCCGACGAGTATGTATTCCGGTCTCTGCCTTAAGGCGGCTTTGAGCAGATCGAACATATCAACCCTCGATTTTCCGTCAACTTCCCTTGTGACGAGGGGTAGCCAGTTCTTGTGCGGTAGGCTGATTTCTCTTGTGTCCTCTAAGGAGACGATCTTGGAGTGATAAGGGATGAAGAACGATACGGCATTCAGCATCGTCGTTTTCCCGCTTGCTGTTCCACCGATTATAATCATGTTCTTTCTATTCTCTATCGCAAGCCAGAGGAAAGCCATGGCTTCAGCGCTAATGGTGTTCCAAGATATTAAATCGAGGGGCGTTATCGGCTCTTCGCTGAACTTCCTTATGGTGAAAGAGGATCCCTTGCTGCTTACGACTTTTCTGTAAGTTAGCTGAACTCTCGTTTTTTCGGAAATAGATCCGTCTGCGAGTGGAGTCTCCAAAGACACTTGCACACCTGCTTTTTGAGAAAGTTTTAAAATGAAACGATCGAGTTCTTCTGCAGTGTAAGTTATGTTCGTTGGAATGCTGCCATAGGCTTTGTGGAATACGTAAACTGGGAGATTGTATCCGTTGCAAGATATATCTTCGATGTATGGGTCTTTTAAGATTGGATCAAGCCTCTCGTAGCCTAAGAAGTAGTTTCGGATGTAATACCAGAGCCTCCCGATTGATTCGATGCTGAGATCGTATCCGAGCTTTTTCAGCGTCTGGATGAACTCTTTGAAGAGGAATTTTTCCCTGTCGCAAATCTCATTGCTGTCTTTTAGGATTATTCTGTCCTTTAATTCCCTGTGAACTTTCTCAATTATGTAGAACTCGTCCTTTGATATTTTAGGCTCTAAGACATTGTATGTTATATCACCGTTATCCTCACAGATAACAGCCATAGAAAAGGGATAATCGAGCCAGTATTGATCTAGTATATTCTTAAACTCGGAATCGTAAAATTTGGAGTAATCTATTTCCTTAATTTTTTCGAATAACTCGTCTAAGTCTTGTTTTTGCTTTTGTTTCTTGTTCTTTATTTTTTTATCGTTGCTTTTATTGTTGTAATCGCATTGCTGATTCTCATAATTTAGTATCACCTCCAGTCCATCAGTCTGTTAAGTTTCAGTTTTAGATCTTAAAGCGAGTTTTACTCTGCTCCACAACTCAAAATCCTCAAGAATCATTTTAAGGTCTTTTTCATCATTTCGTTTTTTAGGGATGTATATCATTCCTGATTTCATAATCATTTCTACGACTCTCTTAAAATCTTCAAATTCCATCTCATAAAATCTTTTAAAAAGATTATCGATTTTTTTTAAATCCTCTTCGTTTAAGTCTTCTATCTTCGGCTCTTCGTAGAACTCGCACTTGTTAGGATCTTTGAGGCAGTCCCATTCGAGGCATTGTTTGTAGTGTTTGCATTTTTTACAGTCTCTTGTCATAGTTTCACCCTTCTAACTTTGTGGCTTAAAAATAAAGAAATAATATTAAAGATATTAAAAAATTTATGGGTTCATTATTAGTTCAGACGACCAGATTGGGTTTCCAGTGTCGGTGTCGATTATTGTAATCTTGAACTTGTCACCTATTGGCACTGAAAGACTGATGTCAGGCCCCGTAAATTCCGCTCCATAGGGGCCTTTGGTGAAGTATATGTACGCTGTG
This sequence comes from uncultured archaeon, assembly GCA_964462505.1. Classification (GTDB taxonomy): domain Archaea; phylum Halobacteriota; class Archaeoglobi; order Archaeoglobales; family Archaeoglobaceae; genus CAYWXE01. The sequence continues at coordinate 1,266 of CAYWXE010000099.1, read as the reverse complement.
TCTCCAGGTCTGAGGAGGTCTGGGTTTGGTGTAAATGTTACGTTGCTCATGTTCACGTAACCAGATGTTGCTGGTCTGGATGTTTCGATTCTGATCTTTATCGTAGATTTGTAAATAACGTCTCCGCTTACGTGATCCAATCTGATGTATCCCTTACTGTATGATGCTTCGGCTGTAAGTGATGCGGATGGGGTTTTTTCTTTTGGTGAGAATGTTCCAGTATAGCTTGATACGACTGCTGCCAGTACTATTGTGGCTACGAGCATCAGCATTACTCCAACTACCGGGCTAACACCTTTGTTGTCCATCTACATCACCCCTCCACCATCACATCCTTTTGCCAGATTACAGTTCCAGTAGGTGCGTGGACTATCTTTATGGTCACGAAGTGACCCGGCGTTACGTTCCAGCAGTCAGCAAACATCGCACAGAAGCCTGTAACGTTTCCAGCATTGGGGTCGATCGATTTGTTTGTTTCGTAGTCTCCTAAAGTTGCGTTCCACTTAGCCTGTGGATAGTTGTTATACCAGTCTGCAGTCATTGTTATGCCAGTTGCGGTCGTGTAATTTCCAAAGTCAACGGCTGGGTTGTTGCCAAACCATCCTTTTGACGCATCGTTTAGGTATGGTGATGTCCCGTTCTTCCATTCGTATTTCCCCTTAAAGATATCATAGATGTAATAATGGGTGTTCATGCTCTTAGGCAGAACCTCCATTGTTTTCTTGCTACCATAGGCGTCAGGATTCACGGTTATAATCTTAAGCTGGTCTGTTGGTATTGGGTCTCCTCCGGTTTACACTATTTCTGTGTAATTGACTGTTAATCCGGGCATTCCTGGTGCTGGCATATTCTTTACAACCCTGACCTTAAACGTTGCAGTCGGTGCCTTTTCCTTCAAACTACCAGATATACCACCACCGAAGCTACTGACAACCGCCGCTAGCACTATTGCGACTACGAGCATCAGCATCACGCCGACCACTGGACTGACTGCTCTGCGATCTCTTCTCATTCTACCCACCTCCAATTTGCTTTACCTCAGGTAAGATTTATTTGATTTCATGATACTTAAGCTTTTCCATTTTATTTGATATGATGTCAAGTAAATTTGATTACAATAATGATAATACTCAGGCATAATCACAATTATAATAGTAAGGATTATATCCTCGATTAACCAAGTATTTATATGGAAGAAATCGTATCAGATCGCAAATTCATGTTGGCTTTTACGATAATCGCATCACTCTGCACTGTGGACATCCT
>CAYWXE010000098.1:0-4361 GCA_964462505.1 uncultured archaeon | reverse complement strand
TGTTTTAGACATCTTCATTAAGAAGTTCATTACCTGTAGAAGTTGATATTATTTTTAATAGAATAAGCTAAAATTTTTATATTAATTTTATGTTATAACTTTTGTTTGTTATGTTGATCATTGGTATGGTCTTAGAAAATCTTTATCTTTCTTGGCAATTATCCCTGATTTAACAAATCTTTGGCTTCATCGCTTAAATATCTCATTTATTAGCATTGGTATTTCTGCCATTCTTAGAAATCAGATTTTATATGCTTAATTTATTTTTTATTTTAGATATATTTATTAAATGGATTATCCGACTTTAATTTATATTTAATTTATAATTGAACATATATAATTTTTATAAATAAAATATTATTAATTTTTTAACTTAGTATTTGTGATCTCGGCTACTATAGTAAGAACCTAAGTAACTATTTCTGAAAGTCTTTCAAGCTCTAACGCTTTCTTTATCTCCATCATTGTCAGGTCGAGTGGATCATCTATCTTAACTCCATGCTTCAAACTTAGATTTCTCATCTCTGGTGAAGTCGGGCCAATAGCTGGATCGCCTGGAACTCTAAAGGATACGTCGAAAACTACGAATTCCAATTCGTCTTCTGGAGAGTATGCTACTGCTCCCTGCAAACCGAACAAACCTATTATACCCGGTGGATACTCCTCTTCACATGCCCTTAAAAACCTTTCAGCAGCATCATACACCATTTCTTGCTTGCTTTCCCTCATAGTAACTCCAAAATGTCCTATTTCTTCGTTTCTAATCGGGATATTTATCTTAAGCTGATCTCTTGCCGGCAAATTCAGAATTCCATGTAGATTTACTTGCCTCCTATCGCTAAATCCTACAAAGTCGAAATCTCCGAATACGTCCTTTAAAGCGTAACTGTGGAAGTTTGCGTTAAACCTTGGGCCTAAAACGAACTCCTCAATCCTAGCCTTTTTTAAGCCCTCTTCGTTTATGACTCCAGCTTTTATAAGCTCTTCAGCTTGCTTGTAGTAGTCCTCCGGTGATGTTGCATAAAAAAACGCTCTCTCTAACGGATTTTTTGCCTGTTGAACCTTAACTATTACCAGTCTGTCTATCTCTTCAGGCGATTTGAACTCTTTTGGAAATCTAACCCCAGCCTTTTCAAGCAAGTAGTATTGATTTCTCTTAGCATCCCTCTCCTCAGCTCTAAGTAGGTATCTGTTCCCATATATCGGGACTCTAAACTCCTTTTCAATCCCATCGTAGCCTACGTAAACAGCAAAACTCCTGTTAGGTATAAATATCGTGTTTAATTCGAGCAACCTCTCTTGGACGTCTTCGTTGAGTAGGTCTTTGAATCTATCTAAAACAATGATCTCGTCGTAGAGGTGTCTATTATACTTCGTATACAACTTATCTCTCCCCTTTTGCACAACCACAACTGTTTTAAAACCCCAAGCCTTTGCAGACATTCCTATCTCCTTAGCGGAATGTGAGCCGAAAATTCCAATTGTGACATCTCTATAGTCCTCAACGATACCCTTGACGTTCATAATTAAATTGAAATTCAAAGCTTTAAATCACTAACCCTTAGAACTCTGCATGAAAGAGGGGTTAAAAAATTTCGAAAACGTTATCAATTAAGAAAATACTCTCTAAGATATGACTCAGCACGTGGCGTATGTTGTAGGGCATAAAAACCCCGACACTGACTCCATTTGTTCGGCAATAGCGTTTGCATACCTCTGGAACAAGTGGAAGGAAACGGGAAAGTTCAGCGATGTCATGAAAATAGATATAGAAGCTGTTCCAGCTAGGCAAGGAGACATAAACCCAGAAACAGAGTTCGTTTTAAAGAAGTTCGGTTTTGAAGTTCCAGAAATGATAACGGATGCGGAGGGTAAGAAGATCATACTAGTTGATCACAGCGAAAAAGCTCAAACGTTGGACAACATAGACAAAGCCGAGATACTTGCGATAATCGATCACCACAAGATAGGAGACATAACAACACCAAATCCGATACTATTCGTGAATTACCCAGTTGGTTGCACAGCAACTACACTTAAAGTTCTATTCGATCAAACCGGCATAGAAATTCCTAAGGAGATAGCTGGAATAATGCTCGCATCGATTCTAAGTGATACTGTGATATTCAAATCCGCAACCACAACTGAGATGGACAAAAAAGTTGCTGAAGAACTTGCAAAGATTGCTGGAGTAGAAGACATAACAAAGTTTGGAATAGAGCTGAAAGCTAAGCTTTCAGCCGTAGACCAGCTAACTGCGAGGGAAATAATTACAAGAGACTTCAAAGATTACGACATGAGCGGAAAGAAGGTTGGAGTTGGGCAAATCGAACTCGTAGATCTATCGCTAATAGAGAATAGAAAGGATGAGATATATGAAGAGATGAAGAAGATCAAAGAAGAAGGAGGTTACGCTGGAATATTCTTCATGCTAACAGATATAATGAAAGAAGGGACGGAATTAATGGTTATAACGGACTATCCAGAAGTAGTCGAGAAGGCTTTTGGCAAAAAGCTTGAAGAGAAAAGTGTTTGGCTTGAAGGTGTAATGAGCAGGAAGAAGCAGGTTGTACCACCACTTGAAAAAGCCTTTGCAGAAATCTAAAAAAATTTAGAATTCAGGTAATTCTTCTCCACCTTCTTTACCCTTTTCTTTCTCTTTTTCTAATGGCTTTGCTGCTATTACGTCATCTATTCTGAGTATCATTATTGCTACTTCTGTTGCACTGCTTATAGCCTGCTTCTTGACAGTTAACGGCTCTAGGACTCCTGCTTCTTTCATGTCCACTACTTTTCCTTCGAATACGTTTACACCATGTGTTACCTTTCCAGCTTCGTGAGCCTTCTTCAACTCTACGAGTATGTCGATTGGATCAAGTCCAGCATTTTCAGCTAAAGCTCTTGGAATTATCTCCATTGCTGAAGCGAAAGCTTCAACAGCTAATTGCTCTCTTCCTCCAAGTGTTGGTGCCCATTCCTTTAGCTTTAAGCTCACTTCAATCTCTGGAGAGCCTGCACCAGCTACAACCTTTCCGTCTTCGAGTGCACATGCAACAACTCTTACAGCATCCTCAATTCCCCTCGCAACCTCTTCAACTACGTGCTCAGTTCCACCTCTGACAAGAATAGTTACAGCCTTTGGATTCTTGCAACCCGTTACAAACACCATCTTCTCATCGCCGACCTTTCTCTCTTCAACAAGTTTAGCCTCTCCAAGGTCTTCACTGCTGACATCTCTTAGATCAGTTAGAATCTTTGCACCAGTAGCCTTAGCAAGCTTCTCCATGTCACTCTTCTTAACCCTTCTAACAGCTAAAACACCAGCTTTAGCCAAGTAATACTGTGCTAAGTCATCTATTCCCTTTTGGCAGAATACCACATTCGCTCCAGCGTTAACGATTTTGTCTACCATGTCTTTGAGCATCTTCTCTTCCTGCTCTATAAACCTATGTAATGCGTTTGGATCAGTTATCCTTATCTTTGCATCTATCTCAGTCTCCTTAACCTCCAATGCCGCATCAACAAGTAGAATCTTAGCGTTTTCAATTCTCTTTGGCATTCCTGGATGCACTACTTCCTTGTCCAATACTATTCCATCTACAAGCTCTGTATCTTCAACGCTTCCGCCCTGCCTCTTTTCGATTTTTACGTAATCCGTCTTAACTTTTATCTTTCCATTCTCCTCTTCAGCTATCATCTTAACCGCTTTTACAGCAATCTCTGCAAGCTTTTCTAAAGCTACTTCTGCACCTTTGCCTGTCATGGCTGTTGATGCAATCTTCTTAAGGATTTCGTCGTCATCCTTGCTCACTGGAATTGCAATCTCCTTTAAAACCTCTACAGCTTTAGAGCAAGCCATTCTGTAACCGTTTGCTATTATTGCTGGATGGATATCCTGATCTAGTAGCTCTTCAGCTTTTTTAAGTAATTCACCAGCTAATACTACAGCGGTAGTAGTTCCGTCACCAACTTCGTTATCCTGAGTTTTTGCAACTTCGATTATCATCTTAGCAGCTGGGTGTTCTACATCCATCTCCTTTAGTATCGTTACTCCATCGTTTGTAATCGTTATATCGCCCAAGCTGTCCACTAGCATCTTGTCCATACCCTTTGGACCCAATGTGCTTCTAACAGCTTCAGCGATTACTCTTGCAGCCATTATGTTCATCCTCTGTGCGTCCCTCCCAACAGTCCTCTGCGTCCCCTCCTTCAATATCAATACAGGTGTGCCTTGAAGTGTTGCCATGACATCACCTCCGACTTGCAAATTTTGGTGGATTGGTATTTCTATATAAACCTTTCGCTTGAAGTATCCACTGCAATACCTCGTTAAGAGATAAAAACGATTTTAAATTCAACAC
>CAYWXE010000097.1:0-4424 GCA_964462505.1 uncultured archaeon | reverse complement strand
CTCTACGTTTTATTAAACTCTTTAAACAGCAATGTTCAATTTCTCTCATGATTGTTCATCCGATCGATTATAGGTATGGTACAGAGGAGATGAAGAGGATTTGGAGTGAAGAGAGTAAGGTAAAGAGAATGATATGGGTAGAAATAGCTCTATTAAAATCTTTAGCAAAGAAAGGTTATCTGAGCGAAGAAATCGTTAAGAAAATAAAGGATAAAGCTGTAAAAATAAAACCCGAAAGAGTTAAGGAGATAGAAAAGGAGATAAAGCACGATATAATGGCTTTGGTTAAGGCGATTTCTGAAGTAGCTGAAGATTCGAGATGGATTCACTTCGGAGCTACGTCAAACGACATAATAGATACAGCTACGGCTACACAACTGAGGGATTCAATTTTGATATTTGAGCTAAAGCTGAAGAAATTGATAAGATTACTTACAAAGAGGGCCGTTGAGTTTAGAGATGTTATATGTCTCGGTAGGACTCATGGACAGGCGGCGTTACCAACTACTTATGGCTTTAGATTTGCATTGTGGGCTTCAGAATTTACAAGGCATTACATAAGATTGAAACAGATAAAGGAAAGGTTGTTAGTTGGAAAGATGAGCGGTGCAGTTGGAACTCAAGCAGCTTACGGTGATGACGGATTTGAAATCGAAGAAGAAGTTATGAAACTTCTCAACTTAAAGCCAGCAATTATATCGAGTCAAATAATTCCAAGGGATTTGTACTGCGAATACATAGAATTCCTAGCGAATTTAGCTACATCACTTGAGAAGGTTGCTTTAAACTTCAGACTATTGCAGAGGGCTGAAGTTGGAGAAGTCTTTGAGAGATTCGAGAAGAAACAGGTTGGGAGTTCGACAATGCCACACAAAAGGAATCCAATCGACTGCGAAAACATCTGTGGTTTAGCAAGGGTTATCAGGGGTTTTGTTGAACCACAGCATCAATCGGCAATACTCTGGGAAGAGAGAGATTTAACGAATTCCTCTGCTGAGAGGATAACGTTAGTTGAGGCAACGGTATTGACTGATCACATACTGACTAAGATGATAAAGATAGTTGAGAATCTAAGCTTGGATTTAGAAAACATAAGGAGGAATCTAGAAGCTCAAAGGGGTTTGAACATGAGTGAAGCTGTTATGATAGCTTTAACTAGGAAGGGGGTTGATAGGCAAAAAGCCCACGAACTGTTAAGGAGAGTTTCAATGAGGGCTTATGTAAACAAAACATCACTGTTTGAAGAGTTAATTAAAGAAGAGGAGATCATGAAGTATTTCAGCGAAGACGAGCTAAAGGAATTACTAAAGCCAGAAAACTATTTGGGTACAGCGCTTAAGAGAATTGACAAAGTGTTGGCGTGGATTGATGAAGTTATTAAAGACTAGTCATCTAATATAATATTTTAATAGAAATATTTTAATTATAAATTTAAATATAATCTTTTGATGATATAATCAATTGAAACATCAACATCTTCAATCTCTAACCAATAGATGCGTTAAAATCACGCCAATAAGTATCATGATAAATGAAATCTTGAGGGTTAATCTAAATCCGTAAAGTTGGGCGAGGGTTCCACCGAAAAACGGGCCAATCACCCAGCCTATGTTCCAAGCGGTGTTGTATATTCCCATCGCTTCTCCTTTTCTATCTTTAGCTATATCAGCAATTAAAGCTGGAGCTGAGACTGATATCATAGCCCATGCAAAGCCCTCAAGCACGTGAAGAGGATATGCATAGATGTAGTATTCGATAATCGAGTAGGAAAGCATTACTACAGCAAATATCATCTGTGAAGAAAGTACAAGTGGAATCCTTCCAATTTTATCTGCTAACTTTCCTAAGAGCATCGAACTAATAGCTCCTGTTGCCGCTCCAGCTGTAAAAAGCATACCAATTTGCATTTCTCCAGCTTGTAGATCTTTTGAGATGTATATCGGTAAAACCGAGTATATCATCCCAGTGGAAATCATGAGGGGAAGTAGAGATACGCACAGAGCGTAAATCCTTTTCATAGTTGAAAGAAATTCAGCACGACTATTTAATCATTTTAGCTATATTGGTGTTATTTAAAATATATCTGTTGAGATTTGAGTATGAGTTCTCACGATGAAGGACACGTTGAAAGAGTCTTAAGATTGGCCGTGTATATTGCTAGAAAGGAGGGGGCAGACGTTGAAATCATTAAGAAAGCTGCAGAACTTCACGACATAGCTAGAGACAAACCAAATCATGCGATTGAATCGGCAAAGATTGCAAAAGAGATACTCAAGAAACAAGGATGTAGCGATGATTTCGTTGAGAAAGTCGTACACTGTATCGAAGCACACTCTTTTTCGTCTGGGATTAAGCCTAAAACACTTGAAGCAAAGGTTTTAAGTGATGCGGATAAGCTTGATGCTATTGGTGCAATTGGCGTTGCAAGGGCTTTTATGTTCAGTGGTGAAAGTGGTAGATCAATCGAAGAAACTTTAAAGCACTTTGAGGAGAAGTTGCTGAAACTCAAGGACTTACTTTACACGAATACAGCTAGAGAACTCGCAAAAGAAAGGCATGAATTTTTAATTAGATTTTACGAGCAGATTAAAAAGGAGCTTGAGTTTTACAAAAGCTTAGATTTTTAAATTGAGCAAATAATTAAGCTCATGGAAAAAAGGGTAGTGAGGGTTTTATCTCTGCCTATTACTGCTGATCTCGTTAGGCATGTTTTACTCAATTTTGCCAATTTACATATCCTGAGAGCTTAAAGCAAGCGAATTCAGCGTTGGTTTACTCTTTACGGTCGGTGCTTTGACTGGAGCTTTGATTTTAGTGGCTGTAGGTAAAAGTTCGGATAGATTCGGTAGAAAGAGGTTACATAAATTACTACATCTACGCATTTGTCATTCACATCCTTGAGAGGTTTGCTTGGGCTGTAATAGGCACAACAGCACCAGCTTATATCTCGGACTTAATAAAAGGCAAGAGTATGGGATTTTACAACATCGTTGTTCAGGTTGGCTATGTTATAGGGTCATTCTTAGATAGTTTTTAGCTAAATTCTTCGGTTTTAGGCTTATGCTTAGGCTCGCGTTTGTGATGATAATATTAGGGCTGATTCTAATGATTAGAGAAGCCTAACGGTTAACTGAAGGTTTTTAACCAAAGATTTTATCCCATCTATCCTTGTATTTTTTAGGATTTTTATGTAAATCTATTTCTATATTTAGCATTTTTTCGTTGTGCATCTTTAAATATTTCTCATAATCTTCGTAATTTTTGCAAAGAATCAGTAGACATGGATTTGTATTTGGATGATCTGCGATATTGACCCTTTCATTTTCTCCAACTTCTAATAATTCATTTAATGTAAAGATATAAAATTCAGGATTAATTCCATCAAAGGCTACGAAAACACATATATCAAACTTCCTTTCTTTAATTTGATTTCCTTTACCAAAGGATGCATCAGTTGTCATAATTCCTGATTCTACCTTAAATACACCAGACTTAACTTCAACTCTTCTATCTATTTTCGGAATGTATATATCAGCACTCTTAACGTCTCTTTCGTTTAATACTTGCACGTCATATCCTCTCAATGCAATTTCTCTTGCAACTAAAAATTCTGCATACTTCGACCGCAATACTCGATCCTCCAATCCGTTGTTATGAAGAACATCCAAAACTTGCTTTAGATTCCGCACAATTGACTCTAAATCCTTATACCTTATAGTTCATCGCAATTGATTGTAATAATGTAAATAAAAGAATTTTGATTTTGCTTAAGCTGTATAAACTTTAAAGACGATTCAAGTAAAATAAAAAACGCCAGAAAAGGTTTTTAGCTGAGATTTTACCCTTAACCTCGCATTGTCTGTTTTTCAATGTGTTTAGTATCGATTTCTCATCGCTTGAATCTATGTTAATTAAAACAATACCATAACCGACGAATTCTGCCTTATGAGCATCGCTACCAGCGGTTTTGCCCTTTTTGTATACCTTACAGAAGAAATTTGAAAGTCCATTAAAAATTGGCAGACTTCTTGCATTGAACACCTCAATACAGTCAACAACCTTGAAAAACTTCAATCTAATCGCACCATTCCTGTAAAATTGAAAGGGATGAGCTAAGGAAGTTATACCGCCTAAATCTCTAACGAGTTTAACAGCTTCAATTAAATCGATGCCTTTGTCTATTTCTCTGCTTATTCCGTAGGCTAAGAGATGTCCTTGAGCTGTAGATATTTCAACACCTCTTATGACCTTTATGGGTAAGTGCTCTTCTCGAACTATTTCTATCGCCTCAAGAGAGCCGTTTAGCGTGTCGTGGTCTGTGATCGATATTACATCAAGTCCTTTGGCTATTGCGGACTTTAGAATTTCTCTAACACTGCTTTTCCCATCGCTGTGGTTTGAATGGATGTGTAAGTCTGCTTTGA
>CAYWXE010000096.1:0-4541 GCA_964462505.1 uncultured archaeon | reverse complement strand
GTAAAGACTACACCTTCTTAATCTTTGCTACAAAAAACCCAGCGCATCTGTGCTTATGTGGATAAAACCTCTTAGCCTTTTTTATCTCGTTCTTAAACTTTAAATTTAAATCTAAGGCGTTATCACCCCATTCTATTTCCATTAACTCGCATCTACACATCTCCAGTAAGTATTCTAAAACGAGTTCGTTCTCCTCTGGGGTAAGACTGCACGTCGAATAAACAAGAATTCCTCCCCTCTTTAAGCTGTTGTAAGCTGAAATTATGAGTTTTCTTTGCATTTTACTACAGAATTCTATGTCTTTAGCTCCTCTACTCGTCTTTCTCGACTTGTCCTTGTATATAACCCCTTCACAACTACACGGAGCATCTAGCAGAACTTTATCAGCTCTTATACCAAGCTTAGGAAAGTCATTTGCATCCATGTTCAAAACCACGACGTTCATAGCTCCCATTCTGTGTATATTGTCTATTAATGATTGGATTCTTTCTCTATTTGCTTCTATTGCTACTACGACTCCTCTATTTTTCATGAGTTGTGAAAGAAATGTAGTCTTACCGCCAGGAGCTGCTGTGAAATCTACTACAACTTCGTTCGGCTTTGGATCTAATACGAGAGGGGGTATACACGAACTCTTATCCATAACATAATAATAGCCCATTAGAAATTCGGGCGTAGCTCCAATTGAGTAGGGTTCTTCTAAGACTTCATAGCAATAGGGGATTTCCGTTTTCTCTATCGAAAAACCCCTTTTTCTTAGCTTTTCTAAAAGTCTTTCCTCATCGATTTTTATCGTGTTAACTCTTATGTACTTTGGAATACCTTCTTCAAACGCTTTAACTATCTCTATCGTATTCCTCTCACCAAAGAAGTTTATCCATCTCCTTATTATGAATTCATCGTAACCGTATTCTCTTGCAATTCTTTTGGAGAGTTCTGTAGATGGAAAGTCGTAAATCATACGTAATGCCTTCTGTCGTCGATTTCTCTCTTATGAATCTCTTTTAAAACACCGTAAAGCTTCAAAGCTAAAACTTTAAGCTTTCTAAGCTCTTGATAGAAGAGAGAATAAGTAGAATACGGATGTCCACACGGAAAATCATATTTCAAAAGCGGACAACCTTCGCAGCTTCTATACCTCATACAAAAAGAAGTATCTTGAAGTGTAACCTCTTCAATTGCTTCTAAAGCCTTTAGAATTCTTTCCCACTTTTTTACAGCGATTTCTGAATCCATACGACCCTTCTCCAAATCCTTTTCAGCATCTTCTACTGTATAGAGTTCAATCCTCTTCATAGTCTATACTCTTTTCATAACGTGTTCAAATTCCTTTCTTCACTAAATCTTCTTAACCATATACTCAAACTTCTTTCGGTATCCGAATTTTCTGTAGTAATCCCTAACACCTACTCCACTTATGACTGCAATCTTATCATATTCCTCTTTTGCGATCTCTTCAGCCTCTTTAAGCAATCTCTCACCAAATCCTCTATGCTGGAAGGCTTCTTCTCTTTTACCTATTGGAACCGCTCTGCCGTAAACGTGCAATTCTCTTATCAAAGCACAATCCTCTATAGCCTTTATAAACGGCTTATACGGAAATCTAAGTCTTATAAATCCGACCATTGCATCGTAATCTGGAATCTCAAAAGATATGAAGTATTCAATTCCCCTAGAAGCCTTATACCTCCTCACAACCAATTCAGCTCTTTCGTATTCAGATGGCGGGACTTTTTTATGTCCAACTTCTCTACACCTAATGCATCTACAGCTGTAACCAAATTCCTTAAGTCTTTCGTGAACTAATTGCCTTATATTCCCCTTATCCAACCCGATCGCTATGTGAACTGGAATATCCCTCTGAATTCTCTGAACTCTAACCCATTCCGGGAAGTATTTCTTAGCTCTTGCTATTAGTTCTACTACTTCTTCCGTGTTGTAAGGCTTATACTCTCCTCTCTTGTACATCTCGTAGAGTTTTGTTCCTTTTATCACAAGAGTTGGATATACCTTTAGGTAATCTGGCTTGAAATCCTCATTGCTAAATATCTCTTTAAACATTTCTAAATCCCTTTTGAAATTCGAACCGGGCAAACCGGGCATAATGTGATAGCAAACCTTAAAGGCTGAATCTTTCAAAAGTCTTGTTGCATCAATGGAATCTTTAACGGTATGACCTCTGTTTATCCTCTCCAAGACATCGTCGTATATACTCTGTACACCTATCTCAACTCTCGTTCCTCCATACCTCAGCATTTCGATTATGTGCTCCTCTTTGGAGTAATCTGGACGAGTTTCGAATGTTATACCTATACATCTAGCTTTAGCTTTCTCGTTCTTCCTCTTGGCTTTCTCTAAATCGTTCTCAAGCTTTGTCCTACTTTTATAGGTATTTAATGCGTTGAATATCCCAAGCATAAACTTCTCCTTGTAATCTCTATCCCTTGCTATAAACGTCCCACCCATTACGATTATCTCCACTTTGTCAACAGTATGTCCTATGCTTTCCAATTCACTAAGCCTTGCAATAACCTGCTTATATGGATCGTATCCGTGTTGAGCACCTCTCTGTGCCGCAGGCTCTAGCCCAGTGTAGCTCTGAGGTGTGTTGAATTCAACTCCTCCGGGGCATGGAACACATTTTCCATGGGGACATCTCGCAGGAGAAGACATCACAGCAACAACTGCTATTCCAGAAATGGTTCTGACAGGCTTAACCCTTAAAACCTCTTTCAATTTGTCGTAAAATTCGTAATCTCTGCAGTGCTTTAGAATTTCTGCATTAGATGGAATTTTAGATAGTCTAAGCTTTCTCGCGATGACCCTCTTAATTCTTTCAGCATCCGATTTGTCCTTGGCTTTCTCAGCTATTTCTCTTGCAATTTGTACGTAGATGTTCATATCTCAATAGATTTCGATTCTTTGGGATTTAACGATTTCTTCAAAACTCAGAAAATATAATTAATCGCTATTATGAGGAGTCAATTCATGAAAGAGTACGATGTAGCAATAATCGGAGGAGGGCCAGCGGGATTAACAGCTGCACTCTACTCAGCCAGATACGGGTTGAAGACTGTTTTCTTTGAAACCTTCAATCCAGTTTCACAGCTTTCATTGGCAGCGAAGATAGAGAACTATCCAGGATTTGAAGGAAGTGGAATTGAATTACTCGAAAAGATAAAAGAGCAGGCTTTAAAAGCTGGGGCGGAATGGAAACTCGAAAGAATAGATAAGGTAATCAAGAAAGATGAGAAATTCGTTTTAAAAGGTGAAAAGGAGTATATTGCTAAAGCGGTAATAATTGCTACCGGTGGAAGGCATAGAGAAGCTGGAATAAGGGGTGAAAAGGAGTTCGTTGGGAGAGGAGTTAGCTACTGCGCTACATGTGATGGAATGCTTTACAGAGGTAAAGATGTAGTTGTTTATGGGAGTAGCAGAGAGGCTGTAAAGGATGCGATATACTTAAAAGATATAGGTTGTAGAGTTACTCTGATAAGCTTTGCTCAAGGTCTAAAAGCTGAGAAGGCTTTGATAGACGAATTGAAGGAAAGGAATGTGAAGATACATCTAAACACAATTATCAGGGAGGTAATCGGTGATGAAAGGGTTAGGAGTGTGCTTGTGTATGAAAAAGATACTAAAAAGATGTTTGAATTGAAAGTGGATGCTGTGTTTATAGCTGTAGGCATGAGACCTTCAACGGAGATCGTTGCAGATTTAGGAGTTGAGAGGGATTCGATGGGATATATAAAAGTAGATAAGAAGCAGAGGACAAACGTTGAAGGTGTTTTTGCAGCTGGAGACTGCTGTAATAATCCGCTAAAACAAGTCGTTACAGCTTGTGCAGATGGAGCTATAGCGGCAACTTCAGCTTACGAATACATAAAATCGAAATTTGGATATGAGTAATTATTTTAATATCTTTAAGATGTTCTCTTTTGTAATCCTTCTGATATCACTTTTCGGGATTTCCATTTTGAGGATTTTGTTTAATTCATTTTTCATAGTTCCAAATGGGATATCCGATCCAAATATCAATTTATCTGCTCCTAACTCATTGTAAAACTTGTTTATAAGACTTTCCGATGCAAGAGCTGTGTCAAAGTATACGTTGTCGTACTCTGCAAATTCTTTGAGAAAATCGTTCGGATTTCCACTTATAGTTCCAAGGTGAGGGATTATTATCACTGAGTTGTCCATAATATTTACAAACTCCTTAGTGAATTCAAAATCCTCTTCGATAACTATTGGCAATTTCAATTCGTTTAACTCCCTTAAAAAAGCTAAGAAGCTTTTGTCTTCAAATAGATTTAAGTTCGATCTAATGTGAGTTAATCCCCTAACCCAATGCCACTTTAAACCCCTAAACAAGTCTATCTCATCTGGGATCTTAAGGTCACCGGTTACGTAGTAAAAGGGAATGAACTCATTGAACTTCTCAGCTTTTTTGAGTATATAGTAGTTCATATCCAAGCCTTCATCGATTTCAGCTGGAAGGGCAAAGATTACAATTTTTTTCACATTACATTCACTCATCTGCT
>CAYWXE010000095.1:0-4589 GCA_964462505.1 uncultured archaeon | reverse complement strand
TCTACCCAATATGTTTGTCAAACTAAATTTTTAGCTTTTAATTAATATAAAATCTGTAATATTTAGTGAAATTTGCTGTCATCCAAATATTATGACAGTACCACATCACAACACCTATTACGTTTAATACAAGATCGACACTTTTCAGTTAATATAAACAGTTTTGCGTTCTAAGTATCTTTTAAAAAGTATTTTTTTTCTATAAAATCTTGCTAATCGACTATAGCCTTCTGAGTATAGATACTATCCCAACGAGTGAGTTGTAATTTTAAAGGAGAACGGAAAAGCGAAAAAGCTAAACCTCATACACAAATACATGAAGTACAGATTTGTAGACCACACAGCAGACGTAGCATTTGAAGTCTACGGTAAGGACTTAGCTGAGTTGATAGAAAACGCTAGCTACGCCTTTTACGAGGCGTTCATATACTTAGATAGACTTAGTAAGGATTTGGAGAAAGAACTTGAAATAGAAGCAGAAGAGCCAGACTACATGCTCTACAAATGGCTTAACGAACTACTATTTCTATTCGATACCGAGTTCTTCGCGGCAAAGGAGGTAGAAGTAAAAATAAAGGACAACAAAGCCATTGGAAAACTTATAGGCGGAAAATTCAATCCAGATATGGTAAAAGTGGAGCCGAAGGCTATAACGATGCACAAGTTTAAGGTTGAGAAAAATGATATCTGGAAAGCTTTCATAGTTATAGATATATGAGAGAAGTAGTATATCTACCCTTACACAGTGGAAGAGTTCCTTACTGGTTATTTGAAAGAATGAAAAGATTAGCCGAACCAATAATAAGAGTTATAATCCTTGAATACGGTGAGATGGAGTTCTTTAGGAGGATTTCAAATCCGATATTCTTTCAATCCCTTTCAAACGTCTTGGGTTTTGATTGGAATTCATCAGGCTCCACTACCATTTTAACAGCTGTGCTAAAGTCCGTTCTCAACAATGAGGATTTCGAGATAAGAGTTGCCGGAGGTAAGGGTTCGAGTGCACTAAAAACTCCAGATGAGATAGTAAACTACGCTAAAGATTTGAACATCGATGCGGATAGGCTTGTGAAGTTCAGTAGATTAGCTGCTAAAGCTGATAACGCGGCTTTAATAGACAACTACAACATATACCATCACGTCGTGATATTTTCAAGGCGTTACTTCACTGTAATCCAGCAGGGAATGAACGAAAACGTAAAACTTGCAAGGAGATATCACTGGGATGTCTATACAGACATTCCAAAACTCGAAGACGTTCACTCTGGAATAATCTCTGAGAGGTTTGAGAAAGAAGTTGTAAACATGGTTTCAAGGCTCAGCAGAGATGCAAAAGATCTGTGCTTGGATTTGATAAGGGATAACAGTTTTAGAAGGGATTACAGAAGACTTTTATCGATTGTCAAGTTTAGGAAAGGTATTTACATTCCAAAGAGGATAGACTGGAAAGCAATTGAAAGAGCTTATAATTTACAGCCCGAGAGGTTTGAGGATTTACTGCTTATAAGGGGAATAGGCAGGGAAACGATTAGGGCTCTGGCTTTGATAGCTGATTTGATATACAACGTTGAATACGATAAGCAAGATCCAGCTAAGTATTGCTTTGCAGTTGGCGGGAAAGATGGAGTTCCATTTCCGATAAGGAAACAGACTTACGATGAAGTCATAAGGTTTATGAGCGATGTAGTAAAGCAAGCGGAGCTAAATGTGGAAAAGAAGTTGATTCTTCAAAGGCTTCAAAGATTGTTAAAGTAAAACGAAAAACAAAACGGGTGATGTGTTTGGATGTTTTAGTTAAGAGGAGTTATCTAAACGGAGAAACAACAGTTCCACCATCTAAGAGTTACACGCATAGGGCAATTATATCTGCAAGCCTTTCCGAGAAATCTATAGTGGAGAATCCGTTAATAGCAGATGATACACTTGTAACAGTTGAATCCTGCAGAAAAATCGGAGCAAGGATTGTAAGAGATTCGAATTCTTTAACGATTTATGGAGCTGACGAAATACTTTCGAATTACTTCAATATGGGAAACTCTGGAACAACTCTGAGGATTTTCTTGGGGTTACTATCCCTATGCCCATACAAATCCGTTTTGAATGGGGATAAATCACTTAGAAGTAGACCAAATCTACAGCTTGCAAAAGCCTTAAGAAAACTCGGAGCGGAAATAAAGTGCTGTAGTAACGATTGTAAGCCACCTGTATGGGTTAGAGGTGTTGTTAAGGGGGGTAAAGTTGAAATAGAGGCTTTGAGCTCCCAATACGTATCTTCGCTTCTGATGACACTACCAATGGCTTTAAACGATTCCGAAATCGTTGTAAAATCAGTTAAGTCTCGTCCATACATCGATATAACTCTGCACGTCCTTGAAATTAGTGGTATTGAAGTTGAAGTTGAAGGAAACAAATTTTACACATACGGCGAACAGGGCTATAGGCTTAGGGATTTCAGAGTTCCATCCGACTTCACTTCTGCAAGCTACATCATAGCTGCAGCCCTGATCTCTGGAGATGTAAAAATCGTTGGAATGTTTGAATCCAAGCAGGGAGATAGGAGAATTGTAAACATATGCAGAGAAATGGGAGGACATATAAGATGGGATAAAGAGAAGGGAGTTATCCGTGTTAAGAGTTCTGAACTCGAAGGGGTTGAAATAGATGCATCGGATATTCCAGATTTAGTTCCGACTATTGCAGTTTTAGCGGCTGTAGCGAGAGGTAGAACAAGGATATACAACGCAGAACAT
Organism: uncultured archaeon; assembly: GCA_964462505.1. Taxonomy (GTDB): domain Archaea; phylum Halobacteriota; class Archaeoglobi; order Archaeoglobales; family Archaeoglobaceae; genus CAYWXE01. The sequence continues at coordinate 1,839 of CAYWXE010000095.1, read as the reverse complement.
TTGAGATTGAAGGAGATAGATAGGATAGAGGGAATTTATCGAAATCTAAGAGCTTTAGGTGTAAATGTGAAGAAAACGAAAGATGGGTTAGAGATAAGAGGTGGAAAAGGGGAATTTAGAGGTGTTGTAGATTCATTTGGAGATCACAGAATGGCTTTAGCATTTTCAATACTGGGATTAACTGGAGAAGTTTTAGTGAGGAATGCGGAAGTCGTAACGATATCCTTCCCAGATTACTTCGAAAAACTCGAAGCTCTCGGGGCTAATATTCTAAGAGTGTGATAGCTTTATCAAACAACGCGTTAATACCCCTTTTTCCCTCCATAATCCTTCCATGTCCTGGAAGTATATACCTAGGCTCATAGCTCTGAACTATTTCAAGGGATCTTATCATGTCTTTCCTATTTCCACCGTATAAATCTATTCTCCCCGGAATTCCGTTTTCAAATATCAGATCTCCCGTTATAGCGGTTTCATACTCTGGCAGGTATATCGTTATGCTCCCCGGCGTATGTCCAGGGGTATGTATAATTTCAACGTCTATTTCTCTTTCAAGAGATGAGGGCTTTATATCCGGTTTTATGTTCACGTTTTCTTTCTCATGGAAAGAGAGTAAAGCTCCCCTATTCAAAAACATCGAGTTGCTTTCGCAGTGATCTAAGTGCATGTGAGTGTTCAAAACGACTTCGATATCTCTTACATCTATCCTATCGTTCCTCATCAAGCCAAACAGATTTGTATAGCTCTTATACCTGCCGGGATCTATTATGACTACGACTTCGTCTTTGATTATGTAAGTGTTAGACGAATCTCTAAACGCCTTACCCCAAACGTATGCGTAAAGCTTATCGAACAACTTCATAGCTTAAATTAGCCTTAATTTTTAATATACTTTTGCAAACCCCCTACTAATGGAGTTTGAGATCCCAAAGGATGCAAAAGTTATAGGAGTTCAGCTTCCAGACGGTTTAAAGCCCAAAGCAATGGAAATTTCTGAGAAGCTCAAATCGATGGGTTACGAGGTTTTGATATCTGGTGAGAGTTGTTTTGGAGCTTGTGATATCGATTTAAATCTACTCAAAATCGTGGATGTAATACTCCACTTCGCACATACACCCATTTTAAACATCAAAGGAGTGGTATACGTTCCATACAGAGTTGATTACGATATTAATAGAGTTGTAGAGGTCGTGAAATCGAATATAAGAGAAAAGAAATTAGCCCTAATCTCAACAGCTCAGTACTGCCATAAACTAAGAGATCTCAAAGAACTTCTTGAAGCAAATGGTTACGAGGTTGAACTAAAAAAGGGTAGTCGAAGAGTCGTTTATCCCGGGCAGGTATTGGGTTGTAACTACACAGCATTGAGGAATTCTAAATCGAACACCGTTTTGTTCATAGGAGATGGATTATTTCATGCGATAGGTGCATCCGTTTACACTGGTAAGGATGTATACGCTTTAAATCCATTAAGCCTTGAAATTACGAGGGTTGAAACCTCTGGATTTTTGAAGGAGAGGTATAAGCTCATATCGAAATGTGTTGGACTTGAAAGAGTTGGATTCGTTGTCTCATCCAAACCCGGGCAAAACAGATTGAGATTGGCAAAGGTGTTAATAGACAAAGCTGAGAGGGCAGGATTTATAGCGGATATAGTATACCTCAACGATTTAACGCCTGAAAAGCTGTACAATCTCCCATACGAATTCTACGTAAACACGGCTTGTCCAAGGATAAGTTACGACGATTACAAAAACTACGAGAAGCCAATTATAACACCCCAAGAATTTGAGATACTAATCGGAGAGAGAGAGGGATACGCTATAGATGAGATCGAAT
>CAYWXE010000094.1:0-4617 GCA_964462505.1 uncultured archaeon | reverse complement strand
AAGTTAGAAGAATAAATGCCGGTCAAAATGAGCCGAGGAAGTTTATAAGGCTCAAATAATCATATATATATTATTTTATTTTTATTAATCTCAATTTAGTAAGTGCTGGGGAAATTTGAATAAAAATTATTATTCAGAATTTTTAACAATCTCACTCAAATCCTTTAACGTTAGTTTTAATAGGTCTTCGAAGTTCAAGAGAAACTCCTTTAAATTTTCAGCGAGTGTAAGATAGTAATCTTTTGTGCTCTTGCTTATTATTCCAAGATTACAAGCTTTTTCAAGTAATTCCCTATCTACAACTTTGACTTCTCCATTAGAGACGACAACATCTATTTCCATGTCGATGTATCTGATAGAGTTCCTTGAAATTTCTGGAGGTGTGTTTATATTTACATAAACTCCCTTAAACTTACCATCTCTTCCGTAGTATTTGTGGAGTATCATTGGGAGATCTGTAGAAAACTCCATTAAGTCGTAATCTCCTGGCTCTTTTTGAACGTTAAGCCCATTAAAGAATCCTTTACTTCTAAAAACTCTCTTTAAACAGTATAAACTCTCTTTAACTTCAACGATCTTTCCAGGAGTAAGTCTCTTAATCTCTCCGCTTAGAACTGATATATGCTCTATTGATATCGAATTCTGTTCCTTCATTAGAGATGCCACATAACTCATCGCTGTCTTAGAAATCTTTTCTCTACCCCCTACTTCCATTGACAGCATATACTCAGATACGTCAACGATCTCGCTCTCATTCATAGATTTAAGGGAATGATGGTTTTCTATCGTTGGTAAAACTCCATTCCTAACTTCATCAAGATATCTCTTGGCACTTTTCCCAAAACAGATTATTGCAAAGAATTCTCCATCGTATACGATATCACCAATACTCGCATTTTCTCCCCTCTTCATAATCTCCTCTGCTCTCTTAAAGGTTTTCTGAAGATCTTCAAGCATCTGGTTAAATTCCCCTATTGCGGCTGAGCTCCTCCATTTAACGCACCAACCCTCGACATTTGAAAGTGCAGTTAGTCCTAGGAGATCTTGCCTTAACCTCTTATTCGTTAAGTGTTTACTGAAGATTACCCTTTTCCCAATACCCCGTATTAATGTAACAAACCTCCCGTAAATCGTGTAATTCTTCGAAAGCTTTGCAAGGTCGTCATTGGGAAAGAAAGGTCTTGCAACATCCACTAAAACCTCACTCTCGACTTCGAGTTCGCAATTGATTACCCCGTTGTACTTTCCGAGATCTACAATTGATTTCCCATCTTTAACTTCGATAACCTTTCCCTTAATTATGGAATGAAGAGGAAGTTTCGAAACCCAACAAAAGCCATCTTTAACGTTGTTTTTGATTACTTCGTAAACACGTTTTCCGTGTTCGTACTCTCCAACTATTACTATTCCATGCTTCTGATCGGTATCTTTTATCGTAACAGTTGGTGGTTCTCTGCTTTCAGGCAATGAAAACCTTTCCTTTATCTTTTTAGAGGTATGAGAAACGTTTATGCCCTCATCCAGTAGAATTTTTGTTATAGCAGTCGAGTATATCCCTCTAACCCTTACGTGCATCTCTCTGAGTTTTAAAACCCTCTTTGCACTTAAAATTTTGGGATTTGTTAAGTGATAAAAAACGTCAGTAACTTAAATCTCAGCTACTGTTGTTGGGGAACTTATGGTATTATGAATCCCTATTCCCATAGGTTTATATATAATAATTATATTTTAATAATTTAATATAATGATAGAATTGTTTTAAACTTAAGTAAAATTTGTATTAAAATTCTAAATCGATCCCTAACCTTTTATAGTATAAAACTTTAAAAGGATTTATGGAGTTCTTATTTGAGAGGAAGAGACTTGCAGAACTGTTGAAGAGATCTGGATACAGGGTTGTTTCTCCTTTTAGGGTTCAGATAGGGTGGATAGATATAGCCGTTCTTGGAAGGAAATCTATTGGTATAGACTTCTACGCTGGGAACTTAGATTCTTGTGTTGAAAGGCTTAAGTCATATCCGTTTAAAGAGATAAAAATTGTAGGGGATTGTAAAGGCTGTAATTGCTTAGAGGACATCTATAGAGAGTTTGAATTGGATTCGTTTGAACGTATGCAATCCGAAGGTTTGGAAGTACTTGAAAGTATAGTCGATGAAGTTGCAGATACGAAAGCTGCTGCAATATTGGGAGCTGTAGCATTTATATACATGGCTAAGGAAATCTTTAAAGATAAGGCAGATAGCTACGACTTCAAAAATCTAAGCTATTTACTTCCAGAACTCTCCTACTGGAATTTGATAACGGAGTCATCTATGTCAAAGATAAAGCCGAAGTACTTCGTGAGTTTAAGTAGAGAAGGATATAAACTTGCTGAAGAGGTTATCAAGATGAGAATCGTGAAATCCGAGGAGAAACTAAAGAAGCTTGCAGAAAACCCGATGACATACGTTATTGCAGTCGGTTTATCGAGAGAACTCAGATTGATAGATATAAACCTCAAACTTGAAGATTATTCGTTTAAATCCTTAATGGAGTTCATGAAAGCTGTTCCAATTGAATACATGAACGTCTTTAAAGCTGAACATCCAAAGGCTCAGATGTGCGAATTTCTGACAAAAACAGTTCTAAACTCTGAAGCGGTTGATCTCGCTAAAGAACTCGTAAAAATGGGATTAGCAGTTAAAGTCAAAACGTATTCGCCTTTTGGCGAGGAGATCGAGGAAGAATACAGATTTGCGAGAGAAGCGATTGAAGCATTACTTAAGCTTAGCTATGCAGAGATAGATAGAGATCACATAAGTGAGTTCTTGGCTTTGGTTTATCCACTCTTTAACAGGGATATCTATCCGATTTTAAACGTTGCAAAAGATTACCTCTTTAAAGCCAAAGAGGCTGGAGTTTGCGAATTCGATGGATATAGGCTTAAAATCTACGACGAATTCGAGAGGTATGCAAGATTTAAGCTTCCAGAACTCATCGAGAGGGTAATGAGAAGTCTCTCTTAACAACTTCAGCTACTTCCATTCCAGCTTTAACGCTCCCATTCATACTCCTCTCTGGATAATTCGGCTTTGAAGTCATTCCAGCTATGTAAAGCCCATCAGCAAATCTGTATGGAGTAATTTTAGACAGATATCCCCTTTCGTAAATTGGACCGCTATACTTAGCCTTGAAGACTCTAATCCATTTTATATCATCCCTTTTAAGCCCTAATTTCTCCAAATCTGATATAAATATTTTAGCAATTTCATCATTGCTGAGCTTGAACAATTCGCTTTCGGGGGTTGTATAACTTGCAAGATAAATCAAATTCTCTCCATAATCTTCAAAGGGCATAAAGTTTGTATGCTCTATAATCGCTTTAAAAGACAAATCGTCTACGACGTTTATCCAGTAAAGATTTTCAGTTAAACTACTTTCAGATGCCAATAGGACGCATATAGAACTCTGATATCTTATTGGGAATTTGTACAACTCGAATTCTGCTAGGTTTCCAGTGTATACAACTGCATCATACCTCTCACCGTTTACTTGCCAAGACTTCGATCTAGATATCTTAGCCCTTTCCCTCCTTATCTCAACGTCTTCGCACATCTTTTCTATTAGCTGATGAAATCCATGCCTTAGATAACCTATTTCTTCTCCAGTAAGCTTTCTGTTACTCCTAATCGCAACTCTTGCAAGAAGCCATGCGTAACTAACGTCTTTATAATTTTCTCCAAATTTTCCACTTAGTAATGGTATGAAGAAGTTTTTCAGCAGGGATTCGCCCAATTCAGATTTGATTCCATCTACTGCTGTTATATCGTCGTATTCTTCGTAATTTCTCCTCCTGCTTTTGATCGTAAATATCGCAAGCTTTAACTTATCTTTAAGGCTTAAAAATGGATATCTCAAGATTTCAATAGGGGTGTTAAGAGGATAAATCTTACCTCTAACTAAAAATCCTGTTTTCGCAATTTTCCACTTTAGTTTTGAAAGTAGTCCAAACCTCTTTATCAGTTCTATGAGTTCTCTGTCGAACTTAAAGCAGTGGTGGTAAAACTTCTCTATGCAATAGTTGTTGCAAATCGATGAAACCAAGCCACCGATATCTCTTTGCTCGAATACTACGACTTTTGCATATTCGTTAAGCTCGTTTGCGACAGTTAACCCAGTTAATCCAGCTCCAATTATCGCTATTTTCACTGTAGGAATTCACGCTCAGACTTCAATTTAATTTTTCACTTTATTAGCGTGTTTAATATCTTATCTCCTTCATACTAACTCTTAACAAAATTCACAGAATGTAGCAAGCAACTCTGACGAGGTGTCTTGTTATAGCTGTCTCAATCAATGAACATGAGATTTCACCTCTAACCAGTTAAAGCTCTGAAGATTTCTTTATAAATTTATATTTATATTTTTTATTTATTTTTATTTGAAGATGCTATCCACAATTCTCGCCCTGTAATCTCTTGTTTTTTAGGTTTAACAATTATGTTTTGTAGCCTTCTACTGTCATAGACTTCATCTGCATAAATTATCTCCCTACCTTCCGGCAACTGTAGTTTGTGAGACTGCTACTTGTTCAACTGGTAATATTTTGGGAGTCACAGTTACTATGTATTTTAATAT
>CAYWXE010000093.1:0-4883 GCA_964462505.1 uncultured archaeon | reverse complement strand
CGGAAGAATTGTCAAGTTCGATTTGAAAGGATTATATCACATTCACAGGGTTTACAAGGAAAAGAAGAAGAGAATTCAGAAATTAAGTAAAACAAAAACCGAAAACGGCTAAAGATTGATGAGAAAGTATTCCAAGCGGGAAAGAAATCGTGTGAGATTTTATGCACGAAAACTACTACAATTGTTAGGGAGCTTGTGTCTACCAAGAGCAGTGTAACCTTAGAGGACTTAAGAAACATCGAAGATAGAATACTTAACGATAGCAAAAGCTAAACCGTAAAATTTTAAAGTGGAACTGCAAAATGTTTCAATCAATGCAAGAATGCAAGCTTAATTGGTTTGCATGTTAAATGCGTTAATTCTGCCAGCTTTAAAAATTTCCTCTGCCCTGGCAGCTTAGCTTATGAAAGCAGGTTGATAAAGCGTAAATGTGGACCTTTCCAAGATAAAGATGTTGCGGCTTGCTTAAACATTCAGATGTTAAGTTTATGGGTCACTCTGAAAGAGAATAAACTTCTGAAAGTTTACTTCGGAACTAATATGCTCTAAGGGTAGGCGTTTGCTTCCCAATGCATAGCATCTGCTGAACACTTTATGATACTAATTGCTTTGGTTACTACAATGGTTATCTTAGCAGTTGCACACTTGGAGGGTACAAAAATTGAGTTTTGAAGAATTTCTTGAAGCAATTTCAAAATTTATTGCAAAAAGACCAGGATTTATAGTCTCAATTACGGCCTTGATTATCATAATCTTCCTAATTTCCGCTTCGCAAACAGAATATACTTCTCTTGAATACGAAAACTACTTTCCTATGGGAGATCCAGTTTACAAGAAGTTCCAACTTTACAAAAAGGATTTCGAAGTAAGAGCTGAGGGAATTTTCATAATGATAAAAGGTGACGACGTTGTAAACAAGGAAGTTTATGAATATATGCTCGAATTAGAAAAAGGTTTGAAGAATATCGAAGGTGTTGAAAGTGTAATCTCTCCAGCTTCAATAATTGCAGAACTTAATGGAGGAGTCCTACCTGAGGATGAATCACGGCTTAAGTATTTAACTGATCTCTATGCACGTGAGCTTGTTCCTAAAAAAACACTTGCGCTAATGTCTGTAACTATAGCAGTGAAGGATCCTGATAAAACAATGAAACTCGCTAAGCAGATAGAAAGGGTTATAGAATTCACTCACAAGCCCACTGGAATATCAACTGAAGTTACTGGAACTCCTGTTTTGAGTTATCAAATCGTTCAAACATCCATAAGGGAGACAGGTATAACTACAACGGCATCTATAATTGCAATGATTGTTCTGCTCGCTGTAACTTTTAGTGGAGTTGTTAGAAAAAAGTATACAGTCTTCATACCTCTTATCATTTCAGTATACTCCGTAATAGTCATAGTTGGCCTTTTACCTCTTGTTGGTGTGAAACTTGACCCAGATATAAGTTCAACTTTACCGATACTAATTGGTTTAGCAATTGAATATGCTGCACAGGTTCAGAATAGATATGAGCATGAAAGAAGGAGAGGAGTTGATAGAGATAACTCAATTGTAATATCTGTGACAAGAACAGGCTTAGCTGTAGTTCTAGCTATGCTTACTACAGTTATAGGCTTTATGTCCATGGCTACAACCTTAATCCCAGAATTAGTTCTCTTCGGAGTAATTATATCTTTAGGTTTGATAATCGCTTACATTTTCTCAATAACTTTTCTCCCAGCAATTTTAAAAATACTAGATAAAGAAGAAGCAAAAACAACCAAAGTGAAGAAGGAGAAGAGAAGAATTGGAATTTTAGAGAGAATTTTGATGTCCATAGCAACTTTTACAGCATCAAAACCAAAAACCATACTAACTTTGGCTCTGATGATTATAATATTTGGTGCTTACGCGAACACTCAGATAAAGCTTGAGACAGACATTAAAAAGTACTTTCCAGAGGACTTACCAGCAATGATAAGGTTCAAAGAGCTTGAAAGAATTATGGGTAAACAGTATATTTATACAATTGTCCTTTCAGTTGATGAGATTAGCGTTGATGAGCTTAAAAGAGTTAGCGAGCTTGAGAACTACATTGTGAATAAAGAGGATATGGTTTACAAGTGCGATTCACTCCTATCGCTAATAAAAAAGCGTTTTGGTAGATTGCCAGAAGATGATGAAGAACTTTCAATGATTTTAAGCACAATTCCAAAGAATGTTCTAAAAAAATATGTGTCAGGCAACTCTCTTGCCTTGTATCTTTACACATCTGCAGATACCCACGAAAAAAGAGTGAAGCTCACAGAATACCTTAAAAGAGATGTAAAATTCTTTGGATGGTACGAAGGTTACTACATAACTGGAAGACCCGCAATAATGGCACATCTTGGTGAAGTAATGCTGAATAGCCAGACTCAGATAACTTTAGTTGCGTATATTCTTATAGTTCTATTACTCTTCATAACTTACCGTTCAATAACAAGAGCAATAGTTCCCTTAGTTACCATAACAACTGTTATCGGTGTTCTGAACACGACGATGTTCTTGGCAGGAATTAAACAGACTATGATGTCCATAGCTATAAACGCAATAACTCTTGGTTTGGGAATAGATTTCTCAATTCATACGACTGAGAGATACGTTGAGGAGAGACAAAGACACTCACCAGAGAATGCTGTTAAAGTTACAATAGAGGAAACTGGAAAGGCAATAGTTACTTCAGCTTTAACAATGGCTGGTGGATTTGGAGCTCTAATGCTTTCAACATTCCCAATGCTTTGGGACTTTGGCTTTCTTTCTGTTATAGCAATAATATTTAGTCTGATTGGGGCATTGATGGTAGTTCCAGCATTCCTTATGATTACTGAAACATTTAGGAGAGTTCCTGTTCCTTCTAAATACCTCTCTATGAAGCTTCGTAGAGAAAAGATTTCCTCAAGGTAGTTGAATGTTTATTTCTTAAGCCACCTTGAGGAGAGGACAGTAATTGATAGACAATCTGCAATCGCAACATATTCATATCTCCCTCCTTAAATAAATTTAGCCCGTGAACTGAGGGGTCGAAAACCTCATGAGAGGGGGATATAACGGATTCGGGCTAAGGATGTGGGGTTTTCCTTTTCCGAAAGAGGAAGAGGGGTTACCATGAATGGGGGCGAGACCGATGATTTGCTCCCTATGAACCCTGAGGGAGTTGAGGTTAATGAGTCCCAAAGCGGACGTATGTATTAAAGACTGCGTCCGCTGAAGTCCTAACATAAACCTTGTCAATATCTGATGAGGTTTATAGAAAAATGAAAAAATTATAGTGAAATTAAGTAGAGCGAAGTTGTTAGGAAAGTCATAATAGATTATTTGAAGAGGCTAGAAGAAAGTAAAACTAGAGTTAGTACAGAAGAGCTACTTAAAGAGCTTGGAGATGAATTTAGAGAGCTCATAAGCGAGATTGATTTAGAAAAAGCTATAGAAGGATACAAAAAAATGAGGGACGTGGAATGGAAGAGATTCTTTATGATATAAGCAAACTAATTGATGCTTATAAAAAGAATGAAAACATTAAAGGATATACAACGATATACAATATTATAGAATTTCCAAAAGCATTAGAGTTCGATCTTACAGCATTATATCTGTCCAAACAAGATTATGCTTTAGCTTCAGATGTCTCAACCAAACTTTTGAAACTTGGAAAAGTAATACCTGTCATAGATGTTATAATTTCTGCAATTACTATAAATAAAGGTTTAAGGTTTATCACAAGAGATAAGCATTTTTTATTCGTTAGAGATATCGTGAAAAACTTTAGCGTTATGGTAGAAAGTTAAGCAATGAGTTAAAAGCTAATTGAAACTCTAAAAATTGAAAAACATTTGCGTACATTTTTGTTTGCATTGTTGTTCAAGTTATTCAGCTCTTCAGCAATACTTTACAAGGTTTGTCTGATTAAAAATATTTTGTGAAGTTCAAAGTTGCTGTTATCCCTCGCTTATGCAAGGGGGCTTTGTAAATGTTTGTTCTTTACAAACCTTGTCCTTACAAACGAGTTCGCATGCTATATCCGTTTATCTATTTGGAATTCACGAGCCAGAAACATTTATAACATTGCATTCATAGCATCTGACTTCCTTGCTTTTTAAAGCAGGATGAATTAGTGGAAAAAGATTGTGGAGCATTAGTTTTGTAAAATCTGCTCTGATTTATCGATGCTGGGTAGAAGAAGTCAACGAACTTTTATAACCTTGGATCTCGTAAGAGATAGAGATAACGGAAGGTGTTGGTTTATCCTGTACATATCCGATAAGAAACTAAGTGAGAATGTGTGTTCAAAAACCTCCGCTAAGAATTTTCGTACTTTTAACTCTCTGTTACTGCTAAATCTCCTTCTGTAAGGGAAGAGAATACAGCAGGAGAGGAGGGATGTGGTAGGATGGAGGTAAGCTTTATAATTATTTACTAAAAAACGTATTGCCACCGCAAGGTAGCTTAGGGCTAGGAACAGCCCGAAGTTAAAGCCTGTGTGTGACCGATGAAAGAATGAAGTCTGACGCTGGGAAGGTGGATGAAGCAGAAGGCCCCTTGCTAAAGCAAGGAGCGTTCACTGTGACACAATTAATATATTATCCAAAGCTCAAATTAAACTCCCATAATCCTTTCCATTCACCAATTTGTGTTATAATAAACTTCATTCCCTTTGCATCAGCTCTGATAGGTTCGATTTGCCATGTAATGCTAAGTTGTCTGTATTCTTTGTCTATCCACCGCAAAGATGGAGAAAATGCCTTCTTCTTCTCTCCATCAACTTCGTAGTAGGCCTCATACTTCCCAGGGGGTGGTGTTGGTTCTGGCATGGGTATACCCAACGAAGGTGGTTTGAATGATCTAGGTAGTGTGGCAATAA
>CAYWXE010000092.1:0-4921 GCA_964462505.1 uncultured archaeon | reverse complement strand
GTATTTAATCCTGTGATAGTATTTTTGAACAGATTCATGCGATCTTTCTTCGAATAAAGACATAAATAAACTCACCTTCCTTAAAGAAAGTCCAAAGAAAAAGAAATATAATAAAATCACTAATATCTTAACTTTTAAACTTTTCTTATTCCTCTTAAATACCTTGGACCTCCTTGCTTTTTCAATTAATTCATTAATAAAACCTTGTATAGATAATATTAATCAATTCTATTTTAATCTTTTGTCTTAACAGTCTCTACTTTCTTTCTATAATTTTATTTGATTTTTATAGATGCATTACAACCTCATTATCAATATTTCCCGTTGTTAAGGCTCGGCTCGAATCAACAGCAACTCGATTTTAGAATTAAGTTAAAATTAAATATAAATAATTATAATAAGTTAAAATTCATCAGAATTCAACGATTTCCCCAGTTCTCTCATATGTTCTCATACCAATCTTTTCAAGCTCCTTGCTAAATTCATCTGATTTTAAAACCTCTAAGAACAACTTCACGGGCACCTTGTTCAGTTTATCCTTCCCTATCACGAAGTCGTACTCTTCAGCCCTTATAGGTATAAAATCTAATCCGTATCTAATTGCTACACTCTTTATGCCTATTCCAACATCTGCTTTTCCTCTTAAAACAGCTACTGCAACAGAGGTATGAGTTTTTGCTTCAACTTCATAACCTCTAATCCTCCTTACCACTTCACCGAAATCCATGCCAATCTCTTCTGATAGCTTTTTTAAATGCATATCGAGTAAAATCCTCGTTCCAGAGCCTCTATTTCTATTTATAAATGTCACATCACCCCTAAGCAAATCTCTAAACCCCTTTATGTTTTTTGGATTCCCTTTTCTAACTATAAATCCCTGCTCTCTCAAATATCCTTTAACCAATACGACGTCTTTGAGTTTATACCTCTTAATATACGGTTCGTTATAAATTCCGGTTTTTTCATCCAATAGATGAGTTCCAGCTATATCTGCTTCTCCCCTCTTAACAGCTAAGATCCCACCAGTTGATCCAACGTTTATAACCTTGGCAGTTATAGGTTTTATTTTCCTCAAAATCCTTAATAATATGTCCAATCCTACGCAGTGACTACCGATTATCATCAAATCTGCCGGCTTTAACTCACTGAACAACTTAACTTCAACTTCTTCACCCTCTTTAAGCATTACAACGTTCTCTGGAATCTCTACAAAACCATCTGAAAACGCTAAAGAAGTTATAGCACCGCTGTAATAACCACTAACTGGATACGCTATATACCCTTCAGAACCTCTTGCAACGTTAACTGGCAAGAACTCCCTTCTACCTTCAGCTGAGAATGTTTTAACGGCTATTTTTGCCTTAATCTTTCGCTCCTCTTTTACAATTCCGGCGAGTTTTCTTATCAAAGGAGCTACTAACACTTCAAAGATCATCAAAGCCGAAGTTGGATAACCCGGCAGACCAAATACTGGCTTTCCGTTACATACAGCTATTATCGCGGGCTTTCCCGGCTTAACTGCAATTCCATGAACTATCACACCGGGTTTCCACTTATCTAAAACCCTGTATACTATATCTCCAACACCTGCAGACGTACCACCACTCGTAACAACTATATCTGCTATTTCTAAACCTTTACTAACGAGTTTTTCTATCTCATCTTCCTCATCTCTTGCAATACCTAAAAATACGGCTTTACCCCCGTTTTCTTCAATTGCCGAAAATAATGTGTAAGAGTTCACATCGTAAATCTTACCGAATTCCAACTCCTTCCCAACTTCAACCAATTCGTTTCCAGTGGATATAACAGCTACAATTGGCTTCTTGTAAACTCTAACTCTACTGATTCCACAAGACGCTAAAACTCCAATCTCTCTGTGTGTTATGATATCTCCTCTTCTCAGAATTAATTCCCCTTGCATAATATCGCTTCCAGCCGGCATAACGTTTTCTCCGGGAGAAACGGCTCTAAAAATCTCAACGAAATCACCAGATCTCTTTGTGTATTCAACCATTACGACTGCATTACTTCCCTTGGGCATTGCCGCACCAGTAGCTATTTCGACTGCACAACCACTTTTCACTTCGATATCTCTCCAATCCCCAGCGGCTACATAGCCTAAAACTCTAAGCTTTACTGGATTTTCTTCATCCGCTTCAAACGTATCCTCAGCTTTCACAGCATATCCATCCATTGTAGCCCTATCAAAAGGTGGAACGTCTTTAACGGCATAGATATCCTCTGCACAGACCTTTCCAGTTGCGTTAAATAGATCGACTTCTTCAAATTTCGGTTTAGGCTTGTAAAATTCATTGAGCCTCTTTATAGCCTCATCTAACGTTACTACATCTCTAAAAACCTTCATTCGAAAACCTCCGTTAAATCTCTAATCAGTACAACTTCTACTTCTTCTCCCTCCTCAAAACCCTCTTTTTCCTCTGGAACTATTAGTAGGGCATTAGCCTTAATCAGTGAACTTATTATTCCTGATCCAGAAATTCTCACTGGATATATCTTGCCGTTCTCCCAATAAACCCTTACAAAACTTCTGACACCTATCTCTGAGGCTACCCTCGCTTGAAGGATACCTCTAACCCTACTCCACTTCCTCGCAACAATTCTTACGTTCATCATTCTGTACAGAGCTGGGATTACAAACGTGTAAAAGCTTAGATATGTTGCAACTGGGAAGCCGGGAAGCATGAAAACGGGTTTATCGTTAACGATTGCAAAGCCAACGGGCATTCCCGGCTTCATAGAAACGCCGTGGAAAACTATTTCCCCGTGTTTTTCAATCACTTCTGGAACTAAATCCCTCTCACCAACAGAGGTTCCGCCTATGAACACAACTACATCGTATTCTAAGGCTTTAATCAGTTTCTTTTCTATTTCCTCCTTTAAATCCCTTGCAATCCCGAGGTTTACGTATTTAAATCCATTTTCTGCTAATGCGTTACAGATCATTGGAGTGTTAGAATTGTAGATTTTACCGAATTCCAACTCCTTCCCAACTTCAACCAATTCGTTTCCAGTGGATATAACAGCTACAATTGGCTTCTTGTAAACTTTGACGTTTTCATATCCAAGTGAAGCCAAAATAGCCGCATCTTGAGGCTGTAAAATTTCTCCCCTTTTCAGAATTACTTCCCCTTTTTTTACATCTTCCCCCCTCTTGGATACGTTTTTATAAGGTGTTACTGGTTTTAAAACCTCTATTTCGTTATTTAGGACGTTTACGTATTCGAGCATAACTACAGCGTTACTACCTCTTGGCATTGCTGCACCAGTTGCAATCTTTACGGCTTCACCCTCTTTGATCTCGATTTCTGGATTCTCCCCAATCTCAACAGACCCGACAACCTTCAAAATAATTGGATTCGTTTGTGAAGCTCCAAACGTATCTTCAGCTTTCACAGCATATCCGTCCATCGCCGCTCTATCGAACTGAGGTATGTCGAATTCTGCTATAACATCCTCAGCCAAAACTCTGCCAACGCAGTTGTAAACGCTTACGAATTCGTAACCGATAACAGATAACCTTGAGAAAATCTTGTTTAAAGCCTTATCAACGCTTGTATAAGATTTAAAGCCAACACCTTTAACCATTGTGCTATGTCGGACAAATTAAATATCTAACTTTCGCTATATCAAAAACGAATTAACCTACTAAGAGTAAAGATACTATGGATGAAGCGATAAGAGCTGGAAAAATATCTGCGTTATCGAATCTCATGCTAACTGTTGTTAAGGGTATCGCTGGATTGGCAGTTGGATCTACAGCTTTAGTTGCAGATGCTATCCATTCTCTAATCGACGTTCTAAGCTCTTTATTCGTTTGGATAGGTATAAAAATCTCAACTAAACCACCAGATAAAGAGCATCCATATGGGCATTTTAAAGCAGAGAGTTTAGCTGAGTTGTCCGTTGGTATTGCAATACTTTTTACAGCATTTATTATAATACATGAAGCTGTGTTGAGCCTAATAAATAAACATTCTCCAGAATTCGAATTCTACGCAGTCTTAGCGGCTGTATTTTCAGCTGTTGTTAACGAAATCCTTGCGAGGTATAAGATAAGGGTTGGATTAAAAACTAGATCAACTTCTTTAATAGCTGAGGGAAAGCATTCAAGAGTGGATGTAATAACTTCGATATCCGTCGTTTTCGGCTTAGCTTTTTCGGCTATTGGATATTGGTGGGCTGACGCTGTTGTTGCAATAGCTATATCTGTTCTAATCATGCAAATCGCTGGGCAGATCATGAAGAATTCGATAGACGTATTAATGGATAAAACCGATGAATAACTCGCTTTAAGGGTTTTAGCAATTGTCGAAAAAATTAAGGGTGTGAAATCTATTGATTTAATCGCTACAAGGGGAAGCTGGAGGAGTAAAATTGTAGAAATCCATTTTACAGTTCCAGAGGTTAATGCAGAAACTTTAACTGCTATAGAGAACGAAGTTGTTGAGGAGATAAGATCAAAAATTCCAGAAGTCGTGAACGTTATCCCAGTTGTTAGGATTGAAAGATCCTTAATCGTTGCGATTCCCGTAAACGATAAACTTGAGTTCACGGGAGAGATTACCTCTCCTTACTTCTTACTAGTTGATTTGAAGACTCTTGAGCGTAAACTCGTGAAAAATCCTCACTCTAAAGCTGATAGAATGAGAGGCTATCTGATCTCAGAACTTTTAAGTGAATACAACGTTGGAACTGTTGTGTTGAAAAAGGTAGGAGAAGGTGCAAAATCTCACTTCAGGAGTAGAGGTATAAACGTGAGAGTTGTTAATGCAGATAACGTCGATGAAGTTGTAAAGATTTTAAAGGATTCGCTTACTTAAATATTGAGGTTTTAACTTTGAACGAAATACTTTTGCTCCGTTATAGGTAATGTTTCTCCGTCATGTCTAAACCCCAC
>CAYWXE010000091.1:0-4986 GCA_964462505.1 uncultured archaeon | reverse complement strand
ACTGAGATAATCAAAACCCTTAAAAATCTAGAAGATCGTCGCAAAGAGATGAGAAAATTGATCCTAATCTCGATTATCTTATTCATTCAAGTCTGTTCAGCTCAAATCGTTAGAGTTGAAATGAGTCCATCTATACTTCTACCAGATGACATCGCAAACTGCAAGCTTGTAATCGAAGTTACAAAAGAGACCTACATCGAAGGAATTACCTTTTACCCTCCGCATGGACTTGAGGTTAAACCATCTTCAGTCTCTGGAATCGGACTTCTATCTCCATCTACAAGCTACGAATTACACTTCACGATTAAGGCAAGGGAAAGTGGGATACACATCTTACCAATCTACATAAGGACTTCAAATGGAACCGTTAAGTATTACACCGTTGTAAGGGTTGAAGACGAAATGCCCAAAGTTGTGTTAGACAAGACGACACTAATCCTAAACGAGGTAAACGAAGTTGGATTTACAATCTCATCACCGATAAAGATCAATAACGTAATCGTAAAACCGTTGTTTAATGCAAATCCAAGGATTGTGTTCATTGAAAACAACAGAGGTAGCCTCAAATTTGAACCAACTAAGCCCATGAAACTCAGATTTGAATTAGAATTTTACAACGGTCAAAACCACCACAGAGTCTTGCAGGAAGTGGAAGTCAATTACATCGAGAGTAAAGGTGTTGCAATAAACGTATCGCCGAGCTATTCATCAGCACTAATTGGAGATGTAATTCCAGTAGATTTAGAAGTGGTAAACCTGAGAGGTGACGATATATATTCAGTAGAGATAGGTATTCGCGTAAACGTATCAGATCTTATATCAAAAGAGAAAATCAGCATTCCAACGTTGAAATCGGGTGGGAGTAAACTCGTCAGATTCGGATTCTGTTCTAGGGATGCTGGATATAAAGAGATCAAGATCGATGTAAAATACGTAGACGAGTTAAACGTAGAACACACAGAACAAGCTGTCTTAAAGTTGAGGATTTTGAATCAAACGGCTTTACAGTTCAGCGGAATCGAAGTGGAGAGGAGAATAAATGGTTTGACTGTAGTTGGAGACATATGCAATCTCGGCAGAACTAAGGCTTACAACGTAATGATAGCTGCAATTGGAGATGGAGTCGAAAAAACGTATTACATAGAATACCTAGATCCTTCAGATTTTGACAGTTTTGAAATAAATCTGCCAAGTGTAGAACATCTAAAGCTGATAGCTAAGTGGAACAACGAACTCGGTGAGGAATTCGAAATTCACAAAGACGTTGAAATACCGAAAGTTAAATTCGAAAAAAGTCAGAGCAGTAGTCTTCCATTACTCGTATCAATTTTAGCTTTGGTATCAGTTTTAATCCTAATTGTGTTTATACTCAGGAGAAGATGATAGAGCTTATAGATGTAACAAAGGTTTACAGAGTTGGAACTCACGAAGTATTCGCTTTAAAAAACGTCAATTTAAGGATTGAAAAGGGAGAATTCGTAGCTGTAATGGGGCCGTCTGGAAGCGGGAAGTCCACTCTTCTATACCTAATCGGATGCCTAGATAAACCTACAAGTGGGAGGGTCTTAATAGATGGTTTAGATACGTCAAAGCTAAGCGACAGGGAGCTTACAGAGCTTAGAAGGGAAAAGATCGGATTTATCTTTCAGCAATACTACTTAATTCCGACTCTAACAGCATTGGAGAACGTGGAGTTACCGATGGTATTTAAAGGTATACCGAGAGCTGAAAGGGAGAGAAGAGCTGAAGAACTACTTTCAATCGTTGGACTGTGGGAGAAGAAGGATAGGAAGCCAAACGAGTTGAGTGGTGGTGAACAGCAGAGGGTTGCAATTGCAAGAGCTTTAGCCAATGAACCATCGATTTTACTCTGCGATGAACCAACCGGTAATTTAGACTCTAAAAGCGGTGAGGTAGTAATGGAAACTATTAAGAGATTGAACGAGGATAAAGGTGTTACAGTAGTTTTAGTAACTCATAACCCGATTGTAGCAAATTACGCCCATAGGATTATTAAGATCAGGGATGGTGTTATATGTTAATCGAACTCGCTTTAAGAAATTTGGCAAGGACAAAGGTTAGGAGTACTCTCGCTATGATTGGAATCGTTATTGGAGTTATGGCTATAAGTGCTATAGGGATATTTGGTGAAAGTCTTAAAGCCGTGGTTTTAGAAAACTTCAAGGATTTAGCCAACGAAGTAATAATTACTCCGTCTTATACCCATGGATACTCTTCGATCGATGAGAGAACTGTTCAAAAGATTGAGAAGCTTCCATACAGTTCAGAAGTTATACCAGTTAAGAGTAGTTCAACTCTAATCCGTTTTAAAGATAAAAGAACCTATGTGAAAGTATATGGCATGGAGATAGATAAAATTAGGAATCTATTTAAGCTTGAAAAGGGTAGCTACAGGGGTTGCTTAATTGGAGGAAGGATTGCAGACTTCTTTAAGCTTAGAGTTGGAAGCAAAATTGAGATATCCGATGAGAAGTTTAGGATTGGAGGGATTTTAAGAGAAGAGGCAAGATTTGATATAAATCCAAACTTTGCGTTGATAATTTCGATTAGAGATTTTGATAGAGTATTTGGCGGAGATTACAAAATGGTTATTGTAAGAGTTAAAGATTTAGATAAAATCGATGAATTTAAAGAAGCAGTTGAGAGAACTATTAACAGAAGGGATAAAGTTGTTTCAGTTTTTGAGATGAAGACGATAATAGAAAGGATAGAGTCTGCATTTGCTAAGGTTACAACGTTTTTGATGGCTATTGCTAGCGTATCTCTGCTTGTAGCTGGGATAAGCATTTTGAACATCATGCTGATATCAACGATGGAGAGGATTAGAGAAATAGGGCTTATGAGGGCTATTGGAGCTTATAGAGAAACGATATTGAAGATATTCCTAACTGAAGCTCTGATCTTAGGCTTGATTGGTAGTGTTGTTGGGGGAGTCTTGAGTTTTGTGAGTGGTTACATAATAGATTTGTTGATCTTAAAAACTACTAAATACGTATTTCAGTTGTCTTCACTCGCATACGTTTTCATCGGTATATCGTTTGGTATAGCTACAGCTTTGATAAGTGCACTATACCCGGCCTGGAAGGCTTCAAGACTAGAACCAATAGAGGCTTTGAGATATGAGTAACGACATAGTTAACTCGTTAAGCCTCTTCATGCAGCTTTATAGCTTTAGATGAAGATTAAATCTATGATTTAACCCTTCTTTGTGATATTGTTCAGATATTTATTGAAAAATTATTCTCATACTTCAAATTTAAAAATATTTTAAAATAATTATTAATAAATTAAATTAAGTTCAATCTCATCAAATCTACTTTCATCACGCTTGATTTTCAACTGAATAGTAAACAAAATTTTAGTGATTAATCTCACTCTTCAAACTCAACTATGTCGTCATCTCCTAAGTATTCACCTATCTGAACTTCTATTACCTCTAAGGGTAATAATCCCGGATTTTCGAGCTTATGCTTTACACCTGCTGGAACAAATGTGCTTTCACCGTTTTTAAGCAAAAACTCCTTTTCACCAACTGTAACCTTAGCTGTTCCCTTAACAACTATCCAATGCTCACTTCTATGGTAGTGCATCTCAGTATTTAGTCTTCTCTTGGGTAAGACCGTTAATTTTCTGATTTTGTAGAACTTACCCTCCTCGAGCTCCGTGTGAAATCCCCACGGTTTAAAAACTGTGGTATGAAATTCTACTCTCTTATCTCTTTTCTCTTTAAGCTTGTTTACGATCTCTTTCACCTTCTGTGCTTCACTCCTCAATGCGATTAGAATTGCATCTCTCGTCTCGACTACGATCGAATCTTTTAATCCAATGGTTGCAATAAGTCTCTCTCCTATTATTAAATTGTTTTTGGAATCTATTCCAACAAATTCACCTTTAACAGCGTTTCCATTGCTGTCCTTTTCCATAATCTCATACAACGAATCGAAACTTCCCAAGTCATTCCAATACGTATCCAGTGGAACTACCGCGGCTTTATCTGTTTTCTCCATTATCCCCTTATCCACTGAAACCTCTGGGACTATAGAGTAAGCAGTGTTTACGTCGTTTTCGAACGCTTCAACTACTTCTGGTGCAAATCTTTTGCACTCCTCTATGAACAGCTCGGAATCGAATAAGAACATTCCACTGTTCCAGAGATAACCCTCTTCAATGTATCTCTTAGCTGTTTCAAAATCCGGCTTCTCAACGAATTTCTCAATAATGTAACCTTCTCCAACTCTCTCTCCAGGTTTTATGTAACCGTATCCGGTGTGTGGTTTCTTTGGCTTTATTCCAAACGTGACTAAGTATTCATCTGCGAGTTTTTCAGCGGATTTAAAAGCCTTGATGTAGTTTTCGTTTACCTCGATTAGATGATCTGACGGTAAAACTGCAACCTTAGCCCTACCACTCTCCGATATCTTCTTAATTCCGTAATATATGGCTGGTAAAGTATTCTTTACAGCTGGTTCCGTTATCACCTCTGCGTTTACACCTATTTCAGAGAGCTGATCCATAACCATGAATTTGTGCTTTTCATTCGTTATTACATAGATGTCTCCATGCTTTGAAAACAGCATAGCCCTTTTAACAGCTTTTTGGAAGAGGGATTCACCGTTAAACTTTATAAACTGTTTTGGGAATTGCTCTCTACTTAATGGAAATAGTCTTGTTCCACTACCCCCAGCCAAAATCAAAGTCTTCATATCTGTTAAATCAACCTCTCAGATTATTAACGTTTTTTAATTATCAAATCGGACAGTTGAGAATGGATTAATATCCTTTGATATTCTCAGCAACGATTACTTTTGCATTGAGAATTGAAGTATTCCTCAAGGATAATGTAATAGCCAATAATTTCCCTTAATTTTTAATATAATTATATAATTATAATATAAGCTTAATCTTTTGAAAATGAGTTTGGAATTCTCCAATATTTAGAACTCGGAGTGATTTTAGGTTTTTATA
>CAYWXE010000090.1:0-5012 GCA_964462505.1 uncultured archaeon | reverse complement strand
TTGCAAAACCTTTAACTGAAAACAATCAAATTGAAATCATGGAAGTCAGATTGGTAGTTGACGACGAAGAAATAGAGCTGAATAGATTTGTAACCGAAATAATCGGTAGAGTTTTAGAGGCTATGATTTCAACTCTTAAAGGTGTTAGAGATGACTGGAAGATTGCAAAAGTAGAAGTGATCAGATGATAAGGGAGTGTATAGAATTCTCTGAATACGTACATAGCAAAACGATAGAAGAAGTGAAGAGAAAATATGGGTTGAGTAGAATTGTAAAGCTTTCTTCAAACGAGAATCCATACGGTGCAAGTCCTAAGGCGATTGAAGTTCTCAAAGATTTTAAAGATTTACACCTCTATCCTGACCCAAATTACGAAGAACTAAGGCAAAGGATTTCCGAATACACGGGATGGGAATTCGAGAGAATAGTTGTAGGTGCTGGAATCGATGGAATCCTTGAAACAATTTTTAGGATATTGATAGAGAAGGGTGATGAAGTCGTAATTCCAATTCCAACTTTTCCGTATTACATCACGTTGACAAAACTCTCATGTGGTAGATGCGTTTTCATTAAAAGGGGAGAAGATTTTAGAATTTCAGATGGTATCCTCAACGCTATTACCGATAAAACCAAACTAATCCTGATCTGCAATCCAAACAATCCAACGGGTAACGATGAAAGAGAAGAGGTTATAAGGGCTTTAATCGAATCGACAAATGCGATAATCTTCATAGATGAAGCCTATATCGAATTCTCAGATAAGAAATTAAACTTAGATGGAGAAAACGTAATAGTTGCGAGAACCTTCTCCAAGGCTTTTGGATTGGCAAACCTTAGAGTTGGCTATGCAAGGTTACCATCTTGGCTTGTCAGGTATTATAAAGCATCCTCAACCCCATTTCCGATTTCGACTATAGCTGAAAGAGCGGCAATTGCGGCGTTAGAGGATTTGAATTGGATGAGATCATGCGTAGATAGGATAAGGGCTGAGAGGGAGAGAATGTATAAAGAGATGAAAAAAATCGTTAAGGTTTATCCCTCTCAAGCAAACTTCTTACTATTTGAAACCGGCATAGATTCATCTCTAATCGCTGAAGAGTTCATGAAGAGAGGTGTAATCGTTAGGGATTGCAAGAGCTTTATCGGCTGTAGAAATCACATAAGGGTTAGCGTAGGCAAAAGAGAAGACAACGATTTCTTTCTTAAATGCTTGAGGGATATCTATGATAGCGTTAACGGGCACACCGGGATGCGGTAAAACTGCTGTTGCTGAAGAGCTTAAGAAAAGGGGTTATAGGGTTAAATCTGTCGTTGAGCTTGCAAGAGAAAACGACTGCATAATTGGAAGAGAAGGAGATGAGCTGATTATCGATGTAGAAAAGCTTTCAAGAGTTGAATTCGATGGAATAGTTGAGGGGCATCTCTCACATCTCCTAAAGCCTGAAAAGGTAATAGTTTTGAGGTGTAATCCTCTCGTGATCAAGGAGAGGTTGATTAAGAGGGGATGGAGCAAAGAGAAGGTTATGGAAAACGTCGAAGCGGAGTTGATAGATGTTATACTCGTCGAAGCTATAGAAAACTGCGGAGAGGTTTACGAAGTAGATACAACTGATATGGATGTTAAAGAGGTTGCAGATGTAGTTGAAGAGATACTCGCTGGAAAAGGGGATAAGTATAAACCCGGAAGTGTGGATTGGTTGTCGAAGCTTAAGGATAGGCTTGAGGAAGTCGCAAGGTTTTAGGGGGTGTTAATTTGATATGGAGGTACAGAGCTATAAAAAACCCCGTTGCAAGGGTTAAATGGCTTTTATTCTGTGCAATTTTAATGGCTTTGGGTTTTAGTTATACCGCTTATAAGATAGTAGTCGGTAGTCCAATTGGGAAATCCGTCATCGTTGCAAGTATCTTTACACTTTTCATCGTGCTATACACGATAATAACACTTGGAAAGTATAGATACTATTACATAGAAAACGGAGTAGTCTACTACAAGCCATTCAAAACCGATTTGAGGAGTGTAAAAGATTACAAAGTCGATGAAGACAGGCTTGTGATCAAGTTACATGTGAGAAATCCGTTCTCTGTCAGAACTCTGTACTTCGAAAACTTAGAGGATCTAAAAGATGTTGAAAAATTATTAAAGAGAATTATTAAAAAATAATTTGCTAAAGATTTAATACATCTGTTACTTAGCTTTAGTGATGTTTTCAGAACTCCTCGCGTGTATTCAGTGCGGGACTTGTGTTGCGAGTTGTTGTGTAAAATCGAATTTAAACGTTAGGAAATTAATTGCGAGATTCTTGAGTTCTGGCGTTTTTTGGGATGAAACGATTTGGAACTGCACCACTTGTCATCTATGTCAAGACAGATGTCCTAGGGGCATTCCTATCACGGATTTAATCGTAAAAGCGAGGAGCAAAGTCGTTGAAAGTGGGAGTATTCCTAGAGAGATAAGGGTTATGCTTGAGAGCGTTCAAAAGTATGGAAATCCATTCAACGTTTCAAGGCAGAAGAGAAGGGAATGGATGCGTGGATTGAATTTGAAATTCGCTGAAGAAAACGAATTTGAATACCTCTGGTTCGTCGGATGTTCAGTGGTAGACGATAGGATTAAAGAAGTCGTTAGGAAGACGTATGAACTACTTAAAATCGCTGGAATAGACTTTGCAGTTTTAAGAGATGAAAACTGTTGCGGATGTGATGTAAAAGCAGTTGGCGAGGAGGGTTTATTCGAATACCTCATGGAGTTGAATTTAGAGAAGTTTGAAGAGGTTAAAGCTGATAGGATAATAGTGAACTCACCACACTGCTATCACGTCTTCAAAAACTATTACGGATTGGAGGTTTACCACGTAACTCAGGTGTTGTTGGATGCAGTTGAAAGTGGAAGGATAAGGTTTAGAAATTTGATTGAGAAAACAGTAACATATCACGATCCGTGCTATTTGGGGAGATATAATGGAGTTTACGACGAGCCGAGGAAATTACTTGAAGCAACTCAAGTCGATTTTGTTGAGATGCAGAGGAGTAGAGAGAGGAGTCTGTGTTGCGGGGCTGGGGGAGGAAATATAGTTAGAGATGTAGAGTTTAGACCAGCTTTTTTGAGGATAGACGAAGCCCTATCGATTAACGCAGATGTAATAGCTGTAGCATGCCCATATTGCCTCAGAATGCTTGAAGACGCCGCGAAAATGAAGAGTGCGAGAGTAGAGATATTGGATATAACTGAGATATTATACGATGCTATACGTGAAAAAACCGAATAAATTAAATTAGGACGTAAACTTTTACTGCCCACTAAAAATCTCTAACTGACAGCTCAGTAACATGCGGATGGATTATTACATTATTAGAAGTATAGAGAAAAATCTGCAGTATCAAAATTAGTCACTCTGAGTTTCTTTTAATTCTTCAATTTCTTTTCTAATTCCCTCATCTTTCTTAAACCTTTCAACGATTAAAATCTCATTTAAATCTAAAAGTCTAAACGCATCATTTATGACTCTATACCTACCAATCAGGAATAGCTGATTTAAGTATGAATCGGTAGAAACTTCTACTATAGCTTTTTTATCCTCAACTTTCACATTTAAAACATCTACTCCCGTATGTATTGCGAAGAGAGCTTTTAACTTGTCTTCTAATTTCTCAAGCTTTTCCTTTATCTCGTATTCGAATACAAGTGTTTTTCCAGCGAGGGGATGATTGAAATCTATTATTACTCTCCTCCCTATTATCCTCTCCACAGTTCCAACTCTGTTTCCAACTCTAACCCTTTGCCCAACTTCCGGTTTCTCTTTAAACCTTGTAATGCTGTAAACATCTTTTTTATCGGGATCGTATTTCCCGAAAGCCTTTTCTGGAGGAACTACAACTTTACCCTTGTATCCGATCTCCTTTCCTATGAAATCCTCGTCTAAACCCTTGACAACATGCCCCTCCCCAACCACTACGTATACATCTCCATATTTTGTGTTTTCGTTGTATATTCCGTATTCCCTTGCGATTTTTTCATCTGTCGTATCTATAACTGTCCCATCTTCGAGCTTGGCAGTGTAACTGATCCTTATAAAGTCACCCTTCGATATCATTGCCCTTAAAAGTTAGTAAGTGCATAAATGGATTATGGAATTAGAGGTCAAGTTTAAGCTAAAAGAGGGTGTTAGAGAAGTAGTCGAAAAGATCGCCGAGTTCGTAATAGAAAAGGAAGAGATAGATTTGTACTTCAACTCACCTGTTAGAGATTTTAAAAAGAGTGATGAAGCTTTAAGGGTTCGAAAAGACGTTGAAGGTATAAAGATTACTTATAAAGGGCCAAAAATTGATACTGAGACGAAGAGCAGGGAAGAGATAAGCTTAAAGGTTGACGATTTTGAGAAAGCAGTAGAACTCTTAAAGAAGTTGGGATTCATTCCCGTTAGAGAGGTCAAAAAGATTAGGAGAATATACAGATATGAGGATGCAATTATATGTATAGATAGAGTAAATGGATTAGGAGATTTCATAGAAATCGAGATAGAAGGTGATGATTTAAATTTAAGGGAGAGGTTATTTGAAATCGCTAAAATGCTTGGATACTCAAGAAGTGAGAGCATTAGAAAATCCTATCTTGAATTACTCTTAAATTCTTCAAATTCTTGAAATCAATCGACGTTATGGTGTTATAATTTGAAAATTTTATTTTTTATTCAAATCTAATTTATAAAATTAATATTAATTATTAAAAAAACAAAATTAATTATGTTGTATTGGGCAGAAAGGTTTTTAAAAATTTGATACACAACTGATTTAGTAGATTTAGAGCATGAGAAGCAAAAGCCTTATAAATCTAAAAAGTTATACTATTCCAAAGCCGCGGGTCCGGCAAGAATCCTGAATTGGGCGTAAGCCCAAGATGAGGGATGGAGGTCCAACCCGCGGCATACTTAGGGAGGACGTGTCCCATATTGGGCACGTCTGATGTGGGGCTTGCCGACAGGGTAAATCAGCAGGCGAGGGGATGTATTCACTGC
>CAYWXE010000089.1:888-5115 GCA_964462505.1 uncultured archaeon | reverse complement strand
ACGTGATAAGAGAGGTTGCCTTAGAGAGGACTGTTATGATAGTAGAACACGATTTGGCTATATTAGATATGCTTGCGGATTTCGTTCACATAATCTACGGTGTTCCCGGAGTTTACGGAGTTGTTACCAATGCTAAAGGTGTTAGAGTTGGGATAAATCAATACCTTCGTGGATACCTCGCAGAGGAGAACATAAGGATTAGAGATAAGCCAATAGAGTTTGAGGTATTTCAGCCGAGGGAAAGCGAAGTCGAAAGGGTTTTAGTTGAATATCCCCCGTTTAAAAAGACTTTTGAAGGGTTTAGGCTTGAGGTTGAGGGTGGAGACATAAGAGTTGGAGAAGTTTTGGGAGTCGTCGGCCCAAATGCAATTGGAAAGACTACGTTTGTTAAAATCCTCGCAGGTGTATTAGATGACGACGATAAAGTTGTCAAATTAAACGTTAGAGTTAGCTACAAACCCCAGTATATCAAGGCTGATGTCGATTTACCTGTTGGAGTTTTTTTGAAGAAGATAAATCCGCTTGTGGATTCCTCCTATTACAAAACGGAATTCCTAAAGCCACTTAACATAGAACCCTTAATGGATAGAAGTCTGATGGATTTGAGCGGTGGTGAGTTGCAGAGGGTTGCAATCGTTGCATGCCTTCTAAGAGATGCAGATTTGTATCTGCTCGATGAACCCTCAGCGCATTTGGATGTAGAGCAGAGAACTGAAGCGGCAAAGATGATAAGGAGGTTCGCTCTAAACACTTCTAAGAGCGTTTTGGTTGTAGATCACGACATATACTTCATAGACATGGTGAGCGATAGGTTACTAGTTTTCCAAGGCGTTCCGGGGAGGTATGGAATAGCTAAAAAGCCGAAGAACATGAGAGAAGGTATGAACACATTTTTAGCAAGTTTGGGCATAACGTTTAGAAGAGATGAGGAAACTAAGAGGCCGAGAGTAAACAAATTAGATTCTAGGCTGGATAGAGAACAAAAAGCAAAGGGAGAGTACTATTATTACTTCTAAATAAAAATTTTAAGTCGTAACCTGTTCTGGTGCAAGCTTTGTCAGAATCTTTTGATCCGTTATAACGCCTACTGGCTCACCTTTGTCAGTGACGACTAAAATCCTTACACCTTCATCTCTCATAAGCCTTAAAGCCTCTCTTAGCTTTGTATCCTTCTCCACAAGTACTATCTTTGGTCTCATTACGTCCTTTACCTTTGCATCTAACTTGTTCTCTACTACAGCCTTTGCAACGTGGTCGAGTGTGAATATCCCGACGAATTGATCGTTTCTCTTTACAGGTGTGCAGTAAATCCTGTGCTCCGCAAGTATTTTCGTAGCTTCTTTAACTGGCATGTCCGCGTCTACTGTGATTATCGGTGAAGACATATGTTCTCCCACTGTATCTTTAGGCAAAGCTACAATCTTTTCGATGTCTATAACTATCGTGTTCTCGGTGTCATCTCTCCCAACAACTGTTCCGTATATCATCATCTCGTTCACGGGAGTTGGCCCGATTGCAACCTTGTCTCCTGGCACAATCTTTCTTATGTCTCCCGTCATCCTAATCCTCGCTTGGCATATGTCTGGATGGGATATCGCTGGAAGATCTACTTCCTCAACTGTTAAATCATCTCTAAGCTCACCGTTTACTATTATCGGCACTCTTACCGATTCCTCGGGTTTTGTTATCGAGAGTAGCTCATAAGCCTTTGCGGTAGGTCTGTATCCGCCTTTTGGTCCTGGAACTCCTTCAACCAAGCCCAAAGCCCTTAAAGCTTGCATCTGATTTCTTACGGTTCCCGGGTTTCTGTTTATTAGTTCAGCTATCTCTTCACCCTTTACAGACCCTCCAGACTTCTTCTTGTATAGGGTTATCAAGGCATACAGTATATCCTTCTGAATCTGGGTTAATTCAAGCTCCATGTCTTATCACCTCCTATTTTATTTAACTAATATCAATGTTCATGATGAAATATATAGTTTTCCTAGGCTAATCGGTAAGTTTAAACGCTTTGTGTTGTATTTAAAGTTAATGATACCCTTCACAAAGATGCACGGGAACGGTAACGACTTTGTGCTAATAGATGAGTACAAAAAATTAAAAATTCCAGAAAAAGATAAACCGTCTTTTGTTAGAGCTGTGTGCAATAGGAGGTTTGGAGTTGGTGCAGATGGAGTTTTATTTGTCCAACCTTCTGAAATCGCAGATGTAAAGTTTAGGTACTTCAACAGTGATGGAAGCGAGGCAGAGATGTGTGGAAATGGAATTAGGTGTTTTGCCCGTTACGTTGTTGAAGAAGGTTATACTGGAAGAAATCCAAAAATAGAGACCCTCGCAGGAGTAATAGAGGTAGAAGTCGATTACAGCAACGAATGGTGGATAAGGGTTGATATGGGTAAACCAAAATTAGATGGTGTCTGGGATTACAAAGGGTACAAACTCTACTCAGTTAACACAGGAGTTCCGCATGTCGTGATATTCGTAAATTCTTTGAACTTCGATATAGTTCCGATTGCAAGAGAGATAAGATATCTAAGCCTATTTCCGAATGGAACGAATGTGAACTTCGTTAGGGTTTTAGACAGGAAGAAGATCGAGATCAGAACTTATGAGAGGGGAGTTGAGGATGAAACGTTGAGTTGTGGAACTGGAAGTGTTGCGGCTGTAGCAGTTGCAAATAAATTGAATCTCGTAAACGATTTCGTTGAAGTCGTTACAAGAGGAGGAGTTTTAAAAGTTGAGCTTAAAGACAGTGCTTATCTGATTGGCTCAGCTAAAAGGGTCTTTGATGGAGTGATTAAAGAGTTATGAAGTTCGAAAACAGACTGGTTTTATCTGCAATGGCTGGAATAAACAACGCAGATTTCTGCAATAGACATAAAGCCGCTTTAGTGATACTGGGTGGCTTTAACGCAGATGAGGGAGCTATGAACGCTGCGAGGGAAGCAGTTAAAAGAGGTAGAAGAGAGTTCATATTTGAGGATCCGATTGAGGGGATAGAGAACGAGCTCAAAAGGGTTAAAAAGAAGTTCGCTGTGAACGTTAGATCCACCACTCTTGACGGTTTTTTGAGGGTTGCTGAACTCGTAGACGATTACAAAGGGATTTTGGAGGTAAATGCACATTGCAGACAACCAGAATTCATAAGAGCGAGATGTGGTGAATGGTTGCTCTTCAACCACGAAAGGTTAGTAGAAGTAGTTAGGAGGGTTTCGAAGATATGTACAACATCTGTTAAAATAAGGGGAGGACATAGAATTGATTACAAAAAACTCTGCGAAAAGCTTAGATCCGCTGGATGTAAAATAATCCATGTGGATGCAATGATTCCAGGGGGAGGAAACGATTTGAAGCTTGTGAAGGTCATTGCAGAGACCGGATTTACGATTGGAAACAACTCGTTTGTAGACATAAAATCTGGTGAAGATTTTATAAAGGCTGGAGCGGAAATGGTTTCCGCTGCGAGAGCAGTTTTAAAAGATCCAAAGTTTTTTGATAAAATGTTGGAGAGCAAAATTTTATCTCAACCAGTTTATCTATGAGCTAGACCTACCAAATCTTTGATTCTTTCACCAGTAGTTTTTAAGTATTCATACAGGCTTTCTTTAATGCAATAAATTATATTATAGCTGTAAAAAAATGCTGAACCGATTTCAACTGCTGTAGCTCCAGCTAGGATAAATTCTAAGACGTCTTTAAAAGTAGTTATTCCACCACAGCCTATTATTGGAATGTCTAACTCTTCGTAGAGATCCCATACACATTTAATAGCAATAGGTTTTATGGCTTCTCCGCTTACACCACCGCTTAAATTACTCAGAATTGGCTTTTTTGTGATTATGTCTATTTTCATTCCCCTCAACGTATTCGTAATCGTAATAGCATCGACACCTGCCTCTTGCAAAGCTTTAGCAAGTTCTATGTAGTTATGCATAGCGGAAATCTTTGCGATTATCGGCTTAGGAGTATATCTTTTAACAGTTTTGATTATCTCCACCGATAAGTCAATATCTCTTCCGATCTCAAATCCATTTGCATGTGGACAGCTCAGATTTATCTCAAAAGCGTCAGCAATATCAAACACCTTTACCAATTCTTTGAACTTTTCAGGTTTATCCCCGTAGATACTTACGATAAGCGGGACTAACCTTGAGTATTCTTTTAGCATTAAGGCGAAATCTGTAGCTGAAGGCGAAGCCAAGCCAACCGCATTGATTAAGCCACAAC
>CAYWXE010000089.1:0-878 GCA_964462505.1 uncultured archaeon | reverse complement strand
AATATGCGTAAACACTCCCTTAAATCTTTTCGTTACAGGCTTTTCTGGATCAAATATAGAAATTTCCAGTCGTCGTTGTCAATTTCTATCCCAACTTCTTTTCTAAATTGCCACGGATGCACATAATTCCGCCATGCATACCAGTTCCAATATAGCTTCTCCACACCGATTCTAAGTATTAATACTTTCCCAATTCTTCTAAGAAACACCTTGAGCGCATTTCTAAAGCTTGGTGTCTCGAAGTCAAAAAGGCTTAATAAAGAAAACTGCTTCTGGAGGAAAAATATCAACTCCATGGCAAGTATCAAAGTCTTGAATGAGATTAAGGAGGAAAAAGACATAATAGCTTGCTATTCACAGGAGGTGCCGGAGTACTTTTCTGTAAAAAAGTTAGTTGGGAAATTTTACTCAATCACATCTGCATCTAATATTTGCTCGAACAACTCCTTATCTACCTCGTGAATCATCGGAATTCCAGTAACTTCTGCGGCGAGAGGATCAAGCGATGCTAAGTCACTTCTATCGATCAAATCGATCCTAAACTTCCTCGCTCCAGCGAGAAGCTGCTTCAGACCGTACTCTATCCTCTCAAGATACGTGTAAAGTCCGACAGCTGTCCATGGAATTTCCTTCCCGACCTTATCTCCGTACTTCGTCTTCAGCTCATCAGCGAGAATGAAGAACTTGTCTGGAGTCTCGCCGTATCTTCTCGCGAAGTCCTTTGGTAGCTTGCCCTTGCTTGCGAGCTCGCAGAAGTAAGATGCCTTCATTACAGCAGTAAGCGGAGCTCTACCCATCGTTACGGTCTTTATGAATGGCTGACCATCGAAGTTGCTCATCGCGATCGCTTTGAATATCTGGGACTCGTTTATGAAACA
>CAYWXE010000088.1:0-5698 GCA_964462505.1 uncultured archaeon | reverse complement strand
GCGAAATGTTATGGAAAGATTTTGAACTTGAAGAGGGTTAGATTAAACTTAGACAGTCAATCTAAGTGACTATCACGGTGGTGGAATTTCAGATGGTTCGAATGGAATGAAAACATCATAATCTACTACATCGCACTCGTCGCAGAGTACATACAGCTTGAAAGTAGTGGTTTCTCCACTTCTCACGTGAACTACCGTGAAATGGTCTGGTCTTTCTGGTTGTACAACTATTCCAATTTTCTCCCCTTTGGAATCGTAGAGCACAGCACTAAGAGGGATATAGTAATCCCTATCGTAATCGTTCCTAATTATCCCGCTGATAATCACACATGTGTCACCCTTCTTCACGTACCACCAGAGGTCTCGACCGTATTTGCCGAATTTGGCACTTGCATTGATGAGGTATATCTTGCTCTCCTCGGTGTCTGAGATTTTTAGGTAGTATCCCCCCTTTGATGGAAACTGACATTTGTGAGTTTCAGGTGTTCGATTCAGTTTGTAGGAATCATCGACCTTCTCAGCAAATTCTTTAGGTTCGTAAACTTCAGGCGTGCGATACCAAATAATTAGACCAAAAGTGGTCAGAACAATTAAGAGAGCTAAGGTTGTTTTTAACACTTTCATCACTACCCTTCACCCTAAGTAAAAGTTTATAATAGTTTTCCTAAGTTATATTAACGGTAATGCGACATTGTGCGTTATTTAAATACCTCGCCAACAGTGTTGAATCACTACTAACTAAAATTTACTAAAGTCTAATATCTAAATTTTATACAAAATTCAACGATCGTAAAAAATATAAAAATAATTTATAATGAAATCAGCCCTGCCCAGTTTCATCACCACTCAGTCCCCATAAGTCTCATCATCTACAACTTCTCTTTCCTCAAGTCTATTATTTGTTTCAATTCTGGGCCAGTGGATATCAACGTTACTGGGGTCTTCAACTCGTTCTCAACTCTTTCAACAAAATCCTTAGCTTTTTTAGTGAGTTTTTCCCATTCTGTAACTCCATAGCACTCCTTATCAAGCTTATCTATTCCAGTTAAAGCGACTTGGGTTGCACTGTTTATCATAACTGCATATCTCGCAATTTTACCATCCCAGTATCCAACTCTTCTCTTCCTTCCAGTTACAGTTCCATATTCAACTATTCCAAGCCTCTCCGCCTCTTCCTCAGGCATCTCAGTCGGAAACGGGCCAGCTCCAACCCTCGTAGGAAAGCACTTGAAAACCACTATTACGTCCTCAATCCTCTTAGGCCCTATTCCAACATCTGCCGCAATAGATGATGCAGTAGTATCCTTAGATGTCACATATGGATAAGTTCCATAATACAAGCTTAAACCAAAACCTTGAGTACCTTCAACTAACACGAATTCTCCCCTATCTAACGCCTCGTTTATTTCGAGTGGAACATCTGCAATGAAATCCTTAAGTTCTGGAACATCCTTCGCTTGCTTGGCAACTCTGTTAACTCTATCAACGTTAGCTGGCCCACATCCCGTTCCAGTAGTTCCTATTTTCTTACTTAAATGAGAACTACCCCTATCTGCCTCTATATGCTTTTGTTCTATTATAGCACATCTGTAATCAACTCTCGCCCTATCCTTCACGTTCAGCATTTCAACCTCTCTCAGGAAAACCTCTGGATTCACTAAAACACCAGCACCAATTAAAAGCTTAGCTTTCTCGTATACAAATCCAGATGGAATCATTCTAACTCCAAACCTCTTCCCCTCAAATTCGACGGTATGCCCAGCATTTGGCCCAACTCCACCTCTCGCAACTATACTCGGTTTATCAGATTTTGCGAGATGTGCAATGATCTTTCCCTTTCCCTCATCACCCCAAAATCCGCCAACCACTACAGTCGCTCCCATGGTCTAAGGTGTTCTAGAGGTTTTATGACATTTACGTAATCTTTTAAATTTCACTACAAAAGAATGTCTATGGATTTAAGAGAACTTGCATGTAAGATTTTTGAATCTTTTGAATACTTAAAAAAGATACTATCGAACAGGGCTTATTGCAGTGAAAATGAAATAGTAATCTTTGATGATCCAATACAGATCGTTATAAAGAGGAATTCAATAACCTTCTTTATCGACGGTGTTGAAGAGGGAATTGTAACAAGAGATAACGTAGTTTTAAGCGAAAGGATAAGAGATGAGGCGATTATGTGGCTTGAAAGTCTTTCAGAACTTAAATTTAAGAGGTACAGCTTAAAGAGAAGGTTCCCTTAGATTTTTCAAGCTGTAAATAACTTTTACTTCTTCTACACCTCTTATTCTCGAAACTTCATCTCTCAAATTCTCAATAGGCTTTCTACTCCTCGCATGAACAACGAAGTACAGTTGATAACTCCAATCGCTGCATGGAATTCTTTCGATCAGATGTGTTATTTGCGGGAAACGTCTTAGCAACTCCAAAGCAACTACCTCTACATCTTCCGAAACCCTTAAGACAGTCATACCGTTTTCCCTAAAACCTATTTTTGATTCGCTTAACACACCACAGAAATCCCTCGCTATACCCCTCTTTAATAGTTCTTCAATTACAGATACGACTTCCTCTTCACTGTAACCCATGTTCAAGAATGGTCTCTCACATATCTCCAATTTACCGAGTCTTCTCACAAAGGCTTCGTTTAATCCAAGCTCTTTTATTGTTGGAACATCCTTAGGCTCTGGATTTCTCTTTTCACTCCACGAAATCCCTCTATGCAAGTCGAATTTGACATCCATTTTGTATATCCTCTTAGTTGGTAGTATTACGTAATTGCAATTTCTACATATCTCCTTGACGATTCTTTCGATCTCTTTTAGATCTCTACCCTTTAACGTAAACCAAACTCTGTAATCTGAATCTCTCAAGTAGTTGTGCTTAACCCTTACGTCGTCAAATTCATTTATTCTCTTAACAACCTCATAGCTTGAGGATTTTAAACCCACTAACGCCGCTTGTCTATACCTCGGAAAAGACTTATAATTTAAATTTAAGCCATACCTCTTGAGTATCCCGATTTTTGAGTATAACTTGAGGGTTTTTAATACGTCTTCGGTTTTTCTGTTTAAGTTTTCAGCTAGATCTACGAGGGGTGTAGTCGAAAGGGGTAAGTTGTACTGTATCTCCATTAGCAAATCTACATCGAGTTTCAAAATTCCACCTCACCTCTCAAATTCTTATAGTCTTCTATAATTACTTCTGCACGTTTAATAGCTTCATCTATCTTTCCCTTCATTGCAAGTCTCCTAAACTCTTCATCAGATCCTATAATAGAATAGAGCTGAAGTCTTAAATTGACGGGGATATCCTTAGATTTCATATATCTCTTGACGTAATCCATAGCCTTTAAGAAATGAATTGTTTCTATATCGTTTTCGAGAATATGCTGAAATCTATCTCTTACTTCTCTTGCAACAATACCACTTTTACCCTCTGTTGTAACTGCAAACCTAATCCCATCCCTTCCACCTTCAAATGGAACTACAACTTCAGTCCTATCAGCATCATTTGCAAGGTTTACAAGTGTCTTGTAATTCTTCGCCAAGTTCAAAATCTTATCGTTGTAGTTCTTATCTCCAATTGCTACAACGATAAGATGAGCCCCTTTTATAACCTCTTCAAGATTTAAATTTCTTACATCCGTTTTTACGAGTTTTATCTTACCTTCTCTTGATAGGTTTAGGAGATCCTCTGTAAACTTCTCACTGTAAACAGTTACATTCGCTCCTGCTCTCACAAATTTCTTAGCTCTTGTAGTTCCAACGCTTCCTCCACCGATTATTATGACGTTTTTATCACTAAAGTCTATGTAGAGTGGTATTCTCATTAAAAACAAAATTCGTGTCTAGCTTTAAAATACTTATCAGAGACCCACCCCTTTATTTCCTGTGGAGATTTGGAACAAAAAACCTTATAGTGTTCTAAGAGATTATGGAGTTATGAACAGGGATGTAGAGAGTTTAAAAGAAGAGATAATTCAGACCGTAAAGAATGAAATTCTAAATGCATTTGATTTAAAGAAATCTGAGATAGAATCAAAGATTGCTGAGCTAAAAAAAGCCGTTGAGCAGATCATGAATGAAGTTATATATATAAAAAATGAGCTTAAAGAAATTGTAAAGGGAGAAGAAGTTAGTATCGACTACGTCAAGAGAGATTTTAGAGGAGAAGAGAGTAAGAGAGGAGAGGAAGTAAAAGAAGAAGTGGAAGACGATAGTGACATAATTATTTGTGATTAATTAATATAATTATTAAACATGACAAATTCGCCTAGAGTACTGCGTTCCAAACCTCCACAGGAAATAAAGGGGTCTCTCTGAAGAATCGTGATAGATATAAATCGAAATGCTTATCATCTGTTATATTCTTCTCAAAAATGAGATGCTAGAAACCCTAAAAACCTTAGCACTTCTGAACGCATCTCGAAGCGTAATAAAGATAAGTGCCAGAGAACTCGCAATGTTGATTGGGCAGAGCTTACAAACAGCCGCTAGGAGGTTAAAGGAACTTGAAGAGAGAGGGTTAATAGAGAGAACTCTCACAAAAGATGGGCAGTACGTAGTAATCACTGAGAAGGGTTTGCAAGTCTTATACAAGGAATATCTCGATTACAAGAAGATATTTGAAAAAGAAGAGTCGTTTATAATAAGAGGTAGGGTTTTCAGTGGCTTAGGTGAGGGTAGATATTATGTGTCCTTAGAGGGTTATAGAAAGCAGTTCATAGAGAGGCTTGGATTTGATCCATTTCCTGGAACTTTGAACATCAAAATCCCTAAAGAGGAGTTGTATTTCAGAAGGAGATTAAATGGCGAAAACGGTATTTTGATAAAGGGGTTCGCAACAAAGGACAGAACGTTTGGAGATGTAAAAGCTTTTAAGTGCAAGGTATGTGGAATAGAAGGGGCTGTTGTAATACCAAAAAGAACGCATTATCCAGTAGATGTATTGGAGGTAATAGCCCCCGTAAAGTTAAGGGATGTTCTAAAGCTTAAGGATGGTGATTTCGTCGAAGTGGAGGTGTACCCATGATAGAGGAGGCTTTAAAAGCGTTTAGAAAAGGTGAACCCGTACTGATCTACGACTTCGACGATAGAGAGGGTGAAACTGATATAGCGATTCCAGCGATTAATGTAACTCCAAGAGACATTGCAATGATGAGGATTGATGGAGGAGGATTGATATGTGTTGCAATTCATCCAGTAGCAGCTAAAAGGCTTAAACTACCGTTTATGCATGAGGTGCTCGATATTGCAAGTGAAAGAATCCCAGAACTCAAATCCATCACAGAGTTTGATATAAGATACGATTCCAGAAGTTCGTTTTCACTCTGGGTCAATCACAGAGATACTTTCACGGGGATAACAGATATAGATAGGGCTTTAACCATAAGGAGAATTGGTGAAGTAGTCGATTACGTGATGCTTGGGAACGAATTCGATTTTGGAAGTGAATTTAGAAGTCCAGGACATGTTGCAATACTAAGAGCAGCTGACGGATTGATCTACGAAAGGGTTGGACAAACTGAGTTGAGTATAGCGTTAGCTGAGATGGCTGGAATAACACCAGCTGTAGCCATTTGTGAAATGCTTGATGCAAAAACTGGAAGAGCTTTATCTAAGAGAGATGCTATGAAGTATGCTGAAGAAAACGGAATTCCATTTATCGAGGGTAAAACAATTGTGAAGTATTA
>CAYWXE010000087.1:0-5717 GCA_964462505.1 uncultured archaeon | reverse complement strand
CGAAATACTTTTGCTCCGTTATAGGTAATGTTTCTCCGTCATGTCTAAACCCCACAACAAAAAGGTTATATTCCAGAATGTAAAGGATAATTAGGGGGCCGTGGCGTAGCCAGGAAGCGCGGCGGGCTCCAGCGGTGTGATGAACAATGGGTCTGCTGAGAAGTGTGATGACCCGTTGGAGCTCTGACCGGAGAGACCCGCTGGTCGTGGGTTCAAATCCCACCGGCCCCATTTCTTCTTAAAATCAAACTTAAAACCTAAAGGAATATCTTTGAAGAGTTCAAGAAATCTTTAGGATAGACTGTGTAAATAACCAAAAACAAGGGAAAAAGTTTGTTTAGAGGTAGACATAAGTTGCATCTATTATTCCATTAAGCTTTGTCATCTGTTGTAATACTTCTTCTGTTGGTGGATCGTCTACAAGCAATAGCATTAATTGAACTCCTCCCGGCTTATCAGAATATCTTCCAACTATCATTCCAGCGATGTTTATGTTGTTCTTACCGAATAGTGTTCCAACTCTCCCGATCACTCCCGGCTTATCTTCGTGAAGTGAAATGATGTAATGCCCCTTTGGCACAAAATCGACTTTGTACTTGTCTATTTTTATTATTCTATACTCCTTACCAAAACACGTTCCAGCGATGTATATCTCCTTTCCATTCCCCTCAACGTTAACCTCTAGCAAGCTTTCGTAGTGCTCAGATTTTTCGACTTTGCTCTCTTCAACCGTTATTCCCCTCTCCTGAGCAATCGATTTGGCAGAAACGATGTTGATATCTCCTCCAAGTATCGGTTCGAATAATCCCTTTAAAACAGCCCTCGTTATGAGTTCTGTGTTTTTACTGGCTAATTTACCTCTACATGTAACTTTAACACTTCTTATAGCTCTACCAAGCCGAACACAGGCGATCTTACCCATCTTTTCCGCAAGGGTTATGAACGGTTTCATGAATTCGTATTCGGCTGGTTCTATACTCGGTAGATTTACAGCATTCTTAACGGGTAAGCCTTTAGCCATGTTTATTATCTCCTCAGCTATTATCATCCCAACGCTTAGCTGAGCCTCTTTTGTAGAGGCACCTATGTGCGGTGTTGTCACTACATTTTCAAGCTTGAGCAATGGATGATCTGGATTCGGTGGCTCTTGCTCGTATACATCTAATGCAGCCGCGTAAACCTTACCACTTTTTATAGCTTTATACAACGCATCCTCGTTTACAATTCCCCCTCTTGCAGTGTTAACTATTATAACTCCATCCCTCATCTTCTCAAATTCATCATAACTTATCATGTTAATAGTTTCCTTCGTTTTCGGAACGTGAATTGTGATTATGTCGGATTGCCGAAGAAGGGTGTCAAAATCTACGAGTTTTACTCCTATGTTTTCAGCTCTCTCCTTTTGAATATATGGGTCATATGCTATTACGTTCATCTCTAAAGCTTTGCACCTCTTAGCAACTTCGTATCCAACTCTACCCAATCCAATTACTCCTACAGTTTTTCCCCTCAATTCAATACCTATGAATCTCTTCCTCTCCCATTTACCTTCTTTTACACTTTTATCAGCTTGAGGTATTTTTCTTGCAGCCGCTAACATCAAAGCAATTGTGTGTTCGGCAGCAGAGATCGTGTTTCCACCTGGAGCGTTTACGACTACTATTCCCCTCTTAGTGGCGGCTTCTATGTCTATGTTGTCTACGCCAACACCAGCTCTACCTATTATTTTCAAATTCTTAGCTGCTTCTATTACATCCTTACTGACCTTCGTCTGACTTCTAACAATTAAAGCGTCGTACTCTGGAATTATGTCTATAAGTTCTTCTTTGTTTAAGCCCGTTTTTATATCTACTTTTAATCCAGCGTTTTTCATTGCATTGATGGCTTCTTCACTGATGTGCTCTGTTACAAGTACTTTCATACCTAAGACGTTTGAAGTTTCGGGGTTATAAACTTTTATAATCTTCTCTACCATCTGATTTAAAAATTATTTCTTTATATATAAATATAAAATTTTTTATTTCAAAATAAAATATTTTTTATTCTATTTTAATATTGTAAGAATAGAAACACTTATAGATCTGTATCTGTAAAGGAGTTTAAAGATATGCAGTTAGCTCTACTCGAAGCTGTAGTTAGGATATTAAACAAAGCGGGATTTAGAGTAACTGACTTAGCTGAGACTAAATCTAGGTGTTTCGACGTTATAGCGAGAAAAGATGATACCGTTTTAATGCTAAAAATCCTGTACAACGTAGACTCGTTAAAGCCCGAAATAGCTGAGGAAATTAAAAAACTCGCAAAGATTCTAAATGCAAGCCCGATTGTAATTGGGGAGAGGTTTAAACAGAACTTCTTAGAGAGGGGGGTGGTTTACAGTAGATACGGTTTACCGGTTATAAACCTTGCAACGTTCTACGACTTCGTAGTCGAGAACATCTCACCTTACATATACTCCGCTCCCGGAGGCTACTACGTTAAGCTTGACAGTGAGAAGATAAGGGAGATTAGAGAAAAACTCGGAATAAGCCTTGGAGAAATGGCTAAAAGACTTGGAGTTTCGAGGAGAACTGTTAAGAAGTATGAAGAGGGTATAGATGCTTCGATAGAGACTGCTGCAAAGATAGAGGAAATCCTTGGAACATACGTGATCAAGGCTATAAATCTTTTAGAGTTTGCGGAGTTAAATATAAGTGAAGAAGAAGGAGTTTTTGAAGGAGAGGAGGCGGAAATAATAGAGCAGTTGAAGATTATAGGGGTTTCAGTATACCCAGTTAAGCACGCACCGTTTGATGTGATTTCAAAAGCGGAGGATATGAACGTCTTAACGGGGATAAAAAAAGTTAGGGAGTTGGAGAAGAGGGCAAGAGTTCTTGGAAGGATTTCAGAGATTCTGTCCACGAGAGCAGCGTATATAATAGACAGAGAACTGAGGAAGGAAATAGATTCGGTTGTATTCGTTATGAAAGATGAGCTTCAATGCGTAAGTTCTCCAAGGGATTTCATATCCTTAATAGATGAGAAGAGTAAGAATTGAGGTGGTAAAATGCTTGAATATTTATATCCGGTTAGGACGTATCTGATAGTTTCGGGTGTTGAAAAGCCGAACGTAATGGCGGCTGATTGGGTTGTCCCTTTATCTTTCCAACCACCTCTAATAGGCGTTTCAGTAGGGCATACGAGATATACACATAATCTGATCAAAGAGCATAAGGAATACGTGGTAGCAGTTCCAACGATTGAGATGCTAAAAGAGATATGGGTTGCAGGAACTCAAAGTGGGCCAGAGAAGATTAAAAATATGAGGATAACGTTTGTAAAATCTAAAAAGGTTAAAGTTCCATCGATAAAGGAGTGTCAAGCGAATTTAGAGTGTAAAGTTGTTAAGGAGGTTGATGTAGGAGACCACACACTTTTCATCGGCGAAGTCGTTGATGTCAGTTACGGTGATGCGTTTAGGGGATATAAGCCAGATATAAAGAATTACAGATTTGTTATGCATGTAAGCCTTGGTAGGGATTTCACTACGAACTCCTCTGAGTTATTTAGTCCCTAATCCTATGTTTTCCCTAACTGCTTTCTCCTTTTCATCTATGTTTGCGAGATACTGAAGGAATATAAGAGCAGCTGCAGGTGATCCACCTCCGTGAACAGCTCCAATCAGATGTGAACTCATTATCCAGAACTCTATGAACTTGATGATCTTCAGCCTTTCTTCTGTGCTGAACTTCTCGCTACCCCTTAGATACTTCTCAACGAATTTGCCTATCTCTTCACTCTTGAGATCGAATTCGGATGGTGCAGTAGCCGGAATTCCTCCAGCGATTTCTGCAAGGTTCATTATGGCCCTGTTAAAGCCATCGACTCCTATTATCTTTCCGGCATTCGCTATTAGCTGATTCGGATGCCAGACGTCATAGGCTTTATATCCCTTTGTCGCCGCACCTATTGCTATTCCATACACACCTTCGCTGAATCCAACCATTTCACTTATCCTTTGCCTTAAAGCTGGAACACCTTCAAGTCCATTTGCTTTAAGCATAAGGCTTGCCGCTCCAACCATTGAATCTATATATCCCGCTTTGCAAGCAGCTCCAGCACATCTGTGCGAGTTTGCGAAGTATATCAGTGCATCTCTTGCCGCTTTGATATCCTTGTATATGAATACCCTCTCCCATGGAATGAAGACGTCGTCAAATATTATCGTGCAAGTAAGTCTATCCCCATACTTCGGATTACCCATCTCGAATTCTCCTCCTTCTCTAAACTTCGCCTGCACACCGGTGTTTTGGAGTATATACTTCACTCCCTCATCCTCAGGTGTAACAGCAAATGCTATTGCAAACTCCTCCTCACCCTCCTTAAACGTTTGAGTCGGTAAAACGAAGTTTACATCTGCTGCAAAAGCTCCGCTCTGATGTATCTTTGCACCTCTAACAACTATTCCATCTTCTTTCTCCTCAACCACGTGAACAAACATCTCTCTCTGCTCTTTTGGTCTTTTACTCCTATCTCCTCTTACATCTGTTAAAGCCGCTGTGCATGCGTAATCGTTTTTCTGAATCTCCTTAAGTAGTTTCAAAAACCTCTTGTGGTAATCTGTTCCAAGTCTTTCATCGAGTTCTTTAGTCGCAGAATACAACGCGTTTATCGCATCACAACCAGTGCATCTGTAATTACAAGTTGCAAGTCTTAGACTTAACTCCCTCTGAAAATCGAGTCTTGCGATTAAATCCTCTGGTTTTTTGTTTACGAAATTCAGTATGTTAACTCTCTCCCCGACTAAATCTGAAACAGGAGAATACCTCTCGTTTTTCTTTGCAAGTTCATACGTATAAGCTATCGCGTTTACAGCTGGCTTTACGTTTGGATGGTTTACGAAATCTTCGACTTTCTTTCCCCTTACGTATACCTCTCTCTTATAACTCCTAAGCCTCTCTACATACTCCTCTCCAGAGATCAGCATCAGTCAAGTCTATACCCTAACTCTTCATAAGTTTTTCTTCTTTGCACCTTTTCCTCTTCAGTTTCAATTCTGTTAACTGCTGTTCCATCAACTGCTCCGAGGACTGCTCTCCCAAGCTCTGTTTCAGCTACTATTATCTCCATTGGATTTGAAGAAGCTACGTAAACGTTGCAAACAGCTGGATGTTGTTTAATAGTATTTAGAATGTTAATTGGAAATGCGTTAGAAGTCACTACAACGAATACGTGGCTTGCACCGATTTTTAATGCGTTATTTGCAGCGATTTTCTTTAATTCCTCGTCATTTCCGGTAACTCTAACGAGCTTAGGCGCAGCCTCGTTCATGGCTACTGCTACCTTGATATTTGGAACTGCTGTGAGTAATTCCCTATACAAGTCATCGACGGTAAATATCGAAAAGTTCGCTTGCCCAACGATTATCTGATAC
The DNA here is from genome assembly GCA_964462505.1 of uncultured archaeon. Classification (GTDB taxonomy): domain Archaea; phylum Halobacteriota; class Archaeoglobi; order Archaeoglobales; family Archaeoglobaceae; genus CAYWXE01. Next base: position 304 of record CAYWXE010000087.1, on the reverse strand, counting down.
TTGTTTTCTGGGTTTTCAATTGCAATTTTTTCAATCTTCATAGTTTATGGAGATGTTGTACTGTATTTATCGTTTATTAGTCTACTTGAAAAATCTCAACAGCAGATGTAATAGTTTGCAATTGGATTTACAAGATGCTTAACCTATTCTTTCAATCTTCTTTTCATTGAGCCATTACCACCCTCTATAAGCTGTTCGGGATATCGTTAACCTTTCAATCCTCTTTTCATCGAGTTCATCTTCTTGATTTTCTTGACCGCTTCGTCCGTCGCTCTTTTAATCCTCTTTTCATCGAGCCTCTGCG
>CAYWXE010000086.1:0-5764 GCA_964462505.1 uncultured archaeon | reverse complement strand
ATCCTTCCTATTACAGCTTAAACCGAATAACTCACACATACTACTCCAACCTCCTTAAAATCTCGATTAACCTTTCAAATTCGCTCCTACTGATCTCTCCTCTATTAAACAGCTCCTCAACCTTAGAGTAAACCTTCTCAGGGCTTGAAATCGTCAAAGCTCTACTCAGAGCTTCCTCAATGTCCACGAATCCCCTATCAAGGGCGAGTGCAGAAGCTCTAACGTAGTATTCGACAGCTTTCTCGTAATCTCCCAAATCCTGATAGCAGAGTGCTACGTTGAAGTAGGGGATTGCTCCACCGCACGGTAAAACATCCTTGTGCTTCAACGCTTCGAACTGGTATTTTAGACTCTCATCGACTTTGCCGATTTCATAGTAAAACGTCCCAAGATTTATAGTTGCAAAGACATAATCGAGTTCAAACTCTTTAGATCGTTCGTAAAGCTCTTTCATTATCGTGTAAGCATCTTCGAACATAATCTCAGCTTTTTCAGTCTTTCCGTTTTGCATGTAGAATATTCCAAGCTTGTTCATAGTATTTGCGAGTAAAAACGCCCTTTCAGAGCCATAAAGCTTACTCCTCAAGTTGTAGGCTTCAAGCAAAAATTTTTCAGCACCTTCGTATCCCAAATCGAGATAAAAAGCTCCAATTTCAGAGCAAACTGTGGCAAGTAACTCTTCATATTTTGAATCTTCAACGCATTTCCTCTTGACCTCTTTGTATATTTCAAGTAAGATCTCTTCAACTTTCGCATCTGAATAGCCTAACTCTCCCATGTATACTCTGAAGGCATCGATTCCATATTCTCCTCTCTCAAGAAATCCACGAGTAATCTCTGGATAAACTTCTACATCTGAAGGAATTCCGAATAAGGCTTCAGTCAAACACGATGGCTTCTTCATATCTAATAAAAATAATAAAACTGAAACAAAATTTAAATTTACTATTGATCTAAAAAAGTCTCCATGACTAAATATTTAAGGAAGTAAAAATTTAATAACCAAGCTCCTTAAGCCTCTCTTTGAGTATCTCGGCAGATCTCTTCAACTTCTCTTTTTCTTCATCCGTTAGTTCGAATTCTACTATCTCCTCAACACCATTCTTTCCGAGTTTAACCGGAACTCCAACAGCTACATCACTTATTCCGTACTCCCCTTGCAGAACAACGCTTGTTGGAATAATTTCCTTGGTGTCCTCTACTACGGCTTTAACCATTCTGTATATACAAACAGCTGGCCCTAGAACCGTTGCCCCCTTCCTCTTTATGACTTCAGCCGCGACGAATCTCACATCCTCCTCTATTTTATCCCAATCGACTTCTCCGTCTACATCTGCTAAGCTCCTCGCTATGAACATGCTGTCGCCATGCTCACCTATTATCCATGCTCTTCTTATGTTTTTCACACCAGATGCAAACAACCTCTCCTTAAGCCTTGAGGAATCGAGTAGGTTACCCATACCGAAAACTTCATTGCGAGGCTTCCCACTTTCCTTCCACATGACGTAAGTCATGACATCCATGGGATTTGTTACGACGAGGATTTTGCTTTCTGGAGAAGATTTCATTATGTTCTTTGCGACGTCTTTTATTATTCCAGCGTTCTTAGTTGCCAAATCAAGCCTTGACATCCCTGGTTTTCTCGCAAATCCTGCTGAAACCACTATTATATCACTTCCCTTTAGCAGAGAGTAATCACTTCCCCCAACTATCTTCGGATACTTGTCAATTGCTGCGGCGGCGTGTGATAAATCCATTGCTTCACCAACTGCTAAATCTTCAGCTATATCTACTAATACTACCTCATCTACGTCCATGTTTAAAATGCATGTGAAAGCAGATGTGCTTCCTATCCTCCCAGCGCCCACAAATCCGAGTTTCATAGTGACTGACTGATGCCAATGCTAAAAACGTTTACGAATATTTTTTAAATTTAAGAGTAGAATCAAAATATGGCAGAGGATTCAGATCTCATATCGGTTTTGGAATCCTATTTCAAAGAGGTTATGGAGAAGGGCGTAAGCGTTGAAATCATTAAATGGGAACTCGACAACTACATATATCCGTACATTGGCTCAAAAATTGCTGAAGGCGTTTTAAGCAAAGAGCAGGCAATAGAATTAATAAAGTTCTGTGAGGAAAAGCTAAAGGAATTGCAGAAGAAATGATTTAGGCGAAAACTTACTTTCAACTTATATTTTTATATAATATAAAAATTGAAATGGATAGTTGGACTTTTTAAGCTTAGGTAGTCTTATCCACATGCGTGGAGAACTTGCAATAGCCATTTCAGCATTACTGATGAGCACGGTATCGATTTTCGTTAGAAACATAAGTGCAGATGCCATAACAGTAACGTTTCTAAGGTTTTCTACCGCTTTCATATTTGTTTCGATTTTCATGCTTTTGACAAAACAGAAACCAAGGATAAGAGAACGCAAACCAATACTATTACTCTCAATCTTTAACGTTTCAACAGTTGTATGTTATATATCCGCAATTCAAAGTTTAGAAGTTGCTACAGCCGCTTTACTATTATACATGGCTCCAATTTACGTCCTGCCAATGGCATACCTGAGCGGTGAGGAGATAAAGCCTAAAACTTGGATAGCTCTCCCACTCGGAATATCTGGTTTGTATCTGATGCTCTCACCGTATGCAACTATAAGCATGGGATTAATCCTTGGAGTTCTCTCGGGTGTTTGCTATGCGTTTGTATTTTACACGTCAAAACTCGCTAGAAGAGCTCACAACCCCTTTGAGATAAACTTCTTCATACTTTTATTCGGTTCAGTAGTGTTATTTCCATACTTTGTATTAAATCCCGTTAGAGATAGTATCTTCTGGATTTTCGGCTTGGGATTAATTCCCACTGCAATACCGTTTGTTTTATTCACATATGGAATAAAATATGTTAGAGTTCAGATTGCACCAATCTTAGCCTTACTCGAACCCCTTTCTGCAACAGTCATAGGATATATTGTATTTAAAGAAGTTTTAGCGTTTAAACAGGTTATCGGTGCAATACTCATTTTGCTGAGCACTTTAATCGCTTGGTCTGAAAGAGAAAAATTATAAATTGGCTAATACAAGATGCGATGGCAAATGATTGAGAACTGGGAAGAGTACAGAATTTTCGAAAGAGAACTCAAGAGGTTTTTAGAGTCAGTCAATACCATCCCCAGAATAAAAAAAGCTTTGATATATGCAGTTTCCTCTGGTGGTAAGAGAACGAGACCACTCATAGTTTTACTGAGTGGAAAGCTCTGTGGCGGAACTTATAGCGATCTCATGAATTTAGCTATTAGTGTAGAGCTAATACACACTGCAAGTCTTGTTCACGACGACGTAATAGACAAAGCAGAAACTAGAAGGAAGAGAAAATCTCTCCACAAGGAGTATGACATATCCCTTGCGATAGTGTTGGGGGATTGGCTCATATCTAAATCTGTTGAACTCACATCTATATACGGCGAGGAGATAATAAGGGATTTCTCAAGAGTTGGATTGATGATGTCTGAAGGAGAGGTTATGGATATATACAGCATAAAAGACGTTTTCACTGAGAGGGATTACTTCAGATGTATAGAAACGAAAACAGCCGCACTATTCGCTTATGCTGCGAGAAGTGCATGTAAAGTCGTATGCAACGATAGAAATGCAGCAGAGAAACTATTTGATTACGGTTACAATCTGGGTATAGCATACCAGCTTGTAGACGATTTACTCGAATACTTAAGGGTTTTAAGAGATAAGCATTCCGAATTCGAATCGAGGACGCTTCCACAGATATATGAGGAGAGGTTTGGCAGAGATGAAGCCGTAAAAAGAGTAATAGATTTAATAAATGTTTTCGCAGATAGAAGCTATAAATCATTAGATTACTTCGATGAATGTGATGAAAAGCGAAAACTCCAAGACTTAATAAGCTACATGACTTTTGAAATGCTTAAGAGACACTCTATCTTTTGAGTTTCTTATAAAGTCTTTCAGCATTTTCCAATGGCTTTAAATCCTTAATTCCAGCCCCCTTCAATACTTTAATTGCAAAATCTTTATCGATTATATCTGAAGGGGAATGTGCATCGCTACATATAACTAATTCACATCCAAATTCCTCGGAAATTCTTGCGATATGTCCATTGGTTAAGCAATGACCCCTTCTTGCAGAAATCTCTAAGTATATTCCGTTCTCAGCAGCTTTTTCTGCATCAGCCTCATTTATTAATCCTGGATGTGCTAGGATGTTTATCTCTTCATCCAAAGCCGCTGAATTAGTTCCCTCTTTAACAGGCTCAGCGATTGTCTCTCCGTGAACTATTACTATCTCAGCCCCCTCCTTCCAAGCGAGTTCTACTGCTTTCCCAATTAGCTTTGGTGGAACATGGGTTATTTCTACACCTATCAAAATTCCGATTTCGTAAAACTCCAAGTGTTCTCTGAGTTTATTCAAATTCGATAGAATTTGAGATATATTCGAGAAATCTACATGATCTGTTATAGCGAAACCCCTATTTCCCTTTTCAGCCATTCTTCTCGCTATTTCAGATGGTATCAATTCGCCATCGCTAAACACCGAATGAACGTGCAAATCAAACATGCAAAAGCATTAAATAAGATGATAATAAAAGTTTACTTGTGGCTGGACTGAGGAGATTGGTTTTAGATGTGTTAAAACCCCATAAGCCTGAAAGCGTAATATTTGCTTTGAAGTTGAGTGAAGTTAGAAACGTTGAAGGTGTCAACGTAAGTCTAATGGAAATAGATCAAAACACCGAATCTCTCAAGATAACGATTGTCGGTAACGATTTAGATTTCAATGAGATAAAAAACGTTATAGAGGATTTGGGGGGTGTTATACACAGCGTTGATGAGGTTGTAGCTGGGAAGGTTATAGTTGAATCCGTTAAGACTGAGCAGGATTAGCGAAAAACCTTATGATTAGTAGACTTATTTCGAAGAAGATAACCATTGGGACTGCGACCATTATCTGAGTAAACACATCTGGCGGTGTTGTTATTGCACCTATTATGAAGAATACCACGTACATATGTCTTCTGTAGTATTTTAGGGTCTCATACTTGACTACACCATTCCTAACCAGAAAGAAAGTAATCAATGGAAGTTCAAATACTAAGCCGAAGAGTAGAAGCATTAGGAATACGAAACTTACGAATTCCGATAAGCTGTAGAGTGGTATGACTCCCTGACTAACAGCAGTAGCGTATAGGAATGATATGAAAAACTTCATCATTTTATAACCGTAAAATACACCGAATACAAAGAGAGCTATTGATAAGATTAAGTACTTAAAAGCTGAACTCCTCGAAATCTCTACGTCTTTAAATACTTCAGTTCTCTTTAAAGCCTTGTAACACACAAACGCTACATATGGTATTACAGCTAACACTCCAGCCGCAAAAGAGAGTTTTAGATTTAAAATTAGGGCTTCGAGTGGTGAAATTAGTATCGGTGTGCTTGTGAGTTCTGTAGTGATCTTAACCAACTTCTGTACGGATTCATCAACAGAACTGCTGTTACCATTCGCATAACTCATCAAATCCCTACTTATCTCTTCAAGATCTTTTGAGATTTCTATTAGCCTCTGCTTGTTACTCAAAACGGCTTCAGCCGGAAAAAAATCGGATATAACCTTTTTAATCAATGGATTGGCTACAAACGTAAAGAAAACACACGATACAACTATTACCACTACCACTATCCTTAACAACTCCCTCCTCAGTTCAACTAATACCTCTACAAG
>CAYWXE010000085.1:0-6020 GCA_964462505.1 uncultured archaeon | reverse complement strand
AGAAGAAAAAGCTGAAGAAGAAGCTATCGAAGGTTTAGGTGCTTTATTTGGATAAGGAGGTGGTGTTTGTGGAGTACGTATATGCGGCTTTGTTGTTGCACTCAGCTGGAAAGGAGATAAATGAGGAGAACGTTAAAGCCGTATTACAAGCCGCTGGAGTTAACGTTGACGAAGCTAGGGTTAAGGCGTTAGTGGCAGCTTTAGAGGGTATTGACATAGACGAGGCTATTCAAAAAGCTGCTATAACTCCAGTTGCAACAACAGCTGCACAACCAGCAGCTGCCGCTGCAGTAGAAGAGAAGAAAGAAGAAGAGGAGAAGAAGGAAGAGGAAGAAGAAAAAGCTGAAGAAGAAGCTATCGAAGGTTTAGGTGCTTTATTTGGATAAATAAGATTTTTATTTTCAATTTTTATAATTAATTATAATTCAATTTTAGTAAAGTTTTAAACTTCTTCCATTCAGACCTATCTGGTCTAGGTTCTTAGACGCTTTAGCGATCTCATTACGGGTTTATTTCCCTACTCAATGAGATTAGAAAATTATTTTAGCTTGGAGAGAAATCCCCAGACATGTTCTTAATCAAGGTCATTTTAATCAGTTGCACTGGTGCATTATCACCAGGCCCATTGACAGCTGCCACTGCAGCAATCGGTGTTAAGCATGGATGGAAGGGTGGATTTTTTGTAGGTTTAGGACATATGATGTTTGAGTTTCCATTGGTAGTTCTGATAGGCCTAGGTGTTGCAACCTTTTTCACATCTAAAACGTTTTCACAAGTTGTCAGCTTTATTGGGGGTGTATTTTTAATCTTTTTCGCATATCTAACGATTAGAGATGCTATTAAGGTAAAAACGATCTCTGCATCAGATTTCAAGCGCTCCCCCATACTAATTGGAATTGGATTTTCTGCATTAAATCCGTTCTTCATAGCATGGTGGGTTGGAATTGGTTCACCTCTTATATTCGAAGCCATAAGCTATTGGGGTTTGAGTGGAATACTGTTTTTCTACTTAGCACACGTATGGTTAGATTTTGCATGGCTCTCAATAGTTGCCCATGTGACTTCGATAAGTGGGATTAAATTAAACGTCTACAGGGTTATCCTTTTAATCGTTGCTATCCTCGTAGCTTTATTTGGAGTAGATTTTGTTTACTATTCTATCTTCGAAAGACATCTCCTCAGTTTTTAATGAAAGTATTTAACTCAGATGGCTCAAAAATACTTTTAATCGCTCTGTGCATTAATAAAATTCTGATTAAATTAATTTCAAACACATAAGCTCAATTCTATTTCCAAAGAATTCAAAACAATCTAAAACGAGAAATTTACTTGAAATCTAAAGATCGAATACCTAATCTTAAGACACTAACCGCAATATTAAAAAAGTGTTTAGACCATCAATATCAAACGTGAAGAGTGTTCAAGTAGAAGAGCTCATAAATGAATTAATCGATAGAGTTGCGGGTGAGGTTGGTATAATAATATATTCCTTAAAACTCAACAAAGAGTTCACGGATGATCAACTCGCATTAGAGCTTGGAATTGAAATAAACGAAATTCGCAAAGCACTTTTCGCCTTATACGAACTGGGTTTAGCCGAATACCGTAGAATCAGAGATGACGAAACTGGTTGGATGGAATACTATTGGAAGATCAACTACGATAGGAGTGTTGAAATCCTAAGGAGAGAGCTTGAGAAAACTAAGAAGAAGCTCGAGGAGAAAATTGAACAAGAATCAAACAACATATACTACATCTGTCCAAACATGTGCATAAAGGTTTCATACGAAGAGGCTATGGATTACAACTTCTCTTGCCCAAAATGTGGAGCAATGCTTGAATACCTGGACAACAGTAAAGCAATCGAAAAAATCAAGGAAGAAATAAAGAGAATAGATGAAATACTCAAAAATCTAATCTGAAGTAACAATTTCTCTAATCTCTCTTGCTTTTCTAATACTCGTTTCAAGTATACTCTCAAAGAGATCTTCACTGAGCAGATATCCGCCACTCTTCTGTATTGCAACGATATTGTCATTCTTATCCGTTGTAATCGTAATAGTGTTATCTCCTACACTCAACTCATCTCTACTCGGATCTACTAAGAACTTGTCTTCTACTACAAGAGATGTAACGGATATCGGGATATCTTTTACTGGCAACTTGAAATCCTCTCCAAGCTCAAATCTTTCAGCTGGAACTGTCGTGTTTAGCAAAGCTACAATTGCTGCAAGAGCCGAAGCATCCATTAGATTTCCATCGTCGTCTAATGCATGTATGTCTATGAAGACTATCCAAACCTTCTTTCCCTCTTCTATACACAATTCCGTCAAATCTATCGCTTCACTGTGCCTTATACCTCTATCAACTACTCTTGCAAGCTCTATTGCATTCTCATCTGGTGGACCGGGCTCGAAGGTAGGAGATGCTAGCGGAACGAGCTCGGCATTCGTTATTATGATTCCTCTATCTGGTGTATCTGGAAATGGTTCGCCTGGTTGCATTTTTATTCCAACAACTACTTGTGTATGCCCAATTTTTACTAAAGCTGAACCTTCAGCCTTCTGTATGACATTCGGATAAATCTCTATCTTTCTAAATTCGTCAAAAGCCCTACCATCTATTCTTTCTCCATCTCTAAGCTTGGATAAGACGTAATCTCTCTTTATATCGACTAAGATATCACTGTGCATTTTCAATACCCTCTCTCTCAACTTCGTACTTCTTCATTATAGCCTCTCTCTGCAACTTGTATATCTCCATTGCCCCCTTCTTTGCAAGCCTTATAGCTTCTCTCAACTCTTCTTTAGTAACTCTTCCATCCATTTGGAGTAATGCAATCGATTCGATTTTACCGTTTCTTATTAGGAATGCAAAAGGCATGTCTGCTTCACCGTAGAAATCCTCTTCTTTTATCGGATCTAAAACCAAAACACCGTCAACTTTTGCAACCGCAACCGAAGTTATTATTCCCTTCATAGGAACTCCCGCATCAACCAATGCAACACTTGCAGCATTTAAGCAAGCAGTTCTACTTCCAGCATCTGCTTGCAAAACCTCTACGAATATGTCGATCGTGCTTCTTGGGAATAACTCTTTCATTATTACGGCTTCCAAAGCCTCTTTACTAACCTTAGATATCTCTATGCTTCTCCTATCTGGGCCAGGTCTTTTCCTCTCTTCAACGCTGAAAGGTGCCATGTTGTATCTATACCTTATGATAGCTCTACTCGGGTCTTGCAGATGCCTTGGATGAAGCTCTCTCGGCCCATAAACAGCTGCAACGACTTTGTTTCTTCCCATTTCTAAGTAACAAGAGCCATCAGCCCTCTTTAAAACTCCAGCCTCTATTCTTATCGGTCTCAACTCGTCAAAAGCTCTACCATCCAATCTTCTACCGTCTATTATGAGCTTGGGCTTTTGTAACATCTTCTTTCCTCCTCTTTACGAATTCGGTGATCCTATCGGTTAAACCATCCGTGTGCGCTTCCTCTTCTATTATATATATGGCCTCCTCGGCAATCGAAATCTTTCTCCTATCCCCGTTTAGCCATATCAATCCGTTTTGACCTACTATTATCTGAATATCTAGTTCACCTTTCAGTAGTTTGATCATACTCCCCTTCTTACCAATAACTCTTGGAACTCTTGCCGGATTTATCGCAACGATCCTTCCAAACCTTATAGGTCTACAGATTTTATCCTTCATAGTTAACGTTACCTTCATCTTTGGATCGATGTTAAGAACTTTGGCTATTATCGCATCTCCTATGTCAAGTATCTCATTCGGCTTCTTATCAGGCTTTGCATTTGGATACTCTTGAATCGGTAAAAAGGCTTGATATGGGCAGTGAATGTCTACGATCCATCCGTTTGCCGTAACTTCTCTTACAATACCAATCACGGTATCACCTATCGATGGAATATACCTGCCCTTCAGCGGTATTATCCTTGTATGTGTTTCAGTTTGATCTAACAAGCCTAATATCTTTGAATAAACCTTTCCTCCTTCAACGTACGTTCCAGATCCAGCTACTTTTGGATTCGTTGAAATCAAATCTCCTGGCAATACTATCTTCCTCATTTTTGAATCCTCCTAACTATTTTTGTTAGAGCTTCTCCTTTCGTAACTTTTCCAAGTAAATCCATTAATTCGCCATGCATTCCAGCTGGAATACGCATCAAACAAATCCAACTTCCATCTCTTTGCCATTCCTCTTGCACAACATTTCCAAAATTGTACAAAGCTGAAATCGCTTTTCCAGTGTATTCAGGCGGGATTTTTATTGCTATTTCTATCTCTTCAAATCTAAGTGGAAGTATTGGCTTTAAAGCTTTAACTATATCCTTTATCTGTGCCTCAACGGATTTAAATATATCTATGTGCACCTTAGCCTGCTCTAAAGCCCTTTCTATCCTTGAAGGTGGATGTGGAGCTCCTGTTCTCGGATCAACTGTATTTCTACTTAAAAACGTTATTATCTGCTTTCTTTTTTGTTCTAACATCTCCTTTCTTTGTTCAGCAGTGATCTGAACGTCTCCCTCCTCTATTATCTTCTTAGCGATTTTGTAAACATCAGTAGTTCCAAAGACTTTCTGCAATTCCTCGGCAGAAGCTCTAATACCTTTCTTTGCATCTTTGAATACCTCCTCTACTGCTAATAGCTCTTCAAAGTTTACATCTTTTCCCTCTTTTAGATCTCTCGCAAGATACGGATCAACTAAGATCTCAAATTCCTCTCCAGCTCTTTTCAATCTTGCTATAACAGCTTTTTCAAGAGAAACCATATTACTTCTTAAGTTCTCTTCTAATTATCTCGTTAGCTTTTTCAATATAGGGTTTTAGCTCCTCTATGCTCATCTCTTTGTACTTCTTTTCGTCAGTCTTTATGTAACTCACCTCTATTCCTTCAGGTGTTAATTCGCTCTCTATTGCCTTACCCATAGCAACTAAACCGAGTATCAAAGCCTCCTCAAACGTCATATCTTCTCTGTACTCTTTCTCAAAGAACTCCATTACAACATTTCTTCCCATTCCTATTGCAGTAGCTTTGTATTCAAGTAACGCTCCACTTGGATCCGTCTCGTATAACTTTGGTGCTTCATCAACTCCGGCTATTAGTAAGGATACTCCAAACGGTCTTACTCCCCCAAACTGTGTATACTGCTGTTTGTAATCACAAATCCTCTTAGCAAGCTCCTTAACTGTTATCGGTTCATCATAAGTCAATCTATTGATTTGAGCTTCCAATCTTGCTCTCTCAACTAAGACACGAGCATCTGCAACCAAACCGGAAGTAGCAGCACATATATGCTCATCGATTTTGTATATCTTTTCTATTGTATCCAATTCGAGTAATCTACTTGTAACTCTCCTGTCAGCTATAAGTATAACACCCTCTTTAGTTTTTATACCAATCGCAGTAGCTCCTCTTTTTACAGCTTCTCTGGCATATTCTACTTGAAATAACCTCCCATCTGGACTGAATACTGTTATAGCTCTATCGTAACCCATTTGTGGCAGATGCATGTTTACACCTCCAGATATTTCTTTTTACACTTTTTCATAGTACCGCTGACCCCAAGTGTCAGCGGTACTACTTTCACATCTTCAACACTGTTTATCAATGTAAGTGCTATTATTACTTTATTAAGTGCATTCCTATTACACCTAATTATACCTTTCTTTCCGTTAAAGAATTCTACACTGACATCACTCTCAGCAGTAGAGGTTTCGCCGAAGAGAGATATCATATTGTTAATTAAAACTCTTGAGAAATCCTTAAGAGATACATTACTTTCGGAGATTAGATTAAAGGCTATGTATCTCTTCTTAGCTTTGAGTGAAGGAGGTAAACCCTTCATAATCGCTAATTGTCCGTGCAGAGGGTACTCCCAGTATATGCCTGAAGCCGACCCTTCGGCACGGGCTTTAGTGGCCGCGGGCTGAACGGCTCGCCCTTACGGGCTCGCCGCTTACACCCCGGCCCTATCAAACGGGTCTTCTACCCGCGCCCTTA
>CAYWXE010000084.1:0-6103 GCA_964462505.1 uncultured archaeon | reverse complement strand
AACCCGGGACCTTTGCCTTACCAAGGCAACGCTCTGCCAGCTGAGCTACCGTGGCTAAAGTGATAACAGTTTAACTGAATTAAAATGTTTCGATGTCGTAGATGTGGGCTATGTCGTATGGTGTAGTCATGAGTTTCCTTATTCTTGAGGCGATCTTCTTTCCAACTTTTGGAACTTGCATGAGTTCCTCTTCTTCAGCTGTGGCAATCCTTTCAATCGTTTGGAAGTGCTTTAAGAGGTTTTTCGCTATAACTCCACCAACCCCAGAGATAGAGGATACCACGTATTCCATTTCCTCCTTAAGCGATCTTTTAGTCTTAGCTACGTGTTCTAAAACCTCTCTATTTCTCTCCTCCTGCTCTCTTCTCGCAATGGCTATTAAAAATTCTGCAGTTTCTCTTGCATTCGATGTTTGAATTATTGGAACTCCGAAATCCACTGCTATACTCGCTATAGCTCCTCTTACAGCGTTTGGATGAATAGCCCTCTTGTATAGATTATCTCCCTCGATTATCAAAATCGGTCGAATGTAAGAGGTTTTAAGCCTCAAAATCTGACTGAAAAGTCTTTCCTTGTTTACAAGGCTATCTAAGAAGTCATCAGTTGTTTTCCTCTCAACTGCTACTCTATCACTTAAAACGTAATCTGCAACATCTAAATTCTTGGCTTCGATAAACGCACCAAGCTCCCTTAAATGCTTTACAACTTCAGACTTCAGCTCTCTCGAATCTACAATGATTTTTACACCTAATTGGGTTTTTGCGAAATCTACAAGCGTTTTTTGACCAGATCTACTCTTTAACATCTCTTTTATCTCATAAAGCTTCTCGTACATCATCCTCTCTTTCCTAAGACTTGCGTAGTAGTAGCCTTCATCTCTCGTATCTCTTGTAATCAAAACGACTATTCTTCCCTCCCTACCTCTCCCAGTTCTACCCTTTCTTTGAATGGCTCTAATTTCGGAAGGGACTGGCTCATAGAATACAACCAAATCCGTAGCTGGGATATCTAAACCTTCTTCACCAACGGAAGTCGCAACCAAAACCTTTATCTCTCCTCTCTCAAATCTCTCTAAGGTTTTTATCTGCTCCTTTTGCCTCATGCCTTTGTCATCGATTCTGTCCGCTTGTCCGACAAATCTTGATACGGCTATCCCCTCTTTCGAAAGCTCAGAAACGATGACTTCTGCAGAATCTCTGTAGTTTGTGAAAACTATTATCCTCGAATCCTCGTTCTTCTCAAGCTGTTCCTTAACGATTTCCTTAAGCTTTTCAATCTTTGGATGTTCAGATTTACACTTCAAAGCCTCTACAACTATTTCCCTAAATACGGGATCGTTTGCAATGTTCTTTGCCGCTTTACTACCACCTCTCGAATTCGCTTCCTTTAAAAGCCTTTTTAGATAACCTTTTAAAGCTTCCAGCCCCTGCGTTTCAATTAATTCGATCGCGTGCTGAAGTTTTAAAATCTCAGCGATTAAGGATAGGGCTTCAAACATCTCTGGTTTATCACTCGAAGCTTCAGCCTGCAAAACCTCTTGAAATCCTAAGAGCTCTTTTTTGGTTATATTCTCGGGGAGTTCTACTCCAATCCTCTGAAGTCTCCTAAATCTGAGCTTGATTAGATCGTTTAACTTCCTTCTAACCCTTTCGAGTTCTTCTGGCATTTTAACTCTAACCCATTCTATCTTCTTTTCATGTATATACGGTCTAACATCGCTATCCCACTCAGTTCTAATCTCTATATCCTCTATACCTAAATTTTCGATTACCTCAAGGATTCTTTCTACGTCACTTCCAGGTGAAGCAGTCATAGCTAATATCAGTGGATTTTTGGCTTGCCTTTTATACTCCTTAGCTATGAAGACGTAGGGATAATTTCCAACGGCTCTATGTGCTTCATCAAATACGACAAGAATTACATCGTCAAGCCTAATCCTATTCGCCAGTACGTCGTTCTCGATTACCTGTGGTGTAGACACAACTATCCTAGCTTTATCCCAGAGTCTTTTCCTCTTCTCCGGCTCAATCTCACCACTCAAGGCAACTATTTCACTTTCGTTGATCTTCAAAGTTTTCCTCAGAAATCTCGCATGTTGCTCGACTAACGGCTTTGTTGGAGCTAAGAATAGAACCTTCCCTGTTTCGTTGAGTAGCCTTGATGCAATTACAAGCAGAGCAATCACAGTCTTTCCCAATCCAGTCGGTAAAACGATTAAGGTATTCTTGAGTAGTGCCGTAGAGGCTATAGCTATTTGATAATTCCTCCTTTCTATAACACCCTCTTTAATCAGTGGATGGTTTACAGTTTGCACATAAGATTTTAAACGAATTCAAATAAAAGTTTTTGGTTATAGATTTAAAAATTATAATAAAACTAAATTATTAATTTTAAAAAATTGAGACATTGCAGTGAGCACAAGCGTGAGATTGTGTAGTAAAAGTATTACGTTTAGCTATTTATTATCAAATATTTAAAGTAAAATATAAATAGTATTAAACTATGTCACTGTATTCGTCCTTCCTAAGTCTCTCAAGAATGAGTTTTCTTTCAACCCTTGCAATGACCTCTCTAATCCTCTGTAGAGCATCTGGGTTTGCTGAAACGCTGTCAATTCCCATCTCAACTAATTTCTCTACGACATGTGGATAACTCCCAGCTTGTCCACATATAGAAGTCTTAACGCCGTGTTTCTTGCAGATCTTTATAGTTCTCTCGATAAGCTTCATTACAGCTGGATGGGTTTCATCGTATAAATGTGCAACGTTCTCGTTGTTCCTATCGACGGCAAGTGTGTATTGAGTTAAATCATTCGTTCCTAAGCTTATGAAATCTATTCCCTCTTTTATTATATCCTCAATAATTAAAGCCGCTGCTGGCGTTTCAACCATTACACCAAACTCTATCTTATCAAGTGGAACTCCCTCTTCAATTGCAATCTGCTTAGCCCTCCTAACTTCTTCAGGACTTATCACGAGTGGAAGCATTATTCCCACATTCGTAAACCCCTCATCAACTAACTTCTTAATAGCCCTCATCTCAGCTCTGAAGTGTTCTTCCTCAATCAAATCTCTCCTTATACCTCTAAACCCCAGCATTGGATTTGGTTCAATCGGCTCGTTTTCACCACCTTCCATAGCTCTGAACTCATCTGTTGGTGCATCAAGAGTTCTAATCCAAACCGGCTTTGGATAGAATGCTTCAACAACCTTTTTCATCCCCCTATAAAGCTCTTCGACGTACTTGTCCATTTCTCCATCCCTTATGTACTTCATTGGATGTTTTTTCAAACCCAAAACCATGTGCTCTATTCTAAACAATCCTACACCATCTGCGAGATGTGCAACTTTTTCAGCCGCTTCAGGAATTGAGAGGTTTACCTTAACCTCAGTAGCCGTAATTATCGGAGTTTGAACTGTAACGGCTTTTGCAACCTCTGCAACCTCTTCTTTCTTTTCTTCAATCGCTCCAGCGTAGATTACACCCTTCTCTCCATCCACAGTCACGAGCATACCATCCTTAAGTACTTTTGTAGCGTTTTTCGTCCCAACGACTGCTGGGACACCTAACTCTCTCGAAACTATTGCCGCATGGCACGTCATACCACCTTCATCTGTTACAATCGCTGCAGCTTTTCTCATAGCTGGAACCATGTCTGGAGAAGTCATTACTGTAACCAAAACATCTCCTTCCTCAACTTTGTATATATCCTCAGGCTTTAAAACAATCTTAACCCTTCCAATTCCTATGCCGGGAGATGCTCCCAAACCCTTAACTAAGACCTCTCCAGCTTTAACCTCCTTTACTTCCTCTCTCTCCTCTTTGATTGTAGTCACTGGGCGGGATTGAACTATGTAGACCTTGTTGTTCTCTATTGCCCATTCTACATCTTGAGGTTTACCGTAGTGTTCTTCAATTGCTTCACCAAGCTTTACGAGTTCTTCAATTTCTCTATCATTCAAAACCCTCTCTTTCGCCTTTTTTTCGTCTAATTCAATTTTTATAGTTTTATCGTCTTTTCTCGTGATCATGTACTTCTTTTCACCGATTTTGACTTCGACGAGTTTTCTATTTATCCTATCGTATATATACGTATCAGGAGTAACCATACCACTTACAATAGCCTCACCCAATCCAAACACGGCCTCTATTACACAGAGTTTTTCACCAGTTACGGGATGAGAAGTGAACATAACTCCAGATTTTTCGCTGTTAACCATCTTTTGAACAACTACAGCTATGCTGACATCCTCATGTCTAAACCCCTGTCGAACTCTGTAGTATATAGCTCTTGGCGTAAACAACGAGCTCCAACACTTCCTAACCTTGTCAACAACTTCATCCTCACCCTTAACGTTTAAATACGTCTCCTGTTGCCCAGCAAAGGATGCACTTGGTAGATCTTCAGCAGTAGCAGAACTCCTAACCGCTACGTAAACCTTTTCTCCTTCTTGCTCGCAGAGTTTTCTGTAGGCTTCTCTAATTTCCCTTTCTATATCCTCTGGAATTTTAGTTCTTTCAATAATCTCTCTAATCCTTTTAGAGGCTTCGTTTAATTTTTCGGTATCTTCAACATCTAAATCCTTTAGAATTCTGTAAATTTCATCTTTAATTCCAGTTCTCTCGATGAAATCCCTAAAAGTTCGAGCATCCACAACGAAACCATCTGGCACAGGAATTTCAGCCCTTAAAAGCTCTCCAAGATTGGCAGCCTTTCCACCAACGATTGGAATATCGTTTTTATCGACATCACTCAGCCACAATACTGGCATAGTTAAATTTTTTCTAGACTGCTAAAAAATCTTTTCAACTCGGTATTAATAACTTAACATTCTTGGTAATTATATTTTGAATTAAAAAATTATTAGTGAAAAATCAATCATGAAATTTCTTTATCCTGTTTTAAAAGTTGAAAATGACACTCCCTCAACAGGTTCATATCTCTTAACACTACAGCAGTGTTATTGCAAGTTGCTTTAAGATTTTTCTTAAACTAAGGAGATTACGATTCAATTGCGTAATCACATCATTATTAGTAATGTAATTTTTCTCAAAAAGAAAAAGACTTCTTAGAATTATAATGTCTAACAGGATAGGTTTTAAGGTTAAATTGATACTGTTGAATATAAAGGCTAAAATAAAATTAAATAATTAAAAAACTACATTCCAAGCATCTTTTCCTCCCACTTCTTTAGATAAGCTGAACTCTGGCTTACGTCTGCGAATATACTTGCTGCTCTTTCTACATCTTCAACTTCTACCTTTCCAGAATTCCTTATCCTTGCGAATTCATTTGCAGGGACTAACAACTGAATAGCATATCTCAGACTAGTCTTCTCCCCTATATCCGTTAACTTCTCCAAGGCATCATCACTGAGCATTATTCCAGATTCTGCTGCTTTTATCTCAAGTATAGTCTTTATCTCATCTCTGCTGTAGGGTTCAGTTGTTATTATCAGAAGTCTGTCGAGTAAATCGAGTGGTATGCCGTGTGGAGAAACTATGTCCGTCCCCCTAATCCTCGCAAATCCTCTGTTTGAAGCTAATATTATTATCGGAGCCATTTCAGATTCCATAGCTCTATTCATGAAAGAGAAGAGTTCTATGTCCATTAGATGTGTTTCATCTATGAACAAAACACCTGGGACAAGCTCAGCTCTCCCCTCTTCAACCCACCTCTTAACCTCCTCATCAACTGCTCGTCTGACTTCATTGTCTATCTCTCTGCTTGGTGGGCTGAACAAGCTAAATATACTCGTTCTCCTCGCGTTCGCCTCATCTAAGTCGTGTAGTGTTACAACGTAAGTGAATTCCTTTTCCTTTTCAACCCTACCAGATGGAACTTCGACGAATTCTTCATCACCTAAGTCGTACTTCTTCTTAGCCTTCTTACTCTTGCCAAGCTTTACAATCCTGCCAGTTTCCTTGTCTATCATTATGACATCTCCAACTTCGATACCCTGATACAGGAACTGTAAAGCCAATCTTCCACTAACGCTGAAAGTCCTTTTCTCCCTAGTCGTAGCAAGTGTTAGAGTTGCAGATTCAGGAATCTTTTGAGTTGGATTGTATGGATTTGGAACCATGTTGTAATCTAAGCCTA
>CAYWXE010000083.1:0-6134 GCA_964462505.1 uncultured archaeon | reverse complement strand
AGAGCGCCGCCTTGGCATGGCGGAGGCCTGGGGTTCAAATCCCCACCGGTCCATTTTTTCTTTTGAGTTCACTTTTGCCTTAAAAATTCCAACGATACTCAGCTTACTTTACAAGTTCACATAAACGCCTTGCATCTTCACACATATACCTGTTGTTAAAGTATACGTAACTCTCCCCTATGTTCAATTTCTTAATCCTTTTAGCTATCTCTGAAATCTCTTCATCACTATACTTATGGCCGTAGATTATTTTTCCTCCTACATAAGCTCCGTGAAGGCGATAGTAATTTTCTTCACCTCCATGAACTGGCTCTCTAACCAGGGGGTCCGTTACGTCTATCACATCAAATTTCCTCACGAATCTCCTGATTCCTTTTCTACTCCAACCCCTTAGTTCAACCGCAATTTCGAAGTCCTTTCTGTCTATTCTTGAAAAGAACTCCTCAGTGTTTTCAAAGCTTACATCGTTCTCTTTAAAGCTCTTGGGTAGTTGGATTAGTATAAACCTCGCATTTAAAATGCTTGCCTCCTTAAGCGTTAATTCCCAATACTTGAAAACCTCTCGGGTTGGTTTCAGATGCCCAACATCCCCACTCGGTTTTACATTACTCCTCTTCCAAGTTGGAGATGATACAGGATGTGTTACACCTTGGAAAGCTTTTACAGAGAACACGAAATCTTCAGGAGCTTCACTTTTCCACTTCTCAAGTGTTCTCTCCTCTAGAATTTTATAAAAGGTCCGCTGAATTTCAACTGTTTTAAACTCTTTAAAGTAATCTTTCCTCGCCTTACAAAATCCACATGTCCCGATTAGAATTTTATCAGAGGAAATAGCCATAGTCTTTCAGGTAATCTCGTTCATCTTCTAATTCAATATATCTCACATCCCTCTTCCAGTTGTAATACTGTTCTTCTGTAATTCCCAATAGCTTACAAGCTTCATCTAGTGAATACCCTTGCTTTCTCAATGAATCAACGATCTTCAAAATCTTAATCCTCTCCTCCATATAAAACCTTATCACTTCAATCGATATAACGAGTTCGCTGAAAAGTTTATCTTCAACTCTGCGAAGGTCTATCAATGGACAACATTACATCCGAGCTAAAAGAGATAGGGATAGTTCTAAGCGGTTCAACTCCTTCTTATGCTCCAGTTCAACTCAGAAAAGATATCGAGGATTCTGTTGAAGAGCAACAACTTGCGGTAATATTAGACAAGAGGTATCCAGAAAAACTCTTCATAGGGGTTCTACGTGGAATAAAGAGGTTAGATCCGATTCTTAGGGGAAACGTTAGAACACCTTACGTAGAATACCACGAGTACTGGAGTCAGGTTTATCCAGAGATGAGCTATACAAACGTCTACGTCTCGCTGTGTTCTGTAATCGATCCTAAGAACAAGAGAATCGAGAACTGTAGAATCGCTCCACATCCGAATTCAAAGGTTTACGCTATAGCAAGGAATGCATCGATACTGAGTGGGATTGAAGAAGCTATAAGGAAGACTATCTCTCAGCAAATTCAGATAGGGGAGCAGAAGTACAGCGGCTTAAAACTCCCGCTAAACTCGTATTATGCAAGATGTCACATAGGAGTTTTCGGTGCGACTGGGATGGGAAAGTCTAGGCTTGTTAAGGCTTTAGTAGATGAACTGATTAGGGATTACGCGATAATAGTGTTTGATCACACGGGTATAGACTACACACAGTTCTATGAGAACGTGATAAGTTCTAAGGAGATAGCTATAAGTGCAGACGTTATGGCTTCAGTTGTACTCGATTTGGCAAGACTCGATAGGACTACGTATTCAACCTACATGGATGTCGCATGCATGGTATTCCTAAAGCTTTTGAGAGGCGATAGAGATGTACAGAACTTCTTAAGATTTAAGCTTGAAAGATCTAAACAAAGGAATTTGACGTCGTTCATCGAATCCGAAGTGGATTACTTAGGGGAGTTTGTGGATGTAGTAAAGAGTGTAATGAAATCTCTGAACGCAAAACCGAATACAATACTCAAAGCAGAACTCTTTATAAGTGAGTACATGGATAGGGATTTCATAAACGAGGTTATAAATAGGAGAAGGATTACGCCAAGAGAAGTCGTTGAGAAGGCTTTAGAGCTGAAAGGTATTTCACCACTTGTGATAAACCTTGGAGAAGACACAGAGATCGCTGTTAAAAGGGGAATAGTATACGATGTAATCTCCGCAGCATGGCAAATCGTTAAGGAGAGGAAGAATCCCCTAAATCTTGGATTTATAGTAGATGAAGCTCAAAACTACGCTGGAGAGTATTCTTATCCAACAAACAGGATTATAGAAACTACTGTGAGAGAGGGGCGAAAATGGGGTTTGTTTATGATTTTAGCGAGTCAAAGGGTTTCAAGAGATATATCTGCATCCATAAGGGCTAACATAAACACAGTTTTCTTCTCAAAACTACAGTCAACTGGAGATTTAAAGGAGATAAGTGGATTTTTGGATATAGCTGGAATAGATGAAAGCGATTTATCTCTGCTCGAAAGCAGGGATTTCTTCGTTGCTGGCTTAATGAATCCCCTAAGGGTTCCAATGCTCCTGAGAATTAAGGAGGTGTCGTAATGGAGGAAGATTTGTTTTTCTTCCTCTATCCACCTGCCTTCTTGGGAGCTATAGAGGGGATTAAAAGAATTGCGAGAAGTGATATAAGGTTTAAAATAGAGGAGATAGCTAAGAGCTCAAAGGAGTTAAGGTATTTACTTAAAGATAGAATTCAAGCGATTGAAGATGCTCATAACTTTTCGTTTATAGGTATCGATTCAACTTGGACTACTCCACATTTAGAACTGCTCTACGGTGATTGTGCCCTAATACTATATGGATGCCTGGGTAATGAGATAAGAGAAGTTAAAGCCGAACCAGTTGTTTACACTGGAGAAGACTTCAATTCGTTCATTTGGAGAAAGGCTGTGGAACTCGAGAGAGAACTCGCAATCGAAGTATTGGAGAGATGCGATGTTGATGTGCTAATATTTGACGGCAACATATTTCCGTTTCCCATGGTTTACGCGAAGGATTGGAGTAAGTGGAAGAGGATTTCGGAGGTGATGAAATCACTGATAGGTATTGCAAAGGAGAAAGGGGTTTCTTTAGTAGGTATCGTGAAGAGGGTCAAATCAAAGTACTTCTCCTATATACTCGAAAGGGAAACAGTTGTAAACGACAAGTTGTTGGCAAGTGTATTCCTGAGATGTGGGGAATTCGTAAGTATAGGAAAGTTTAAGGATTTCCTTCCAAAGTATTTGGAGATAGTTCACAGAGATAGGGCAAAAGAGTACATAAGGAGATTTGAAGAGAGATGTAAAGATTTACCACTTGGAGAAGTTGAACTCGTTTTCTACAAGAGTAAAAAGCAAACGCAGTACGATTCTGCAACGAAGGTTGAGGTTTTAGATCTAGCTGGGATTGGAGTTGATAAAATCGTTAACGCGTTAGTAAGTATTAGCACGGATACTGGATTTCCAGCTGTAATAGATTGGATAGATGAAATCGTTAGGAACGAGTATAGAGTTTTAGCGTTCTTAAGGGATTTGCTTGAAAAAGAGTTGTTAAAAACATGTTCAAATGATGTGGAGAGGGAAATCATAATGAAGTTGTGCGGTTTAACAAATCCTCAGAAATCTTACTTGTTTAGGCTTTAATCTTAGTTTTTTCTCATTGTCAGTAATGAGTAGCTAAGAGAAATTCCACACTTCAACAAAGATAAAACTATGAGATCTTATTTCGTTTAAAGCTTATTCTATAATCATCAGGGATATTTTAGCATGATCTTATCTTTTCTTTTATGATAAAGAAACCAAAAGGAAATTTCTTGAATGAACTTTAACAGTAAAGGAAGAGTTGATTGGTTTTTAAAGCTAATTGTTGTAGAAGTGAAGAAATCAAAAATGGGGGGTTAATTCCTCAATATCAGAATGAAGATATCAAACGTAGAAGTCATTTTAGATTACACTCATTGAATAGTTTGGAGCTACAATCGCTATAAAGCTAGATTAGAGATATTCTAACTGTAAAACCATTTTCAAATTGTTAAAATCCAAAATCTTAAATAGAACAGAGGCTACAGAGCACTTTAATACAACTAAGCTGTAGATTCACATATGTTCCTACTCGAACACGAGTCAAAAGATTTGCTTGAAAAATATGGAATAAAAACTGCAAAATGCGTATTCGTTAGAGATGAAGATAGAGCTGTTGAAATTGCAAAATCCATAGGTTTCCCTGTTGTTATGAAGGTTTGCTCGCGAGAGGTTATTCACAAGAGTAGAGTTGGAGGTGTTGTTCTCGACATCAGAACTGAAAAAGAAGTTAGGGATGCGTTTAAAAAACTCATGTCGATAAGGGGTGCAGAGGGTGTAAACATTCAACCGATGTTACCAAAGGGATTGGAAGTGGTGGTAGGAGTAATTGACGATAACCAATTTGGCTCTGTTTTGATGTTTGGGCTTGGAGGTGTATTTGTAGAGGTTTTGCGAGATGTAACGTTTAGACTAATTCCAATAACGAGAAGAGATGCGATAGAGATGGTAAAGGGAATAAGGGGTTATAAGATTTTAAAGGATTACATCGATGTCGTAGTTGATCTACTGCTAAAGGTAAACGATTTCGTTGAAAGGGAAGAAGTCGTTGAAATGGATTTAAATCCCGTTTTCATTTATAAAAAAGACTACGCCGTTGTCGATGCGAGGATTCGTTTAGGGGAGAAGAGGAAGTTTGAGTATAAAACAAAAGATATAAGGGATATACTTCATCCAAGGTCGATTGCCGTAATTGGAGCATCTGCCAATCCGATGAAAGTCGGATATTCCGTCTTGAGGAGCTTAAAATGTTCAAATGTAAAGTTGTATCCAGTAAATCCGAGATTAAGTAGAGTTGAAGATTTGGATGTATATCCATCGATCTTAAACATCAAAGACAACGTAGATTTAGCTGTAATAGCCGTTCCTGCAAATAAAGTCTTAGAAGTAGCTTTAGAGGCCGTTGAGAAGGGTGTAAAGGGTTTACTTGTAATTTCTTCTGGTTTTAAAGAGGCAGAATACGAAGATGGGAAGATTATGCAGAATAAACTCTCAGAACTTGCGGAAATGAAGGGTGTAAGGATAATAGGTCCAAACTCGTTTGGATTCGTCAATGCAGTAGCGGGTATAAACGTGAGTTTTACTCCGATGTTCAGTGAGATAAAAAAGGGGAGGATTGCACTAATCTCGCAGAGTGGGGGGATTTGTCATTACATCGTGCACAAGTTCAGAGATGTGGGATTCAGCTATGTAATCCATCTCGGTAACAGGTGTGATGTAGACTTTGCCGATGTTTTCAACTTCTTGAAGGGCGATGAGAACACAGATGCCATAGCAGTTTATGTAGAAGGTGTTGACAACGGTAGGAGTTTTTACAAGGCGTTAAAAGATTTGTGTTCGATAAAGCCAGTTGTAGTTATGAAAGCTGGGAAGAGCGAAATCGCAGATAAAGCTTCACTCAGTCATACCGGTAGCATCGCTGGGGATTACGAAGTATTCAGATGTGCAGTCGAACAGGCTAAAGCTGTATTCGCTGAAGATCCAGTTGAGTTGATGTATACAGCGATTGCGTTGGAGTTACTCGGAAAGCCGATTGGAGGAATAGCGATTTTAA
The DNA here is from genome assembly GCA_964462505.1 of uncultured archaeon. Taxonomy (GTDB): domain Archaea; phylum Halobacteriota; class Archaeoglobi; order Archaeoglobales; family Archaeoglobaceae; genus CAYWXE01. Next base: position 463 of record CAYWXE010000083.1, on the reverse strand, counting down.
CAATTCAGGCTGGCTTGGGGATAGTTGCTTCAGATATAATCAGAAGTTATGGAGGTGAATTGGCTGAGTTTAGTGATGAGACAGTTAAAAAGTTGAAAAAGCTCCTACCACCAATAACGATGAGAGAAAATCCAGTGGATCTATCCTTTAGTGGATTAAACCCAGAGATACTCAGAGAAGTTTTCGTCACGGTATCAGAAGATGAAAACGTAGGGCTTTTGATGTTTATATACGCAGTAGCACCTCCAAGCTGGGCAATTCCTGCTGAGAATTTGAAGAGAGCAATGGATTTAATCGATAAGCCGATAATAGTTGTTTACTCATCAACACCTGATGATTACAGAACTGTTAAGTCTTGTTTAGAGAGAAAAGGTGTATTCGTTTGCGATTCGTTGGAATATGCGGCAAGAGTTGCTGCAAAGATTACTGAATGCCGCTAAGAAAACCCAGCATTGAACAGTAG
>CAYWXE010000082.1:0-6155 GCA_964462505.1 uncultured archaeon | reverse complement strand
TTTTCAGTTAGACAAACGTAGGTGGAATTCCAATTGTTAAGTAAATAGCTTTACCTTTCCCGATATTTTTTATCTTGTGCGGGAGATCTGACCTATGCCAGATTAAATCACCGACTTCCATTTTATACGATTTATCTGCGACTTTACACTCTATTTTACCACTTATGACAAGTCTAAACTCCTGTCCCTCATGTCTGTATTCATCTGTTTCTGCTCCTTCATCGAGTTCAGCGAGTATTACTAACATCTTATCGTTCTTAAACTTTACAGTGTATTTTACATTTCCCCTTTTCAGCATCTCACCTTCATCTCTACGTCTCAATACTACATCCATTCTACCTCCTCCCCATTTATCTACTTTGAATTCATAGATTTAAATTTTATGATTAATTGTTATATATTTTGGGTGAGTCACAAACTTGCAAATATGATATTTAAATATAATTATATTAAAATAAAAATAAGAGTCTGAAAAGTCTCATTGTAGATATTATAATTTTATATAATATAAATTTATATTATCTACAATATTTAGTGTATAAAATCGTTAAGTGATCGCTGTGAAAGCTTAGCTATAGTTTTCCACTTTTTTCTGACAATATCTGGGATTTTTCCTGATTTTATGATTTCATTCAAGAATTTCCTCGTTTTACTATCACTAGCATATCCACTGCCAAAATCCCCGTAAATCTCCTTTAGCATCTGAATCTCTCTTTCCCTTTCAACCTTTGCAATAATCGATGCAGCTGAAACTATGACGTATTTCTCATCGGCTTTGTGTTCAGCTATAACTTTAACACCTGTAGCACTCTCAATGAACTTGGAAAACCTATCTGGTTTAACATCTGGACAGTCTACATATACAAGCTTGGGTTTAAGCTTTGATATTAGCTCAACATAGCAATCCCTTAATATTTCGTTTAGGGTCTTATATCTCATCAACTCGTTTAGGCTTTTTGCATCAACCCTTAAAATCTCAACGCTCGAAATTCTTCTAATCTCTTCAGCAAGTTCAACCCTTTTGGAATGGGATAATTTCTTCGAATCCCTTACACCTAAATCTTCAAAAATCTTTATCGTTCTCTCATCACAGCAAACCCCTGCTACAAAAAGAGAACCGATTACGCAACCTTTTCCAGCTTCATCTATTCCGGCTATCATTTAAATTCCGAGTTTTAAGCCCTTTAAGAACTTCATCTTCTTAGCCCTCTTCATGAGATCTTTCATAGTCTTGTAATACCTCAACAGTTCTTTGACGTCTTGAGGAGTAGTACCACTTCCAATTGCTATCCTTCTAATCCTTGAAGAATCTATTATCTTCGGATTTAAAAGCTCTTCTTCGGTCATGGAATCCATTATAACCTTGAACTTCCTTATCTTTTCCTCGGTCATCTCAAGCATATCGTCACTAACTCTTAACCCCAATCCAAATGGGAGCATTTCGAATATCTTTCTAATGGGCCCCATCTTTTGCATAGCCTCTAACTGTTTGTAAACGTCTTTTAGAGTAAACGTTCCCTTTAGAAATGCCTCTGGATCAAGCTTTTCTTCGCTCATAACCCTCTGGACTTTCTCCATTAAAGACTTTATATCTCCCATCCCCAAAAGTCTCGAAACGAATCCAGCTGGATCAAACCTCTCTAAATCCTCTATTTTTTCACCAGTTCCTATAAACGCGATTGGAATTCCCACCTCTCTCGCCGCCGATAAAGCTCCACCACCTTTAGCAGTTCCATCGAACTTTGTTATGACGATTCCATCTAAACCAATAGCTTCATGAAAAGCCTTAGCCTGCTTAGCCGCTAATTGTCCTATAGCTGCATCTATCACGAGTAATTTATAGTCGGGGTTTGCTACTCTTGCTATCTCTATCATCTCATCTATCAGCTCTTTTTCCAACGCATGCCTTCCAGCTGTGTCGATTACGATTATATCATAGTTCTTCAACTCTTCTAAGGCATTCTTAACGATCTTAACGGCATCTCTCTCATTCTTTTCTCCGTAAAACGTAATCCCACAGGAATCAGCTAATTGCTTTAATTGCTCATAAGCGGCTGGTCGCCAAGTGTCTGCCGCTACTACAGCAGTTTTGAGCCCTCTATCTTTGAAGTACTTCGCAATCTTTACAGCAGTCGTAGTCTTTCCTCCGCCTTGTAATCCAACTAACATGATCTTAGCCTTTTTCAGCGGTATTTCCAAGCCCTCACCAATTCCCTTGAGGAGTTCTTCATAAACTATTCTCAAAACGTGCTCTCTTGCATTTAAAGTTGGTAAGATCTCCTCACTTAAAGCCCTCTTCCTTATAGCGTCACTTATCTCCTTAACATGCCTAACGTTTACATCCGCTTTTATAAGTGCCCTCTGGATATCTCTAACGATCTCTTCAACGAATTTCTTGTCTATCGTAGTTGAGCCGATTATCTTCCTTGCAACCTCCTTTAAAGCTTCAAGAGCCATTAAACAATAAAGCATTTGGAAGTATAAAAGGCTTTAGAAGAAGATAAACTTAATATTCACTACGGAACCTCAGCAAAAACAGAATGAGGATTGTGATGAAATTCGGTGGTAAGAGCTTAGAAGACGGTAGAAACATTGTACACTGTGCAAAACTCGTGAAGAGGTATTATGACGAGGGAAATGAAATAGTAGTAGTAGTTTCTGCAATGGCAGGTGTCACGGATTCTCTGCTTGAAGCGGCAAACAAGTGCTATTTAGATCCCTCTCCGGGCTATATAAGGATGTTTATTGCAGAGCTTTCGAAGAGACATTACGAAGCCATCAAATGTGCAGTGAAAAACGATGAGATCAGGGCTAAGGTTATATCAACAGTTGAAAGATTATTAGATGAATTGGAAAAGGTTTTGATAGGTATAAGCTATTTAGGTGAGCTTACGAGGCGTAGTGAAGATTACGTAGTTTCGTTTGGGGAGAGATTAATAGCTCCCATCTTCTCTGCTACACTTCTGTCTATGGATGTGGATTCCGTTGCTTTAACTGGGGGAGATGCAGGAATAATTACAGATAAGAGCTATGGAAAGGCTAAGCCATTGCCTTGGGCTTATAAGATAATAAAGAATAGACTTGAGCCACTAATAACACTGAAAAAGACAGTTCCAGTTGTCGCTGGGTTTATAGGTGTAGCTGATGATGGGAGTATTACTACGTTGGGAAGGGGTGGAAGCGATTACACCGCAACGCTTCTAGCAGCTGCACTAGATGCAGATGAGGTTTGGCTTTGGAAGGAGGTTGATGGAATAATGACTACAGATCCAAAATACGTTCCAAATGCGAGGGTTATTCCTGAAATCTCTTATCGGGAGGCTATGGAACTCTCGTACTTCGGAGCTAAGATTCTACATCCCAAGGCGTTAGAGCCGGTGATGAGAAAGAACATACCCGTCAGGATTAAGAACACTTTTAATCCAGATGCAGATGGAACTGTAATCTGTGCTGAAACGAAATCCACTGGAGATATCGTTAAAGCCCTGAGCTTAATAGAGAACGCAAGTATAGTAAATGTGAGCGGCGCTGGCTTAGATTTCGCAGAGATAATGTCTGAAGTATTTAGAAGGCTTTCTGAGGCTGGAGTTAATGTGATAATGGTTGCTCAAAGCTCGTCAGAGCTGAATCTATCGATCGTAGTAGATGTGAGAGATGCAGACAAAGCCTATAAGGCTTTGAAGGAGTTAGAGGATGATATGATAAGTGTTAGTAGAATTGACAACGTTTCAATAGTTAGTGCAGTTGGTTCGGGAATGGCTGGAACTCCTGGAGTTGCTGGAAGGATATTTTCTGCTTTGGGTAGGAACAAGATAAACGTGATAATGATAAGCCAGAGCTGTTCAGAGTACAACATATCGTTTGCAGTTGCGAGAGAAGAAGGCGTAAAGGCTTTGAGGGTTATACATGACGAGTTTGAATTATCAAAAGGTGGAGTTGCTGAGAGAGCAGGCTAGAAAGGCGGCTGAAATTATAAAAAAACATGAATTTGTAAGGATCTTCACGCATTACGACGCAGATGGTATATCTGCCGGTGCTATTATCGCTAAAGCACTAATAAGACTGAATAAAAACTTTCAGATAACGTTTCTGAAAGGTTTAAACGAAACCTTTGAATACGAGAGAGATGAACTCGTAGTTTTTTTAGATATGGGAAGTGGGTATCCCGACGTAGTGTCAAACGTGGATGCAGATGTAGTCGTAATAGATCATCACATACCAATTGACAGGATAGAGCCTAAGAGGAGATTTGCACATGTTAATCCACATTTAGCCGGAATAGATGGGACTTATGAATTATCTGCGAGCGGAGCAGCTTATTTTGTTGCAAAAGAGCTTGGAAAAAATGAAGATTTGAGCAGTATTGCTGTAGTCGGAATGATTGGGGATAAGCAGAGGATAAAGGGCGCTAATGCCGAAATAGTTAAAGAAGGGGAAAGATTTGAATGCATAGAGCAGAGAGTTGGCTTGAACTTGCACTCTGGTAAGGTAAGGGAAGTTCTAATGATGAGTCTAGAGCCGTATTTAGATTTCTATGGTAAAGAGGGGGAATTAGAAGAGTTCTTAAAAAGAGCTGGAATAGATGGAGATTCCGAAATAGACGATTTAAGCTTAGAGGAAATGCATAGGCTTGCAGACGCTATAGCTTTGAGAATACTGAAAATGGGTGCTTATATAAGTTTAATCGATAACGTAATCGGTAAAAAGCTCTGGTTGAGCAATATGCCAATAAAAAATGCTTTAATGCTCACGGACATCGTAAACGCATGTGGGAGAGCTTCAGCAATGAGCATAGGTTTAGCGATTTTGATTGGAGATAGCTCCTATCTGAAGAGGGCTGTAGATGTATACGAGAGGTATACGACTGAGATTTTAGAGGAGCTCGCGAAGAGGAGAAACGACGTTAAAGAAGGATTTTGTATAAGGTATATCGTTATGGAAAACGCACCCTCAACAAGTCCAATTGCAACTATATACTCTCGCTACCTCTACCCCGACAAGCCGTTGATAGTTGTGAACGTAAAGAACGATAGAGTAAAGGTTTCTGCAAGGGCTAATGAAAAAATAGCTGAAAGGCTAAATTTAGCTGAAGTGATGAGATTAGCTGCTGAAAAAGTCGGTGGGAGAGGAGGTGGGCATAGGGTTGCGGCTGGGGCGAATATAAGTCCAGATAGGGTTGAAGAATTCTTGAAGGAGGTTGATAGGCTTTGCTGTGCTATGCTCGCCTAGTTTTAAGAAGTAGAGATGCTGAATCCGTTATTAAAGCCTTAAAACCAGATGACCCAGAGTGGTGTAATTGCTACAGCGAAAACGGGGAAATTGTAATCGAAGTAAAGGTTAACAAAGTCGGAACACTTTTATCGGCTTTAGACGATTACTTAATGAACATAAAAACTTGTGAGAGAGTTTTAGAGATTTTAAATGAGATTTCGCGATAATACTTTGAATTGTCAGGTTTTATACTATTTTTGGATGAATTTAGCTTGTGTGACTCTGTTATTAAGTCTGTAAACCGTTATAAATGTTGCATTTGTTTAATTTAGGACTAATCGACTGTTTTTATTTCACGATATCTCTCGAACATTTTGAATTATAAAAATGGTTGAATAAGTAAGTTAATTAGAGGTATATAAAGGTAATCTCGAACAACAGTATAGTTAGGATATAAACGTTACTAATGAGTGTATAAGTTCGAATAGTAATGTCTAATAGAAAAGCTTATATCCCTCCTATACCCTCTAACACTTGTTAGAAATATACCTCGATGAAAAGAGGATTGAAAGGTCTTTTTGTCTCCTTTTCGTGTTTTTCGCATAGCTTCTTCACTCGATGAAAAGAGGATTGAAAGTGATTGAAAGCTCGTATTCGAGAACTTCCTCCATCTTCTCCCTCGATGAAAAGAGGATTGAAAGCAAGCTCAAGCCACACCTTAAGAAGATGCTCGTAGCTTTCAATCCCCTCGATGAAAAGAGGATTGAAAGCTATCTAAGGTAGATAGGTGATATTATGAAAGTTGGTGTATTTCTCGATGAAAAGAGGATTGAAAGGATTTTGTGAGCATTGGTGAGCATAACGCATTTATATCAACCCTCGATGAAAAGAGGATTGAAAGTTCGGTGTTCGCATCAACTCTATTGCTTTACTAATCCAGAACT
>CAYWXE010000081.1:0-6725 GCA_964462505.1 uncultured archaeon | reverse complement strand
TTAACCGCCAAGCTCTATTCTCAACCTCTCTGGATCGTACTTCCAATCTGGAGGTAGAACTCCCTTTTCCTTGTAGTAGTTGGATAATCTCCAAATCTTAGCCTCTATTAACTGTAAACCACGCATGTTATGCTTATCCTTCTTGTGAATCTCTAGATGTCTCCTCAAATTTAATGCCTTCTTTATGAGTGCTTTTAGATCTTCGGGATACTTCATCTTTATTCCATGTTCCTTTAAGATTCTCGTGATCTTTTTCCCAGTTATCTGTCTTACAGATGGAATTCCGTACCTATCCCTTAAAATCATTCCAATCATACTCGGTTCATAACCCTCTTTATACAACTCTACAACTTTCTTCTCAACCTCTTCTGGAGTCATTTCAACCCATTCCGGTGGTTTATCCCTGTAAACTCTTTTCGACCCAGATTTTCCTTTCCTCCTTGCATGCATTCTTGCCATAGTAGAAGTGGATGCCAAAGCGTAATAAATACGTTACCTTTGTTTCTAAGGTAATTATCTGAGCTTTATAAATAAGAGATAATCTTCACTATTAAAATCGAGAACTCCCAACTAAAAGTATCGTTACTACCGTTGCTAATCTTTAGATCGTACTTTAAACCTTTTAACCAATGAAAGTTGCTAAACAGATAAAAGGGGTTAAAAAGACATAGCAGAAATCTATTCGACTTCAATCTTTTTTACTCCCTCTTTCATAGTCTCTAACTCCTCTAACTTCTTTATCTTTAGATCTACTAAACTCCTAAATGCGAGTAAAACCTCCTTTGCAGCATTTACCATGTGTTTCCTAAACTCCTCTGGAATGAGATCCTTTGGTTCTGGAACTCTAATCTTTACAACTCTCATAACCATCACCTGAATCTAATCTTCAGCTCATCGTTGATAAACCTTGCCCCGATTGGTTCTTTTGTGACAAGTGATTGGGGAAGCAAAACTATTCTCTTCCATCTGTCTGCAATTACTATCAACTCGTTACCCCTCTTAAGAATTCTCAAATTCTCCTTCGATACAAATGGAATCTTAATTGATAAAACCGTCTCATCGCCTTCCTTTTTTATCTCCATTGGTTTTCTCTTACAAAAAACATCTGTTGGATCTCTTCCATTATATAGTTCTTCAGCGACCTCATTTAAAATCTCACCGACTATTTCCGTATCTCTAAACTTTAGTTTAAAGATGGGAACTGGAAACCTCTCTTGAATATCTCTTAGGTATTCCCTCTGTATCTCAATCCATTTAGAGAGGTATCCTCCAAGGCCCTCTGGAAAAACCTTGTTAACCACTATGCAATCTACTGTATAGCCGAACAAGTTCAGATAAGTGAAAGCCCTCTCAGATTCCTTTATAACCATCTTCTCTGGATTCATCACAAGCCTAATAGTTGTGTTATCGCTTGCCAAAACGTCTTTTAGCTTCGCAATCTTGGCGTATAGATCTTCAACAGCATCTAGCACATCATCAGATGGAAGTGGTGCCTCAATTAACGGTTTTGCAATTGGTTTAACGACTTTAAGCAGTTTTCTCTCGATTCCGAAAAATCTATTCATGTACCAACTCATAACCTCTGGAAGACTCAAAAGCCTGAGGGTTTCACCAGTGGGTGCACAGTCAAGTATAATTACGTCATATCTCTTACTTTGCTCCAATATGTGGAAAAGGCTTGCAAGCTCATCGAAACCGGGCAGAATTGCAAGCTCTTCAGCTATCACTTCGTCAAGCCCCTGAGATTGGAAGAAAGTCTTTAAATACTTAATTATAGAATTCCAATGAATCTCAATCTCGTATTCTACACACACCTCCATTGCATATAGCTTTTCGTCGATTTTAGTCGGATACGGCTTAATGTCCATCTGAAACGAATCCGATAGGCTATGAGCTGGGTCAGCAGATATCACAAGCGTTCTGTATCCGAGTTTAGAACACTTTATAGCCGTAGCAGCTGCAACAGTCGTTTTTCCTACTCCACCCTTCCCAGTGAAAAGTATAATCCTTACCATTTTCTCAAATCCAAAATCCTCTTAGCCTTCCCCATCGATCTCTCTATTGACCCTTTCTCAACGAGTTCAACGTTCGTTCTCAAACCTAATTCTTTGTATAACTCCCTCTGAATTCTCTCCTGCAATCTCTTTAAATCCTCAAGCTCCCCAGTGAAGAACTTATCGCTGACTTCAACTCTAACCGTGATTTCATCTAAAGCTCCATCTCTCGTTATAACAATCTGATAGTTGTCTCCGACCTCTGGAATCTGCATTAAGACGTGCTCAATCTGCGATGGAAATACGTTTACTCCTCTAACTATTATCATGTCGTCTACCCTGCCAAGTATTCTGTGTATTTTGGGATGAGTCCTTCCACAACTGCAATCGTCTCCCATTACATAAGTTATGTCTCCAGTTCTATACCTGAGCAAAGGCATAGCCTCCTTTGTGAGTGTTGTTAAGACTAGCTCCCCTTTTTCACCTTCACTAAGCTGTTCTCCAGTTTCTGGATCGATTACCTCTAAGAGGTAGTGATCAATCCATACGTGTAAACCATCCTGCTCCTTACATTCAAACGCTACACCCGGCCCATTCATCTCACTTAAGCCATAGCTGTCGTAAGCCTTAATACCAAATGCGTTCTCAAGCCTTTTTCTCGTGTTCTCGCTCCAAGGTTCTGCACCAAAGCATCCGATTCTAAGGTTGAACTCTTCAATACCCATCTCTTCAGCAACTTCTTTTATGTGTAAAGCGTAGCTGGGGGTTGAGTGAATCACAGTAGTCCCGAAATCCACCATATACCTTATCTGCCTCTCAGTGTTTCCAACTCCAGCTGGGATAGTCATAGCTCCAATCCTCTCAGCCGCATAATGGAATCCCAATCCACCGGTAAAGAACGCGTAGTTTACCATGTTCTGAAATACATCATCACTTCTAACCCCTACCATGTAAAGACATCTCGCACATAGATTTATCCAGTTTTCAAGGTCTTTTTGGGTGTATCCAACAACCTTAGGCTTACCGGAAGTTCCGCTTGATGTATGAATCCTAACAACTTTTTCCTTTGGAACTGCAAACAATCCAAATGGATAGTTCTCTATTAAGTGTTCTTTAGTCGTGAACGGGAGTTTTGTTATATCCTTTAGCGTTTTGATATCCGATGGATGAATCCCTATCTCTTTAAGTCTTCTCCTGTAAAAGGGGACTCTTTCATATACGTATCTCACAACCCATTTAAGCCTTTTAAGCTGTAGTTCTTCAAGCTCTTTCCTTGGCATTACTTCCTCTCTCTGCCAATACTCCTCGCTAAACATTCAACCACCTCATATTACTTTGGAGCCGGGCTTTACCTCCTTCTCTGGCTGAATTAATATCGCTTCCCCATCGCTGTCAACTGCTAAAACCATACCCTGACTCTCAACTCCCATCAGCTTAGCAGGCTTTATGTTCACTAAAACTACCACGTATCTACCGACTAAATCCTCTGGTTTATAATTCTTTGCTATTCCAGCGACTATCTGCCTAACCTCGTTACCTATGTCAACTCTCAACTTTATCAACTTCTTACTCCCCTTAATCCTCTCAGCCTCTAAAACCCTTCCTATCCTTATATCCAACTTTTTGAAGTAGTCGATATCTATGTACTCCTCCTCAGCTCCTTCTCTAAACCTCTTCTCCATAATCCTCTGCAACTCCTCTATCTTTTTATCTTCTACCTTTTCAAACGGTATTTCGGGCTTGTTGAGCTTGACAACATCGTCGACGATACATGCATCATCAATCCTACACTTCCCCAAGTCCAATCCGATAGCTTTAGCAATTCTCTTCATACTTCTCGGCATAACGGGATAAGCGAATATCATGAGTGCTTTAGCGATTTGAATACACGAAGAAACGGCTTTTAATGCCTTCTCTTTGTCTTCTTTTATCAAATCCCACGGCTTAGCATTCTGGAAGTACACGTTCCCAAAGCTTGCAAGCTCCATAAATGCATCACTTACAACCTTAAACTCCCATTCGTTTAGTGCTTTGATTATCTTCTCCTTAGTCTCCTCGATCTTTTCTAAAACGGCTTTGTCAACATCCATTTTCACTTCGCCGAAGTTCTTCCATGCGAACAGTAAAACCCTGTACAGGAAATTTCCCAATGTTGCAATCAACTCGTTGTTAACCTTATCCCTAAAAACATCCCATGAGAAGTTCAAATCCTTTTGATGAGATGTGTAGTTCACTATGTAATACCTCAAGTAATCTGGATTGAACCCAGCTTTTAGGTAGTCGTCTTCAACCCATACTACATAGCCTCTACTCTTAGAGAACGTCTTGCCCTCGACCTTAACCATCCCCGATGCAACTACAGCCGATGGCAACGAATAATCTGCACCTTTTAGCATCGCTGGCCAGAATATGCAGTGATGGTAAACTATGTCTAAGCCTATGAAGTGTATTATTTCTGCTTTTCCATTGATCCATATATCTCTCCACTTATCACCACAAGCCTGCTCAGTAAAAGATATATATCCTATTGGGGCGTCAACCCACACGTAAACGACTAAATCTTCATTGGGGAACTTTACACCCCATTCCAAGTTCCTCGTTATGCACCAATCCCTCAAATCCTTAACCCATTGCCTTGCGTAGTTCAAAGCGTTTTCAGTCCCGTTCAGCTTTGATAAGTAGTCTTCTAAGAACTCTTTGAACTCAGTCAACTTAAAGAAGTAATGCTTCTGCTTTCTGAACACGGCTTTACTTCCACAGATCTTACATCTCGGCTCCTTTATTTCTCCGGGCTCTAGATGCCTACCACAGCCCTGATCGCATTCATCACCTCTTGCAATCGCTCCACAGTACGGACAGATTCCCTCCACATATCTATCTGGCAGAAATCTCTTGCAGTTCTCACAGTATGCGAGTTCTATCTCCTTGGCATATATGTATCCTCTCTCGATGAGCTTTTTCACAATCTCTTGAGTTCTTTTGTGGTGGTATTCTTCATCAGTTCTCCCGTAGAAGTCGAATTCGATATCCAATTCCTTAAAAACCTTTTTAAAGTGCTCGTGATAGATGTCTACAAGCTCCTTTGGACTTATTCCCATCTTTTCCGCATTCACAACTATTGGTGTCCCATGGCAATCGCTTCCACATATAAACAAGACTTCTTCTCCAAGCATTCTCAGATACCTGACGTAAACATCCGCTGGAATGTAAGTTCTCAGATGCCCTATATGAGCTTTACCGTTTGCATAGGGTAATCCGCATGTAACAAGCTTCATAGGGCTAAATGCTTAGATTCTGTATAAAACTCAATCGCCCTCTTTGATTAAAGCTACGGCTAAAGCTGATAGTAGCGTCAAAGCTGATGCAACATAGAATACGCTTTGAAATCCCAAAAATTCTGCGAGGTATCCAGTTAGAGCTGAACCGAAGAATATTCCAGCGTTTAAAAAGCTGTTAACAGCTCCCATTGCAAAACCCCTGTTTTTTAAATCAGATGCGAGTGCAAAGCTTGCGGTATTTGCAAATCCCATTCCAATTCCACAAGCAGACATAGCTGTGAAGAGTTGAATTGGATCGTTTGTTAGGGTTAAGGCTATTGAAAAACCCTCGATTGACAATCCGATTAGTATTACTGCTGTTCTACCGACTTTATCTGAGAGGATTCCAGCTGGAATTCTTGAAATTGCAGAGAGCAAGAAGAGAAGAGATGTAGCAATTCCAACCTCCGCTTTTGTTATTCCGAGCTTAGAAGAGTAAAAGGGAATCGCAAATAGAACAATTGCTGCACTTCCAAACGATGCAAAGAACGTTGCGGTTATAGCCCTTACAAGTGTACTATTAAATCCCAATCTTGATTCGAATAACGGGCTTGAGCTTAATTTTTTCTTCGTTAAGAGTTTTAATGGGAGGAGAGTGCTTATGAGCGATAGAACTGCTGATAAGTAGAAGACTTGAAGAATTCCAAATTCTTCTGCAATTATTCCACTTAAAAATGGGCCAATTACGAATCCAAACATTAGAAAAGCTGAGAGATATCCTATGGCTTCCCCTCTCCTCTTTGAGATGTCTGCAACTAACGCGTTAACCGCTGGGATATACATAGCTATTGCAAATCCATGTAAAAGTCTCACAGCTAAAAGCTGAAATGGATTCATAGCAAGGGTGTAAAGAATTGCCATTAACGTGCAGATTGACAAGCCTGAGAAGAGAAAAAATTCTCTACCATATCTATCACTTAAGAATCCGAATGGAATCATTGCTATCGAAGTCGTTAAGGCATAAGCCCCAGCTATTAACGCCGAAATTGATTCAGAAGAGCCTAATGTATGAGCATAGGGTGAAATAATCGGGAAAAGTGAACTAATCGCGGCATATGCAAAGAGTCCCGATATGTAGATAGATCTCAATGTAGATCCCTGATATATTTTAAGACTTTATGATAATTTTATTGGATTTTGAAGACTTTAATTAGCTTAAAGCTTTAAACTTGTGAGAAGCAAGTTTATGTTTATTATTATTATTTTTTGTTTATTTTTACTATAAAAATTTTTATTTCATATGAGAAAGTTAATTGAGATTAGACGAGTTGATATGGAGACTTTAAGATAAAATTCTGATGAGCTGTATTGTCTTAGGAAGGATTTGATAAAAATAAAATACGCCCCCGCCGGGATTCGAACCCGGGTCTGAGGCTCCGAAGGCCTCCAGGATGTCCCCTACCCCACGGGGGCT
>CAYWXE010000080.1:0-6959 GCA_964462505.1 uncultured archaeon | reverse complement strand
TGCTGTCGTGAGACGGATCTGATGGTGGTTCCCCTATGGGGAACCCTCGGGAGGAGGTCAGAGCAGATCAGAAAGTTTAGCATTTAACTTTGAAATAAAAATTTAACATTTCAAAATAAAATGAAAATCCTCCATCCCATTTAGACAAACATGATTGTCAACTTTTCCATTTACTGTAAAAGCAACTTTCTTGGCACGTTTTATAATGATCAGCACCTTTGGATCTTCCCACATTCCGTCTGATTTTATTAAGCCTTTGAATGAAGTGTCTTAAAGCGGACGTTCAATGCGGACATCTGCTTCTTAATTTCCGAGGATTCTTCGTGCAATAGGTATTAATTAGATAATTTCTTTTAACTTTTTTATTAGTTTCAGAACCTCTTCCCTGTGCAAATCAAACTGTTTCTTTAAAGTTATGATAAAAGCTGGGGTTCAGCGGATGTTCACATTGGTGAGCGAACATCCGCCTTGGGACGCATCACCCGAAGGCTTGCCCCCATTCGGGATAACCCCAAAGCCCCACATCCGAAGGTTCAAGCAAGCTATAATATCTCTATCTGCAATTATACCACAATTTTCACATTTCATTGACCTGCCCTCATAGGCAGATAATCTGCCTGAGCAGAGAGGGCAGGTTTTAGATGAATTAGCGGGATTGACGTATTTTACTGGCAGACCAAACCATTTTAGCTTATATTCGAGCATGAACTGGAAAGTTCTACAATTCCACTTAGAGAGTTTGCGGTTCAAGTCTTTATTACTGTTGAGGATTCTTTCTTTTATATACCTTAGATCTTCAAGGATTGCACCGTTTTTAGTGGATGCGAGTTCTCTTGCTATCGTAGTGGTTACCTTATGCATTACATCCATAGCTCTATTCTTTTCCCTCTTAGAGTATTTTTGCATTAGTCTTTTAGCCGTCTTTGGCTTGGTCTTACTGAGTTTCTGAATCTTTCTCCTCTTCTCCTCGTAAACTCTATGGATGTGGTATAGTTCTCTTAAATCGAATCTAACGATTCTTCCGTTCATTAGTCCAGTAATATTCGTTAAGTTCACGTCGAAAGAGGCGTAATCTTTCGGCTCTATTGGCTCAACTTTCTTCTTAAACGTCACAATTAATCTTTTTTCAGTTAGAATTAATCCTCCAATCGAGTCGTAATCCTTTGGTAGATAATCGAACTTGATTAGATCTACTTCTAAATAGCGTTTTTTTGGTTCGACTGTAATCTTAATTTTTCCATCCTTCACGGAGAAGAGAGTAGTCTTAATGTAAACAGTTTTCTTAGTTATTTCTGGCTTGGACTTCGCTTTACCTCTATTATATAGCTGAATCCAACCCTTTACCAACCCTATAACTGAATTAATAGCAGAATCGACATAATGTTTTGCAAATCTCCAGTTTTTAATTAATTTATCTCTTAATTCCTTTCTTTTATCCTTATTAAACTTCAAATGGGCTTTTCCACTCTTGGAATACTTGACATACTTAAATATATCTTCTAGTGCTACTTTCCTCAGCTTAAAGTATTCTTCGATCAAGTCTTTTGGAGCTTCCACTGGAACACTATATGCTTTTATAGCCTCCACAATAGCACTTAAACGCAAAAGTTTATAAGCCTTTCTGTGTAGTAACGTTTATGAGTGTAATGAGACTCAACGTTACTGTAAAGGAGGAAGTTGGAAAACTGTTTAGAATGAAAGTTATAGAGATTAAAGGAAATAAGAAAGGAGCACTAAGTGAAGCAGTAGAAGAAGCTTTAGTCTTATGGTTGAAAAAACATGGTATTGAAATTCACTAATGTTCATCAATGTTCACGAAAATCATCACTGCTTCACAAGGCGAGGAGGAGGTCAGTAAAGTTATAAAGGTATCTGCACATACAGCCAATAATGGGGTACGTTAGGGTTAAAGTAAGGATAAGTAACATTGAACGACCAGAAAAATCAAAGGAAATTGAGCTTATAGCAGATACCGGAGCAATATACACAATTGTGAAGAGAAAAACGCTTGAAGAAATTGGAATAAGGCCGATTGGAAGGAGAAGATTTAAGCTCGCCAATGGAGATTTGATTGAAAGAGATATAGGAATCTGCAGAATTGATATAGGTGATGTTTTTACTCATAGCATTGTCGTTTTCGGAGAAGAGAAAGATGCGGAGTTATTGGGGGTTACTACGCTTGAAGAACTTGGATTGCAGGTAGATCCTGTAACTGGAGAGCTTAAAAAAATGGATTTGATGCTTTTAGGCTGTTTCTGATTCATACTTCCATATCAGATCGAAATACCTCTTCATTCCTGCAACCAAGCTCGGATTTTCCGTGATAATAGCATCTCTCAAATATAAAGGTGTCTTTGGATCTTCAACTGCAAAAATAGCCTTCCCAGTTCTGTATTCGTAGCTTAGATCTATTATTGAACCCCTTAAAGGTAGTAAACCCTTACTAAATCTGACTTCAGCTATCTCCTTCAAATCTTCCAAAATCCTTCTCTGAATTTTTCGATATCAAAATAAGTCGTAACAGGAATTTTGGGGGTGAAGAAGTTGTAGAAGATGTGAAAATTGAATATATACTCTCTGGAAGTTGTTGCATTTCAACCGTTCTGATAACGTTTAGTGAGATATACTTTGATAATTAATGTCACTAAAGATTTAAATACCCAACAATTTTATCAATAAATCTATCACTCAGCCTCCATGCCTGCCGTGTCCGCGGGTAGCTCAGTTGGGTAGAGCGTCGGGCTGATAACCCGAAAGACGCGGGTTCAAATCCCGCTCCGCGAACCATAACACGGCAGGCGAACGGAGGCGTTTATGACCTCCACACTAGAGGTGTAGGTAGTGATAAACAAACTGATCGTCCTAGGAAAGGAGTTTGAAATTCCGGACATGTCTGAGGATGATGTCAAGGCAAACTTACTGTCCATTCTGAGAGAACTAGATCCTGACGTTGCAAACGAGTTGGAAAAGACAAAATACTCTACCAGAGTTGAAGGAAGTGTTTTAGTTGTCTACAGGTTGAGTGCAATCTTCGGCTAAGGAAGGTGATCTTATGACTGAAGTCATCTCTATACCTGTGGAGAAGATATTATCGTTCATCCAGGGTGGTGATTTGATTGATATCACAGTAGTGGCCAAGAACAATCCAGACCTTTTGGCAAGAGTAATAACGTATTCGTTGGACAATAAAGTGTATCACAGAGAAAGGTTGTGCAAGGCTATCTTAGCGTTGATAACCTACGCTCCGAAGGAGTACAGAAACGTAGCATGGGCTCTAATCCAGAGAGTTCCGTTTTCCCATCTACTCCACATTATTGATGTAATCGACAAGAAGGAGAACACAAGGAGATTGAGAATGGCTATAGCTGTTAAGATCGCAAACACTTCGCAAGATGAGATAATCAGGGCATTCTTCATCTCGCCGTCAAACTTCAGAAAGATGTTCTCATATCTCTACTTGCCAAGAGAATACGTGAACGACAAGAAAATCTCCCATCCGAACTACTTGCTCGCATACAAACTCAGCCAGATTTCTATGCTTGATGCAATGAAAGAACTCAACTTAACTCCAGCCGATCTCGTTAGAAGTTACAAGATCCCACTACACTTAGTCATGCAGTGGGTGCAAACACCAGATGAAGCTTGCGAGCTTGCAAATGTAGCTACGCCAGATGACTTCGTTAGACATGCTAGATGGTTTAGAACGATCTTAGGAGATAACGAATTCGAGAGAATTGCAATTTCAAAGATCGAAAGGGTGAAGGATCCTTTTAGCTTTCTATCTATAATACAGCACCTCGAGACAACTGGAGCTTTAACCTCGAACTTAACGAAGATCATGGAAGAAAGAGCTGAAAATGTTCTCGATGAAATAGCTAAAAGCGTAAAGCTTGGAAACTTGGCATTGATCGTCGACATCAGCGGAAGCATGTGGTCTGCGATAGATATCACAGACAAGCTTTACGAAGTGTTCAGCAGAATGACCAAAATTACTCACCTAATAGCTTTTAGAGAATATGCTTCTACTATAAGCAGAGATCAGTTGAAAAGTCTTGAACCAGATGGAACTACCTCGATAGGTAGTGCAGTGCTACTGCTCGCACAACAGCTTAAGGAAAATCCGATGAGCTTGCAAGCGATAATTCTGGTGAGCGACCTATGTGAAAACACACCACCTTATCTAAACGACACCTTACCGCTACTCGAAGATTTCGGAAATCCACCGCTTGTAGTTCTCCACTGTGGAGGTAGATGCAACCTAAAGATCAATTACCCACATGCAAAGATTCCAGTCGATAGATTCCATCCAAGATTAATCAAAGACATCATTGCAAACATCGCGAGGTTAACAGCTAGAATATCTGAAGAGAAAGAGATCACTAAAGTTGTGAAGGAAAGAAGACCGATCTTAGAAGAACTTGGAAGACTTGAACTACCACAAAGACCACCTGAAACACTTAAAGCTGGATACCTCGAAAGATTACTTTGTTCTTCTTAATTTTTGGAGGTGATATTATGAGAAGGGACGATGCAGAACTTCTTAAGAAATTAATAGGTAAAAAAGTCGTAGAAGTTAGAGTAGATCTAAACGACCCACATGACTATGGTTTTGACTTAATATTCGACGATGGAACCGTCCTTGAAGTTTACGATATAAGATGTCCAAAGTTTGATGAGAAGTGTAAGAACAAACCGATCAAGCTTTACGATTTAGAAACTGGAAAAGAAATGTCGCGCGACGATATTGACGTGCCGTTAGGTGGTGGAGTCGCTTGGACTGTTAGTAACTTTAGAGGTGAGAAAGCTGAAACAAGTTAAACTAATGTTCTTAGGATGCGGATTTCTCGCATCTAATTTTATTCCCTTTGTTTTACCTCATGCCTCTCAAATAATTTTAATTGACAGAGAAAGAGTTGAGATCGCTAACTACGACAACTACATCCTTCCCAAGGGATACGAAGGCAAGAGAAAGGTTACAGCTTTGGCCACACTCATTCAAATCTTGTCAAATGTCCCAGTGACTCCTATCCACATGAATGTCAAGGTAGTTGAACAGCTAATAGAGTTACATCGGCAGCTAAAACCAGATATCGCAATCTGCACATTCGACAACGTTACTGCAAGGATTATAGCTCGGCAGTACGCCTTAGAAACGAATACACCAACACTTTTCATCGGAGTTACTGAGGATTACATCTACATCGATTGGGATAGATACGTTGTCTTGCCTTCGCCAAATGAAGTTGAAGATGAAATGAGAAGGATAAGAGATATCTGCTCAAGACTGGAATTCAGGGAGTTAGGAGGTATTGCAGGTGGATTAGCCTATTATTCCTTTAGAAGGTGGCTGGAAAAAGGGGAGAAAGTAGCCTTCATAGCGTCGACGAAAGATAGTATAAACGTGAGTATGCTGAGGAGATGTTAGCCCTGATTGGTTACACACGCTTTCCAGTCTTTTACTCTTCAGATGGGAGAAAAATCTTAGGTTGCAAATGTAGAGATGAGAAGTTCAGAGAATACGTATTTGGTATCAAGGATAAGAAGGTTGTAGCAATCAGAACTCTGTCCAAGCTGAATATGAGGAGGAGGTTCGTCGTAAAGGAGAAAGCTATTAATCCAAGTCTAAGAACCACTGAAAGCGTCGTCAGAAGAATTTACGTTTATCCGAGCTATGAGGCTGAAGAACCTTTAACAAATGTCTACGCCTTGGGATTTGTCCTTAAAGGAATTAGAAAACAGGTATTCGTTCCACTGATAGCTCTTAGGTATTTAAGCGAGGAAGAAGTACAAGCTCTGCTTGGAGTGGTGAAGGTTAAAGAGCTAACGATCGACAGAATGATCGAGTTCGTAAGGAGTTTAGGTATTCAAGCTGAAGTTAGAAACTTAATCGAAGGAATTGTAGTTGATTTAGAAGATCCAATTGTAGGGAGATATCAAGTCTTGGTCGATGAAAAAGGGAGAGTATTCGACACCAATGTCTGTATCGAAGCAGAGACTCAGCTATACCTTCCAGAAATTGTCCTTTTGATCAGGCAGCAAGGAGAAGTCTATATCTACCCAAGAAGGTGGTAACGCTCCATTTAAATGCCCTCACTGCGGTGTTGAAATTCATACAGCCCAAGTGTAGGGAGTTTACCAAGGATTGACTAAGGTGAAAACACAAGGTTAACTGATAAAGTCTCTTACGGAACTCCCGATGAAGTTTAAGGAAATAATGGAAAAGACAGTAGTCTTAAGGATCTGATCAATCTATTAAGGAGGAAGAAATCTTAGATTATGAATTCGACGCAGATTCTGATTTAAGGAACATTAAGTTAGATCAAGCAACTTTAAAATAATTAATTTATTATGTTAGATAAGCTCAAGATGTGGGTGAAAAATAAATCCGAAAAAGCGGAGCTGGAAAGACGGGATGTGCTGAGTTCTGTTCTTTGCCTTCTGATGGAGTTTATAAAACTAAATAGAATGGAAAAAAACAGCTTTCAGATTTACTTAAAAGTTCCTAAATGTTTTCGAAGCAGAGAACTGTGAGAATTCGCAATTGCGAGGTCATAATTTGCAATTAGCGTTAAAGGTATATAAAACATATGAAGTATATAAGAAGAATAAAAATAAGATATAAAAAATTTGTTTGTGAGTATGGGTTCGCGCGAACCCAATGTTTTGTGTGCAAAACTTAATATTTAACTTTAATTTTTATAATATTTTAATGAAGAAGCTTGAAATGCATCTTCGCAATTGCGAGAATTTTTGTCGCAATTGCAAACCCCCTCAATTGATGCCATAGGTATTGTATTATCGAGAAGAATTGATGTACATACAGCATCAGATACCTCATAGCCCTGAGAGGTATAAAAAGAATGATACAGAAAGCTACAGACTAATGTTTCTACACACTCCACCCTAAACAGTAGATGACAAAGTTGGCAATTATGTTAATCTAAATAGTTTAAAATTTT
>CAYWXE010000079.1:0-6976 GCA_964462505.1 uncultured archaeon | reverse complement strand
GTTTCTGGAGCAGTATGTCTTTGGTGTCTCTGGATTGGGCCAATTGATTTACTTATACCATTAAAGGTTATGGTTATTTACATCTTATGTGCATTTGTCGCAATAGACATAATAACCTAAAATCTCTAGAAAAGCCCGCAGCTTATATCGTGCTGATTATAGAGATACTTAGTGAGGGTGTCATAACAATTTTGTCAATACCAACTACTGAGGAATTTTTAACAAACGTGACGATTTATTACTCACTGCTAGAGTATTCTATTCAATTTAAACTGTTTCCAACTTTAGGCGTAGTCCTTGCTATAGCAGGAGTTATCATGTATACATATTATGCTATACAACCCAGTTAAAAAATTATATAAAATTTATATATCCTAAGAAGTAGGCGAATTACAATGGAACTAATTAGAGACATCAGTGAGGAACTTGTAAGTTCTTACATCGATTACGCAATGAGTGTAATTGTCGGAAGGGCATTACCAGATGCAAGAGATGGACTAAAGCCAGTTCAGAGAAGAATCCTTTACACGATGTACGAAATGGGATTAAGGCATGATAAACCTTACAGAAAGTGTGCAAGAGTTGTAGGGGAATGTTTCGTTAAAGGAACGCTCATATCAACACCTAACGGCTTAGTTCCAATCGAAGAACTTCAAGTAGGAGATTTAGTTTACACACAAGAAGGTATTGGAGTTGTAAAAGAACTGTACATAATGCCTAAGCAAGAACTTATCGAGATAGAGCTTGAAAACGGGCTGAGAAACATCTGCACGAAAAAACAGATGTTTAAAGTGTTAACACCAGAGCTTAAATTTGTATGGAAGAAAGCTGAAGAAATAGAAGAAGGAGATTACATAGTTTTAAGGGCAATTTATCCCGATATTTCAGATTACGTCGAAGTGAATGGATTAAAACTCGATGAAGACTTAGCTTACATTTTGGGCTACTTTCTTGCAGATGGTTGGATCGATAGAAATAGATACAAAAGGTTAAGCTTTGCCGCTGATGAAAAGACGTTTGAAAGACTAATAGACGTTTTAAAAAGAAGACTTAACGTTAAGCCAAGTATTAGTAAAAGAGGAAGAATAACAGTAATACGTGTAAACTCAACTGTAAGTAAGAAGATCCTAAAAGCTTTTAGGCTTGAAAACAAATACTCTGCAACGATTAAAATTCCCAATGAAATATTTAGATCACCTAAGTCCGTTGTATATGCATTTATAGCTGGATTTTTGGATGGAGATGGATACATTCATAAATCGAGGAGAGTTGTAAACTTTAGTTCAATCTCTGAAGTTTTCATAGATCAACTTCAAATTTTATTATTTAGTTTAGGAATAGTTTCAAGTAAAATTAAATCCAGAAGAAACATTTATTCCCTTGAGGTTAGAAGCATTTACTTCAACGAATTGATCAGAAATATAAAACCCTTCAGTGCTAAAGCTAAAGACGTTGAAATCTCAAATTCTATTAAGAGATCAAAGTGGGAAGAAATTCCATTCTTGGGATCTCTGATCATAAACGAATTTAGAGAAAGGCACATAGGTGGAGGATGGTATCTTGCAAAAGATGGATCAAAGTTCAGACATGGCATCAAATACAAAACAGGAATAAAGATCAGATATCATAGAGATCTAATCAATAAATTCAGATTATATAGATCTTCAGCTAAAGAACTTGGGATTTATGAAAAGCTTGAAAGACTTGGATCTAATCTGCTCTCATTCTTAAGAGACGTGCTCGAAAAGAACATCTATTTCATTAGAGTTAAATCCGTAAAAAAAGCTAAAGAAGATATTACATATGATATTCAAGTTGAATCAGAACACGAATTTATAGCAAATGGTATGATTGTTCACAATTGCTTAGGAAAGTATCATCCACATGGCGATCAGCCAGTCTATGAAGCCCTTGTAAGGATGGCTCAAGATTTTGTTATGAGGTATCCATTAGTTGATGGACAAGGAAACTTTGGAAGTATAGATGGTGATTCCCCTGCTGCGATGCGCTACACCGAATGCAGACTTACAGAGATTGCTGAGGAGATGCTTGAGGACATAGACAAAGATACAGTCGATTTTCAGCTTAATTTCGATGCAACGCTTAAAGAGCCAGTTGTATTGCCAGCGAAGTTTCCAAATCTGCTTGTAAATGGTAGTACTGGAATTGCTGTTGGTATGGCTACGAATATACCTCCACACAACTTAATTGAGGTCTGCGATGGGATAATAGCATACATAAAGAACCCAGAAATTTCGATTGAGGAGTTGATGAATTACATAAAGGGCCCAGACTTTCCAACTGGAGGGATAATCGTTGGAAGGGATGGAATAGTCGAAGCCTACAAAACCGGAAGGGGTAGAATAGTTCTGAGAGGGAAAGCTGAAATCGAGGGAAAGAAGATAATCATAAAAGAGATTCCATATCTTGTAAACAAGTCGAGGCTGATTGAACAAATCGCAGATTTGATCAAGAGTGGTAAGCTTGAAGGTGTAAGGACTGTAAGAGATGAATCAGATAGGGAGGGAATAAGAGTTGTTTTAGAACTTAGGAGCGAGAAAATAGCTAAAGAGGTTTTGAAAAAGCTCTACTCGCTTTCAAACTTCGAAACCACATTTGGGATAATAAATCTAGCATTGGTTGACAACGAGCCAAAGATTTTGAACTTAAAGCAGTTAATTGAATGTTACGTCAACCATAGAAGGGAAGTTATCAGGAGGAGGGTAAACTTCGAGTTAAAGAGATCTGAAGAGAGGTTGCACATAGTTGAAGGTTTTAGAAAAATATTAAAGAATCTAGATTACGCAATAGAGATCATAAGGAAATCAAAATCACCGGCTGAAGCTATGGAGATGTTAAAGGATGAATTCAATCTAAGTGATTCTCAAGCAAATGCGATTCTACGGCTTAGACTTCAAAAGCTAACAGCAATAGAAGTTGAATCAATTGAAAGAGAATACAAAGAGTTGAAGAGGAGAGTAGAAGATTACAAAAAGATCTTAGCAGATGTAAAAGAATTAGATAGAATTATAATTGATGAACTTGAAGATTTGAAGAGGAAATACGGTGATGAGAGGAGAACAAAAATCGTTGAGAGAGAAACAGATCTAGAGTTAATAAAAAGAGAAAACGTCGTGGTGATAACAGAAGACGGTAGAATTAGGAGATTTAGTATAGATAAGCTAAAGCCTTTGAGAGTTCAATCGATCTGTTTGTGTGATACATCTGACAAACTATTGATATTCGCAGAGAATGGAAGGGTTTTCTGGATAAACGCTGGAGACATTCCAAAGAGAGGTGTAAAGTTAGAAGAACTAATAGCACTAAAAGGAGATAGAGTAGCTGATATTGTATGCATTGAAGAGTTCGATGAGAGAACGGTTGTAATAGTTAGCCCAGATGGATACGTAAAGAGGACAAAACTTGTAGAATTCGAAAATGCTAAGAGAGCCGGAATACGGGCTTCCACTACTAAAATAGCTTTTGCCAAGCTTTTAAGTGGTAGAGACATCTTAATTGCTACGAAGAGAGGATACGGTTTGAGGATTAAAGCTGAAGAGATCCCGATTTACGGGAGGAATTCAAGAGGTGTAATAGGTATAAGGCTTAGGGAAGGTGATGAGATAGCGTATCTATCCACTGGAGATGGGACTTATCTGATTACTATTACAGAAAACGGATACGTCAAGAAAACGAGACTTAGTGATATTAGATATATGAATAGGGGAACTATGGGAACTGTTATACACGACATAAGCAAGAAGACTGGAAAACTCGTTTTTGCAGAGATCTGCGATGAGGGAGAACTGTTTTTAATCGGAGAAGACTCATACAAAAAAATAGATCTCTCAAGAATACCGATTTCGGATAGGAGTGCAAGGGGAGAGGTTTTATTTGATAATGTTCTAAGGGCTTTAATCGTTAAAGGGGGTTTATGATGAGAGAGGCTTCGAGATTATCTGAGATTTCAACTTCTCTGATCAGAAGGATGTTCGAAGTGGTTGAAAGGGCTAAGAAGATGGGTGTAGATATTATAAGTCTAACGATCGGTGAGCCAGATTTCAACACTCCTTTAGAAGTTGTTGAAAAGGCATACAGAGCTATGAAGAGTGGATACACTCATTACACATCGAACATGGGCATAGAGGAACTTAGAGAACTAATAGCTGAAAGATACGGAGTTTCAATTGAAAACGTCATGATCACAGCTGGAGCTAGTGAAGCTTTGCTAAACACATCCCTTGCGTTTATAGAAGAGAATAGTAGAGTTGTAATTCCATCACCGAATTTCTTAAGCTACTTCACTTATGCTAAGATGTGTAAAGCAAAGACTGTTCAGATAAAAACCCACGAAAACGAGTTCAAGGTTGATGTAGATTCCTTCTCCGAACTCATGAGTAGAGAAGTCAGTGTAATTTTTTTGAACTATCCAAACAACCCGACTGGAGTTGTTATGAATGGAAGGGATTTGAAAGCTATTGCTGAGATTGCGATGGACTACGGTGCAATTGTTGTTAGTGATGAGATATACGATGAGATATACTACGACGTTAAGCCCGAAACACTTGCGGGATATGAAAACGTAGTAGTAATTAACGGCTTTTCGAAATCCTTGGCTATGACTGGTTGGAGAATTGGATACGTGGTTGCGGAAAGGGATTTAATCGATTCAATGCTTAAAGTTCATCAGGTAAACGGGGTTTGTGCTCCAGCATTCGCCCAAAAGGCCGTTGCAGAAGTTATAGCGGAGGGTTTGTTTAAGGAGATCGTTAAGAGGTTTGTCTCAGAGTTCAGACGCAGAAGGGATTATCTATACTCTGAACTCAGAGGAATCTTTGAAATCGTTAAGCCTGAAGGAGCTTTTTACATGTTCCCGAAAATCGATGGAGATTGCGTTGAATTCACAGAGAAACTGCTTATGAGAGGTGTAGCCGTTACTCCCGGAATAGCGTTTGGTGATTGGAATGAAAGGTATATAAGAATCAGTTATGCAACGTCTATGGAGAATTTGAAGAGAGCTGTTGAGAGAATTAAAGAGTTCTATGAGAGTGAGAGAACTTAGAAAAGGAGATATTAGGGATGCTGTTAGAATCCTAATTCTAAGTTTTGAAAAGGTGTTGTTTAACGTATTCAAAGACTTAGAGTTGGCGAGAGAGGTGTTTTTTGAATACTTCGAGGAAAACACAGATGGTTGTTACGTTGCTGAGGAGGAGAGAATAGTTGGATTTGCATACGTCTCCTTCAAAAAACAGAAATTCGGTAGTTTTTTTAGGAATAAGTTGGGATTCATAAACGGGACAAGAATTGCACTCCTGATGTCATACATATGTCCAAAGCCAAAGAGGGATGAGGTTGTAATAAACTTCTTAGCGGTTTCACCCCTTAGGAGTAGTGAAGAGATTTGCTCAGCTCTGCTAAGAAGAATAGTCGAAGACGCGAGAAATGCCAATAAGAAAAAGATTAGATGTCTAATGCCAATTGACAGCGATTTATTGGATGTTTTCACGAAGTTCGGATTTGAAATCCGCAAAGTGATAGACAACAGATTTGCTGAGAGGAATTTTGGGAGTAGGGTTTGGTATGTAATGGAACTAAAGCTATAAGTCCATTAACCTCTTAGCTGATGTTGTAATCGCATCGATTAATGCAAAATCCACTCTGTGTTCAAACATCTTAACGATTCCCTCGATTGTCGTGCCTGCTGGAGTTGTAACCCTTTTGATGACCTCATTTGGCTCATAAGATTTCAATAGAGCTATAGCTCCTTCAAACACGTTAATAGCTATTCTCTTAGCTAAATCGTATCTAAAACCAAGTCTTAACCCCGAATATACGAAGGATTCGTAAATCTTTGATATAAAAGCTATAGAGCTTGCAAAAGCTGTTAACATGTCTACTTCTCTTTCATCTCCTTTTACTACATCTCCAAAACTCGACAAAACCTCTTCAACTACTTTTTCATCGTTTTCATCGAGTTCTGAGTAATAAATCGTTATACCCTTCCCAAATTCAGCTGAGAGCATTGTCATAGCCTTTACGGGTTTACTTAACTTATTCTTGAGTTCTCCATAGCTTAATCCAGCTACAAAGCTGATCGTGATTTTATTCTTTGGAATCTCGTTTAAAATGTCGTATACGTGCACCTTTTTAACTGTCAGAATTACTACATCTGAATTCTTTACAGCTTTAACGTTGTCGTTGGTAATCTCGCAACCGAGATCCCTTAAATATCTAATTTTTTCCACATTTCTCCTCGTAACGATAACGTCGTATTTCTTAACTAAAGCTTTGGCTAAAGCACTGCCTAAATTCCCTCCACCTATTATTGCCACTTTCATATCGAATTGATCTCTTTTTGGATTATATGCTTAACATTAAAGGTGCTAATAGATGAAAGTTGAACAGGTACTCCACAAACCTTTTGAATGCTCTCTTTGTCTATTAAAGGGTTAGTGCTGATAATAGATCGTATATATAAAAATAGTAAGACTAAATATATATTAATAATTTAATAATAAAGTAAAAATTAATTATAGTGATATAATATTTATAATTTATAGATGTATAAAAGGAAAACAAACTGTCGTTGTGATTGGCAATAGATAGAACACAATAAATTTGCTGGAACTTAAGCTGTTTGAGGTTTAACTAGTGACAATGCATAAGAGTAATTGTACTTTGAAAAACCTTATCCATTAGAGATTTTGATAGTGTGTATGAGTCTTCACGAGTTGGATCTACTACTTCAACAGTTGGAAGGTACAAGAACTCTAATCGTTTACGACAACTTATATGCATTGGGTAGTCTGCTCTCACACCACATAGCCTACTACTACTCATCTAAGAAGACTACTTACGTTGTGATGTTCTTTGAAACAACGCATATGAGAGCCAAGAAACTGTATGAACAGATAAGAAATTCAAAGATCCGTGAGATTTTAAACGATGTAAAAGTTGTAAAAATCGGAATCAGAAG
>CAYWXE010000078.1:0-7144 GCA_964462505.1 uncultured archaeon | reverse complement strand
AATAATATTGAGATTACGTCAACGCTATGTTGCCATGTTAAAAGTATTGAATTTTAATACAACACCATTGATTTTAAATCGTTGCACAACATAGCATCATGATTAGGTATTTTTGATTGTCCATTTATTTTTTAAGATAATTTTATTAAATTTATGAAATAAAAAGAAGATAATGGCCTTTATATATAGTCACTTAATACTTCAAAACAGTACGAGACTTTGACGAGTATATGTCTATTTGCTACAAAGAAAAAACATATTAATAACTTAATATGGATTTGTATTGCATGGAGGTTAGAAGGCTTCAGCTGATAGGCGGTTCAAGTTATATGGTCAGTCTTCCAAAGGATTGGGTTAGGTCTAATAAACTTAAGCAAGGTGATGAGATAGTACTCCAGATAAGTGATGATGCAGTCACGATATATCCAAAGAAGTTTCTTGAAGACATGAGGATTACGAGGGTAAAGATAGAGAAGATTCCAAGGCTAGATGAGAAGTTTATCAAGAGGTACATATTTGCTTTGTACATTCAGGGAATCGATGAAATAGTCATAGAGGATAAGAGCATAAACGCGAGAGTAGTAAGTAAGATTAGCGAGATCGTGAAGCAGTTAATAGGTATGGAGATAATCGATGCAAGTGAAGGGAGAGTTGTTTTGAAATGCCTCGCGACTACAGATTTCGACGTCTATGGGGTAATAAAGAGGATGTCCCAGATCATAGTTGGTATGTTAAGCACGATTCACGAATGTATAAGGGCTAACGACTTAAACGGGCTTAAGGAGATATCAAACCTCGAAAGCGATTCAGATAGATTGTATTTGCTCGCTATAAGGCAGGAACACAGACTTGTTAGGGAGTTCTCAACTCCTGGTAAATGGAATGAACTAAGACTAATACTCGGAGTTAGAACTGTTGCAAAGTTACTTGAAGAGATTGCAGATTCTTTAAACGAATTCTCGATGTATATTGCTAACAATCCCTCGAACCTTGAAATAGAGAGAACTGTGCTAAGGCTAAAAAACGCGTTCGAAAAAGTTTTCGAGGCATATATAAAATCTAATGTTGAACTCTCTGAAGATTCGATAGAGATGCTTGAAGAAATAGAGGAGGAAATACTAGAGGAAATGCAAAAGGGTAACGAGTACAAACTCGCATTACAATCGATTCTCAGTGCTTGTAGACATATGAAATCAATTGGAGAGATTGCGTTCAATAAGTCCGTAAGAGAGTCCCTATCAAGGAGATAACGGCAAACACAACAAGCGGGAATAGTGAAGCTATGGCAGATTTTCTCGTATCTAAATTTCTCGCGTTTTTAACTGCAAATACCCAATACACGTATTGCCATATCAGAACAGCCATCCCAATAATCATAGATGCAGATTTCAATCCATTTAACGTTTTAATCGCTTCAAGTCCGTAGAGTTCAAGTGTCTTAGAGATCTCGCTTGATATGTAAAAGTTTATTGGAGATAGTATTATTACTGGCACGTAGCTAAAAGCCGAAAGCTTTAGAACTTCTCTAAAAGCTCCACTTCCTCTAAATGGAATTGAAGCGACGTAAAGCATTACAGCTATTGCAATCCAAGATATGAACGTAACAACGATTGGCATTAGCATAGACGTCAGGTATATCACTGACAGCATGACCTCCACTTGTTCACGGCTCAAGCCCTTTTCTATCATGGTACTTCGCACGAATTTCATGTAAGCTGGGGCTGTTGCATGTGCTATTAACGATCCGATTACTGCTGCTGTCAGCACGACTGCTATAGATTCTGCAAATCTCCTCTGCTTAGATAGAAATACGTCTGGATTAATGATCAGTTCCATGTCTGGAATACGTAAATTCATATAAATCGTTAACGGCTTTCTGTGTGTTGGCATTGCTGATGTGTGGAGGTAAAGGAAAGAGACTTGGTGTTGACGAGAAGCCGATGTTTGAGGTTTGCAGTGCCAAACTCATTGAACACTCCTTAAATGCCCTATCGAATTTTGAAGTTATAGCTATTACTTCCCCACACACTCCAAAAACTGAGAGGTTTTTGAGGGATAGAGGGATAGATGTGTTTAGAGCAAGTGGAAAGGGGTTTATAGAGGATTATAGGGAAGCGGTGTTGGAGCTTTCAATAGTAGTTCCAATTCTCGTTGTCTCGTGCGATCTCGTTTACATAAGGGAGAATTTGATAGAGGATGTAGTTGATTTCTATTTTAAATCGGATAAGAGAGCGTTGAAGGTTGTCAACAGTAGAGGAGCCGTAGGTATAAACGTTTTAGACGCATTCTTTATATATGAAGAACAGGAAGAGGAAATATATAGGATTGGAGACAACGACGTTGTAAACGTTAATACGTTAAGAGATGCTAGAAGAGCGGAGATACTATGTTCGATAAGCAGAGGGAAATGCTCGCAAAGAGGTTAAGATATGAGTTGAACTTGAGCGATAGGGTATATGAGGCTATTAGGAAAGTTCCAAGGCACTTATTCGTTCCACCAGAGTACAGAAGCGAAGCTTACGTAGACACACCACTACCAATAGGTTACGGGCAAACGATAAGTGCCCCACACATGGTTGCAATAATGTGTGAATTACTAAAATTAAAAGAGGGAGAAAAGGTTTTAGAAATTGGAACTGGTTGTGGCTATCATGCAGCTGTAGTTGCTGAGATAGTTGGAAAAAAGGGAAAGGTTGTAACAATTGAAAGAATTCCAGAACTTGCAGAGATGGCTAAAAGGAATTTAGAGGCTTTGGGCTACGATAACGTGTTAGTAGTTGTTGGAGATGGAAGCAAAGGATACAAGCCAGAAGCCCCTTACGACAAGATATATGTCACGGCTTCAGCACCAGACGTACCAAAGCCGTTAGCAGAGCAACTTAAGCCGGGAGGTATAATGGTTTTACCGATCGGTAGATATTCTCAATGGCTATATGTAGTGAGAAAGGATGAGAGGGGGAACTTACATAAGGAGAATTGGGGTGCTGTTAGGTTTGTCTTGCTAAAGGGTGAATACGGGTTTGATTAACGAAAACAGTAAATACCAATAAAGATGATTCTTCACTATGATGGATAAACTCTCGATTTTTATGCATTTGATAAACAATCCTCTAACGAAAAAATCTCTACAAGGATTGGCAACCTTTTGTGAGAAGTGTGGAAAGAATAGGCTTGAAGTTGCTTTGGAGTTGTTTGTAGGTGTTCGTAATGATGCTTGCTGGAAGTGTAAGTTAGCTGAGAAAACTATTAGACCTGTTCTTGAAAGGGGTGCTGAAGCCTTTAATGTCACTATCGATGAGTTAAAGGAGAGGTTTAAAGATTCCTATTGGCGTAAGGGATTGGCAAGTGTCATAAAGGGATTAGCAGTATTTGGCTTGAGAAAACCGTTTGTGCCGGGTGCTCCATTTCAGGTTGTATGGGATATAACTTATGCATGCAATCTTAGGTGTAAACACTGTTATGCTACCGCTGGAAAGCAATTGCCAGATGAGTTAAGCACTGATGAAGCATTAGAAGTCGTAGACAAACTTGACAGGTTGGGGGTAACGATAATATCCTTCTCAGGCGGTGAACCACTTGTGAGGAAGGATTTCTTCGAGATCACAAGCTATGCAGCAGAAAAGGGGCTATACGTTGCGGTTGCAACAAATGGAACACTTATAAATGAAGAGATGGCAAAGAAGATGAAGGAACACGGGATTAGATATGTCCAGATAAGTTTGGATGGAATGAGAGAAACCCACGATGCCTTTAGAGGGATAAAGGGTGCATTTGATAGAGCTGTTGAGGGGATTAAAAACTGCGTCAAAGAGGGATTTTTTGTAAACGTCTCGATGACTGTTACGAGGTTTAACTACAACGAAGTTTCAAAGGTGATAGAGTTGTGCGAGGAACTTGGTGTTAACTGGTTTATGCACTACAACTTCATACCAGTTGGGAGGGGGAAAGAAATAATCGAATCTGATATAACGCCAGAGCAAAGAGAAGAGCTTTTGAGGATGCTTTACAATAGAAACAAGAACTCAAACATAAGTCTCCTATCTACAGCTCCTCAATTCGCAAGAGTTGCGCTTCAATGCGATGCCGAAATAATTCCCACACATTACTACAACGTCAAAGCTGGAGAGAGACTCAGAAGGCTTGCCGAATTCATAGGTGGTTGTGGAGCCGGTAGGTTTTACTTCGCTATAAAGGCTAATGGCGATATACAGCCATGTGTATTCTTCCCGCTTAAAGTTGGAAACATTAAATACGATGACTTAGAGAAGTTGTGGAGAGAGAACAGGGTTTTTGAAGATTTGAGGAATAAGGACATAATCGAGGGTTGTGGAAACTGTAGCTATAGATATTACTGCGGTGGTTGTAGAGCTAGAGCTTACAACTACTTTGGAGACTACTTAAAGCCTGATCCGGGGTGTATAAACAATTTGAGGTATTGGGAAGAGATTTGTGCTAAAATTGTACATTAACAATTCTTTCAACGGCTTTTTTAATTATATTCGTATCTCTTGTGAGCGAAAACCTTACAAACCCCTCACCATGCTCACCAAACCCTATTCCCGGAGTAGCGATTATTCCAGCTTTGTCAAGTAACCTCTTCACGAATTCTATACTACTTCCACCAACTTCACACCAGACGTAAAACGTAGCTTTCGGCTTTTCAACTTTGAATCCAGCCTCTTTTAAGCCCTTAACGAAGATATCTCTTCTCTCCACGTAAACTCTATTTATTTCGTCTATAACGCTGTCATCTCCAGTTAACGCTGCGATAGCTGCCTCTTGAACTACCTCGAAAACTCCACTGTCAACGTTAGTCTTAACCTTTAATAAACCCCTTAAGATTTCTTCATTACCGCATGCAAAACCAATTCGCCATCCCGTCATGTTGTAAGTTTTAGAGAGCGAATTGAATTCGATTGTAACTTCGAACGCGTTATCGAACTCTAAAAAGCTGTAAGCTCTGTATCCATCGAACGTTATCTCGCTATAAGCGGCATCGTGTGCGAGGATGATTTTGTTGTCTATGCAGAAGTCTATAGCTTCCTTTATGAACTCTTTCGTGGCTATAGCTGTAGTTGGATTGTTTGGATAGTTTAAAAACATTATTTTAGCTTTTTTTGCTATCTCACTCGGAATTTCATCGAGCCTCGGTAGGAAATCGTTTTCTTTTTTTAACGGGATGAAGTAAGGTTTTCCATCTGCGAGAATCGTGGCAGAGTAGTAAACAGGATATCCCGGATCTGGAACTAAAACGATATCACCCCTATTCACAAATGCAAGCGGGAGATGAGCTATTCCCTCTTTAGAGCCTATTAATGCTATTACTTCTTTTTCTGGATTAAGTTTAACACCCTTTCTCCTCTTGTAGAATTCAGCTACAGCCTCTCTAAATTCGAGCATTCCTTCATAACTCGGATACTTCTGCCTCTCAACCCTTTCAACTGCTCTCTTCGCTGCTTCAACTACGTGCTTTGGTGTGGGTAAATCGGGATCTCCAACTCCTAAATCTATTACATCTACACCCTCTTCAATCTTCTTCTTTTTCATCGCATCTATCTCTGCAAAGAGATATGGGGGTATTCTCTGCAACCTCTCAGCGAATTCAAACATGCATCGATGTAAAGACTGTTGCTTATTACGATTTCGTAATTGAAGAAGTCTCTAAGTTAAGGATTAAAATCTCAACACCTTGTCCATTCTTAGCAAATCCCGCACGGTAAACGTCCTCTGCGAATGTTAAGATAAATGCAACAGGTTCCTTGAACATCAATGCACCAGATTTTGCAGAGTTGAGTAAGTGGTAATCTTTCCTACCAATTGGTTACCTGTAAACTCAAAGCTATGATTTCTGTCTGGAACTGTTCTGAGTCTAAACATTAAAGATCTTAGAAGTCCAAAGCTTTGGGGATAAATTCTTCTTCGTCTAATCTCATTTTTTAAATTTTCGAGATGCCTATAATATTCACATTTAGTTTCTGAGTTTGCAACGAATATTGTATCCTTCCTTTGTAAAAATTCTATAATGATTTCGTAGGCTTTTTTACTTTTATCATCAATCTTTATAGATTTTTCATATTCTAATGCTCGTCTGAGAACACATGTATCGATGACTATAATAATAGCCATGAAAACACCTAAGCCCTTAAAAAGTCTAAAAAAGCATTGATATCAGCTTCTAAGAAATCTTGTAGATTTCCTTCAATACTACCGTCTTCATAGATTTTTAACTTCTCAAAAATGGATTTTCCCCTTTCCTTTCTCGCTGAGTATATCGTTAAATCTTCTGGCTTTATCTTTTTCTTAACTACAGCGTTTAATAACCCATATAACAAATGTTCTGAATGGGTTTCAATTATCAACTGATAATTCCTCCTCATTGAGACATCTATGAAAAAGTCTGCAAGTTCATACTGTAATTTTGGATGTAAATACATTTCTGGATGTTCAATAAATATCGAACTGTTTTCGGGATAAAAGGCTAATGCAACGACTATTGGAAATAATGCGTTTAATCCAGAACCAACATCTGCTATGTTCACATCGATTTCTTCATCAGTAGTTGCAATGATTTCATACCGACCATCTTCAGTCGGAACCCATCTGATGTCGTGAAGACCGTATTT
This sequence comes from uncultured archaeon, assembly GCA_964462505.1. Classification (GTDB taxonomy): domain Archaea; phylum Halobacteriota; class Archaeoglobi; order Archaeoglobales; family Archaeoglobaceae; genus CAYWXE01. The sequence continues at coordinate 521 of CAYWXE010000078.1, read as the reverse complement.
CGAATAGAAATCTCTAACAACTTCAATATTTTTCTTAAATTCTGATCGATAGCAAGTGTAATAGAAGAATTTATAAATATTAGAAATATCGACAGTATAAATATTAACATCAATACCAGCTAGTACTCTATATCAACTTTTCTATTAGCTTTTAGGATAAATATTAATATTTCCTTTGGCAATTGTGTGAGTTCTTTAGTATCTTTTATAATAATTTTAAATTCTGCATGTTTAGTTGATGGAATAATCAGTACTCCTGCTATTGCCGTAGATGGATGTGTACGAATTAGTAAACCATCAAAGTTTACTTTAATTGAAATCGATCTTTCAGTATCTCGGCAAAAAACTACATGTTTAAATGGTATATTTACCATGAATTTGCCAGTCCAGATTGTCCCCTCTTTACTGATAGTGCTAGCCGTGATATATATAAATGCCTGCTTGAAATAATCAATACACTCTAAAACTGAACTCTTGCCACTACCGTTTGGGCCTATTAATACGTTAATCTTAGAAAATTC
>CAYWXE010000077.1:0-7342 GCA_964462505.1 uncultured archaeon | reverse complement strand
GCCTGATAAGCGAAAGGTCCGGGGTTCAAATCCCCGCGGGCCCATTTTTAGTTTAGATAAATCCTATTCTTGCAAGCCAAATTTTAATGATCTGGCAATATTTATTGAACCTTAACTTTGTTTGATCTTAAAATGAAGAGAGGGCATTTGAATTGTTATATCTCTTTTCATCGAATGTTTCTACTTAAGTAATTGGGTTTAATCTTACCTTGGTTTACACTTCGACCAATTCATAAAATTAAAAATATTAATTTAATTAATACTAATACTTTAATATTTTATTTGAGATAATTATTTAATATATATAGAATTACACATAATGGAATAGAGTAAATTTAAAACGAGAGAACTTAATCGAAAATAGTGGTAGTTGGGATTTACTCAAACCTCTACTACACTACAAGATGGGTTCCATTAAAGAGAAGGAGACTTGGATGGCCTAAATGCAATAAAATCTATGTAAAGCACAACTGCGTAGCGTCTTGTGGTCTAATCGATTCAAGACTCGAAATAGTATTGGATTTAAAGGGTTGTAATTTGGATTGCAAATACTGCTGGGGATGGAAAATGCGATATCTCTCACAGGATATTAAAAAGAGTCCGTATGAAGTTGTAAGGGACATACTGTGTCGCGCACATTGGACCATTAAAGATAAACTCACGTCTAAATCGAAGTATAGATTAGGAGTCATAAGGTTTACTGGAAACGAACCCACACTCCAATGGAAGCACTTAATCGAAGTCTTAAAGATTTTAGACAACTTCGACGTATTAATCGATTTATGCAAGGAATACGGATTCTGTACTACATCTGCTGAGCTCGTTCACAATTCAAAAGTCATAATAGAGACAAACGGAATCTCTGCTGGAATTGGTAATATAGATCTCGAAGATTTACTTGAAATAGAGAACTTAGAAATAGATATAGATGTTTCATTTAAAGGTGTAAACGATGAACAGTTCGAGTGGTTGTCGAGTAGGCCAAGACAACTGTTTAACACCCAAATAGATGGATTTATAAAGCTATTCGACTTTTCTGAAGGATTAAGAAATGTAAACGTAAATCCCGTTTTGGGAATTAATCACGCTCCAAACTACTGCGTATGGTGTAAAGGCGAGAGGTATATCATGGATGTCGAAATAATAGATAGAAATGGAAAAAAATTAGACTTTACAGACTTCTCAAAGGAGTTTGAGGAAGAAGTCTTATCGAGAAAAGATTTGAGATACGATGAAGCACCGTTTAGAGAGTACTTTGGGATAAACAGAGATAGAACCAGATTAGTTGTTGCAGTTGTTTACAAGGGGCGGAGATACCTGCACGTTTTACCATCTGAAATACCTCTAATCGCAAAAATGATTTAACAAATGCAATAATAGCAAGAAACCTATAGCTTTATTGTGATTTAAATATTATAATTATAATATAGTTATAAATTATTTATATAAGAATCAATTGAAATGTATAATTCGGTATTAGTAAATGTTATAATTTCACGAACAGAATATTATTTTAAGATGATGACCTTACGACGGTCAGAGCGGGATGACGAGTGGGGTAGCTACTGATAATGATGAATGGGAAGTCAACAGACCGCGATGAAGAAAAGCGGTCGACTGATTAACCTCTTTTCAATCCGATTACAAATCCTACAACGAATCCGGCTACTGGTAAATTCAAGAACACTTCAGCCCAATTCCTTGCGAGTTGCGTTAGATTTAAGCCAGCCGGAAATAGTTTCTCGTATCTTATTTCTATTATTCCAGCATTTGCCAAATACAACAGACTCGCAACGTATAAGCCCAGTAAAATCAGGAATATCTTAAATATCTTCTTCAATGCATATCCCAACGCAAATCCAGCTAAACCACCAATTCCGAGCTGAAGTATAGCGTCTGAGGAAATCATGAAATCACTTGTATCTAGGCATACATATAATTTCCCTTATGTCTATGTCAAAAAACCTGTGCACGTTAGCTGGCTTTAGAACTATTGCGGTGTCTGCACCTTTAGCAGTTCCTGCAATCGCTATTACTTCCTCATTCGTTGGAATTGCTCCAGAATCTGCCGCCATAACTGCTATCTCGACGCAAACCTTCATACCTTGACAGAAAAGTCTCAAAGTGTCGGCGATTACGTTGTACGGTGTAAATCCGCCGTACTTCTGTGTTACAAGCCTTGGAACAGTTGTAAATATATCCGATGCTATTACAAGCCTTGCATTTTGCTCTATAAATCTTCTGAGCTCTTCATCCATTAGCAGTTTGTTCTCCTCCTTGTAACCCATCTGATGTGTAACGATTACTACATTGATTCCGGTATCTTTAAAAACATCTACGGCTTTCTTTCCAGTCCTTCCAGAAGTGCTCGCAACTACAACGTATTTAATTCCAAGCTCCAAAGCCCTCTCCTTTGCAAGTCTTAGGGTTTCGTCTGTGTTCATTTCACCCTTTTCTTCGAAGTAGACTATTTCCCTCCTCATTTGTAAACACACTCGTTAAAGCTTTTATAACACTTTCGCAATTTTTAAGCTGTGAAAATAGAGAGGCCCCGCGGAACAAGGGACTTCCTTCCAGAGGAGATGGAGAAAAGAAGACTAATAGAAAAAAGAATGCGTGAAATAGCTGAAAGTTTTGGATATAGAGAGATATCTACACCGACTTTTGAGCATCTAGAGCTTTTTACATTGAAATCTGGTGAAGAAATCGTAAAAGAAATGTACACATTCAAAGATAAGGGTGGAAGGGATCTCGCTTTAAGACCAGAAGTCACAGCGGCAGTTATGAGGTTATTTGTGAACGAGTGCAGCGTAATGCCTAAGCCTTTAAGGTTTTACTACTTCGCGAACTGTTTTAGATACGAAAGACCGCAAAGGGGAAGATATAGGGAGTTCTGGCAGTTTGGAGTCGAATTAATAGGCTCATCTAAGCCAGAAGCCGATGCAGAAGTGATATACCTAGCCTACAAGATCCTAAAAGAGTTAAACATCAAATTTGAACTCCACATCGGGCACGTTGGATTGCTCAGGCATGTTTTAAGGGAACTAAACGATGAACAAGCGTTGAAGATTATGAGATTAATCGATAAGAGGGATTTAGATTCTCTTGACGCTTATATGGAAGAAATAGGGGTTAAAGAAAATGTGAGGGAAAACGTTTATAACGTAATAGAATTGGTTGGAGATAGAGAAATACTTAAAGATGCAAAGATTTTTGGATTCGATTTGAGTCATGTTGAGGCTGTATGCGATATACTCGATTACCTCAACGTCGAATACACCCTAAACTTCGGTATTGCAAGGGGTTTAGATTACTACACTGGTGTAGTATTCGAATGCTATGCTGAAGGGTTGGGTGCACAGAACCAAGTTTGCGGTGGGGGTAGCTACGAGTTAACACATCTATTCGGTTATGAGAGAATCCCATCGACTGGATTTGCAATAGGCTTTGACAGAGTTGCTGAGGTTTGCAGTGTTAAGCCAAAGGAGAGGGTTAAGATAGCAGTTGTATCCCTTGAGAGCTTTGAAAAAGAAGCTTTTAGAATAGCTGAAAAATTAAGAGAAAAAGGAATAACTGCGTTTGTCGATGTCATGCGGAGGAGTGTGAAAAAACAGCTTAGCTATGCAAACGATGTCAAAGCGGACTTTGCAATCATAATAGGAAGGAAAGAATACGAGCAGAATATGGTTACGCTTAAAGATCTATCGACTGGTGAACAGATGAGTTTGAGCTTAGATGAAGCTATCGAGATTATTCTCTCCAAAAAGAGGGAATAAAAATCGATAAAACACTAAAGATCTCAAGCCTTCCGATCCACATGTTAAGCGTTAATAGGAGCTTTACGAAATCGCTGAAGTTTGCGTAGTTCTCACTAGCCCCAGCCAATCCCAAACCAGGTCCAACGTTTCCTAAGGTTGCTGCACTTGCAGAGATTGATGTAATTATGTCGTAGCCAGAAATTGCGATGATCGCGGATGAAATTATAAATACGAAAATGTACAAGATGAAAAAAGTAGTTATGCTTTCCATTAACTCTCTTCTAATTGTTACATCTCCATACCTCATTATCTTAACAGTTTTAGGTTCAGCTGCTTTTAGTATCTGTTGAATCGAATACTTTGCGATTACGTAAACCCTTAAAACCTTTATACCCCCACCAGTTGAACCGCTGCAACCCCCTATGAACATCAAAATCAAAATCAAAAACCTCACGTTATCACTCCAGAGATCGAAGTCGTAGGTTGTATATCCAGTAGTAGTCATTATTGAAATCACTTGAAAAACGGAATACCTAAACGAGTTGAATAAATCAAATCTGTTCGTATTCAAAAACGTTAGAATTGCTGTAAAAATCGCGATTAAAGCTATATAAACCCTGAATTCTGGATCTCTAAGAATTCTAAAATCTCCACGGAGTAAGTAGTAGAGTAGTGCAAAGTTTGTTCCACCAATTATCGCGAATATAGCTATAGCGAATTCAACTCTGATATCCTTAAAATAAGCTATGCTCTCTGAGTGAGTTGAGTATCCGCCAGTTGAAAGAGTCGTGAACGTATGAGCCACTGCATCAAACAGTGGAACACCGAGAACACTTAAAACGACAACTTCGAGTATTGTGAAGAACAGATATGTCATGTATAGGGTAATAGCTGTATCTCTAAGCTTCGGTTTCACCTTTAAAACCGTGATTCCTGTGTATTCCGCTTGAAAAAGTGTTACACCACTTCTCGCGACACTCGGGAAAAAAGCTAAGAACAGAACGATTATACCCATTCCGCCGAGCCATTGGGTTAGGGCTCTCCAAATCAAAATAGACTTTGATAGATTTTCAGGGGTTAAAACGGATGCTCCCGTTGTTGTAAATCCAGACATAGATTCGAAAAACGCATCTATCGGTTTAATACCGACTAACACGTATGGAATAGATCCGATTAAGGATACAACAAGCCATCCAATTGAAACTATCGCAAAAGCCTCTTTATACCTCAAAACTTCTGTGTAAGGGCCCATAAGTCTCATGATCAATCCGATTGCTAAGGCTATAGCCATTGCGAACAGAAATGGTTTAAGACTCTCACCGTAGTAAAGAGCAACTGAAATTGGAATTAGAAATACAAATGAGAAAAATACAAGCAAATCTCCTAAAACTCTTAACACGTATCTAGTATTCATTCAAAAACCTTCTCAACTTCTTCTATTTCATCCCAAGTCGTGAAAACTAAAAGCCTATCTCCTTTTCTTATCTCGGTATCTCCACGAGGAATTAAGCATTCGTTATCCCGTACAACAGCACCAACAATTGAATTCTTTGGTAGAACTATATCTCTAAGCTTTTTATTGCTGAGCTTTGGATTTCTAACTATTACCTCCACAACAGCAGCACCTTCTATTTCTGCAAGCGTTTCTATCTTCATCCTCCTCAGGAGTTTCATAACCTCTACGTAGGTAACCCTTCTCGGATTCAAAGCTATATCTACTCCAACTCTCTCAAAAAGTTTTACGTATTCACTGTTCTCGACTTTTGCTATCGCCATTTTCGCGCCTAAGCTTTTTGAAAGTAGGCTTATCAGTAGATTTCTCTCATCACTTTCAGTCGTTGCAACTACGATATCGGATTTACCGATCTCCTCTTCAGTTAACAATTCTATATCCGTTGCATCGCCACAGACGATTTTAGTTTTCTTTAAGTGTTCGCAGAGTTCTTCGCATCTCTCCTCTTTTGATTCTATCAACTTTACACTCACTCTACCCCTTTCGAGTACTCTCGCAATGTAACAACCAATCGTTCCACCACCGAATATCGTTACCCTCTTAAATATCGGGTATCCGAACAGATCCTTTACCTTCTCTATATCTTCAGTTTTTCCTACCAATGCAATTCTATCTCCTGGCTTTATTTCAGTATCACCTCTTGGAATTATTATCTCATCTTTTCTATATATCGTTGTTATAACAACATTCCTTGGAACGTTTAAATCCCTTATAGTCTTCCCAGATGCTGGTGAATCCTCAGAGACTTGAACTTCGACCATTTCAACGTTTCCACCACTAAAGCTTACAACCTCAACTGCTCCTGGAATACTTATCAGTCTTGTGACTTCCTGAGCTAAAGCGAGCTGAGGGCATATAATCACGTCGTAACCCATTGGATGATTTCTAACTATTGGTCTATCAACGTATTCGGGATTTTCTACTCTAACTATAACGATTTTAGCTCCTAACTTCTTTGCGGCTAATCCAGATAACAGATTTACTTCATCGTTTCCAGTAACAGCTAAAAAGATATCTGTATCCTTTACGTTAGCAGATTTTAGCGTTCTTATGTTTGCGGCATTTCCAAATACCGCTTCTACATCTAACTTTAACAAACTCTCATACCTACTTGGGTTGTTTTCAATCACGTATACATCATGCCTTCCCGCAAGTGAAGATGCAAGTCTATATCCAACTTCTCCTGCTCCTGCAATGACTATACGCATCGGAGGAGACTGTATATCGTAGATTCTATAAACCTTTTTCTATTCGTAAAAGCAGTAAACCGAGTTCATACATTACAATAAATAGCACGAGAATTGAAATTTGAGTTATAAAGCTCAAATCCGATATTGAATTCATAACGAGTATAAACACGAATAGATATATCAAAAGTCTGTAATCCTTCAAAGTTTTGTAATCTACGAGTTTAAGTTTTTCAGCTATTAGCATTGCAAGAGGAATTTGAAACGAAAAGCCAAAGGCTATAAGTATCTTGAATGCGTTTTGTAGAGTTTTTTCTGCTGAGAAATATGGATATGCTAAACTCGAATACGAAATCTTATAGAGGATAGGTATTACTAATTTGTAAGCGATGAAAAATCCGAGTAAGAATACGAGATAACTTGGAATTAGAAGTGTCTTTAGGAATTTTCTCTCATTTTCATATAAGCCTGGTTTAGCAAACAAGTAGAATTCGTAGATTGCATACGGGTATACAACAATCAGGGATATCAATAGAGATACAAGGAGCCTAGTGATTATCCATTCAATTGGTGAATACACGTAGATCTCTTCACTTCCGAAAAACGTCTTCCAGAAAGATCTTATCAAATCTTGAGAGTAAAAAAAGACTATCGAAGTTGAGAAGGCTAAAGCTATTAAAATCTTTATGACTCTAACTCTAAGCTCTGCTAAATGCTCCTCTAAACTTAACTCCTTGTCTTCTTGAAGTTCAGTCATCAATCGATTTTTAACAGTAAAGTTTATCAATCTTCATATACAAAAGCTATTCAAGGGCTCGTAGCTCAGGGGCAGAGCGCCGCCTTCGCAAGGCGGAGGCCGCGGGTTCAAATCCCGCCGAGTCCAT
>CAYWXE010000076.1:0-7343 GCA_964462505.1 uncultured archaeon | reverse complement strand
GTAATCCACTCGTTAGCTCCGGATCACTACGTCCCGTTTGTCGCCATAGGGAAGGCGAGGATGTGGAGCGTTAAAAAAATCTTAGCGTTTTCGACATTAGCTGGAACTTTGCACGTTCTAAGCACTGTCGCCATCGGAATTCTTTTAATATTCGGAATTAACCTCCTCGGATTTGCGGAAGCTATCGAGAGTTTGTCACCAATACTGTTAATTTCCGTCGGGCTCGCTTACTCGATAGCATCTCTGATTAAGCCGCACAAGCACACCCACACTTCCGCAACGGTGGTTCTACTCGCACTCAGTCTATCGCCGTGCATTCCCCTAATTCCAATCATGCTCGCAACGAGAACTTATGCGGAGCTTTTGATCGTGACAACACTCTACGGTGTTTCAACAATTTCAACGATCGTTACGCTCACATACCTCTCATCAAAAGCTTTCAAGCCTCCGAAAATCATCCACGGAAAGGAGGACTTCTTGGCTGGATTAATAATCGCATTAACCGGATTGCTGAATTACGTATTCAAGCTTTATGAAAGCGACGAAGCCTGAGATAATCGGAATTCTGTTCGCAAAGCTTATGCCAAAAAGGGAAGATATCTTTGCCGATATTGGTTGCGGAAGCTGTGCCGTGTCTAACTTCTTCGCAAATTACGTTTCAAAAGTTTACGCTGTAGATATCGATGAGAATGTAATTAAAAATGCCGAAGTTAAGGAGAACGTTGAATTACTGCACATGCACGGCTTAGAATTCTTAAGGGATTACGATTACGACATAGTCTTCTTTGGAGGTACTAAGGATATCGAAGAGATGCTCAAAGTTGCAAGCAGAAAAGCTAGAAAGATTGCTGTAAACCTTGCAAGAATCGAAATGGCTTGTAAGGTTATTAAGGTTATGAAGGAATTGGGCATTCTCAAAGAGGCTTTGATCGTTAACATTTCAAAGAGTTACGAGTTAGCTGGACTTACCGCTTTTAAGCCGATAAATCCGATATTCATTGTCGTAGGTGGTGTATAATGTTGTTTGGTGTAGGTTTAGGGCCGGGGGATCCGAAGCTGATAACTTTAAAAGCTGTTGAAGTTCTTAAAGCCGTAGATGAGGTTATAGTTCCGGGGAAACTTGCAGAATCGCTTGTTAAGCACATAGTAAAGCCTCGTGTAGTGGAATTCCCAATGGGTAGGAGTAAAGAAATTACCACCAAACTGGCGGAAGAGCTTGCAGATAGATGTGTTAAGGAAGACATAGCGTTTGCATGCTTGGGAGATCCGATGTTCTACTCTACATTTCAGCATCTCGTTGAAGAGATACTCAAAATAAATCCTAACGTTGAAATCGAGATAATTCCGGGATTACCGAGCTTCACGACAGTATTCTCAAAGATAAAGAGATTTATTGACGTTTCAATGCTCGTAACTACGCTTAAGGACGATGATATCGGATGCATCGTAGTCTTAAAAGCTACGAAGCCTAAGGAAATATGCGAATTCCTCAAAAAAATGGGGATGAGGGAATTTTACTTGGCGGAAAGAATTTTCATGGACGGTGAGAGGATCGAGAAGATTGAAGAACCTCCAGAGAGAACGGACTACTTTACAATAGTTGTTGGAATGAGGTGATATCTTGAAGGTTTACTTCATAGGCTTTGGGCCGGGAGATCCCGAGTTGTTGACGGTCAAGGCTTACAAAATCCTTAAGCAAGCTGATTTGATAATATATCCCGGCTCATTAGTAGATGAAAAATTCCTTGAAGAGTTTAATGGAAAAAAGGTCAATAGCTACGGAATGAAGCTTGAAGATATAGTAGAATTAATTGAAAGTAGCGTTAAAGCTGGAAAGGTCGTTGCAAGAATCGTAAGCGGAGATCCTTCAATATTTTCAGCTTTGAACGAACAGATAGTTGAGCTTGAAAAAAGAGGCATCGAATGCGAAGTTATTCCCGGAGTTAGCAGTATTTTTTCAGCCTCTGCAATTTTAAAAACTGAGCTTACGATTCCTTCTGTCTCGAATGCAGTTGTAATACTTAGACCCGCTGGTAGAACTCTTGACAAAGACTACTTAGAGGAATTTGCAAGAATTCCCTGCACTCTTGTCATTTTGCTCGGAGTTGACAAGATTGAAGAGATAGCGGAAAGAGTTGGAAGGATTAGAGGATGGGATGAACCAGTTGCAGTTGTTTATCATGCATCAAGAGAGGATGAGAAGGTTATAAGGGGAACGCTTGGAGATATAGCTAAAAAAGTTAAGAAAGAGGGAATAAGAAGAACAGCCGTTATAATAATCGGCAAGGTTTTGGAAAGAAAGGGTAGGAGGTCTGTATTATACGCATAGCTGTGTTAGGGTTTAAAAAAGATCTTGAAAAACTTAAGAAGCTTGCAGAGTTTCTCAACGCGGATATTGTGGTCTATCGCTCAGGAATATTCAGTGAGCTGATGAACAAATTCGACTGTATAGTTGCGTATATGTCCACTGGCATAATAATTAGATCGATTTGTCCTCACTTAAGAAGTAAGTGGGTAGATCCAGCTATCGTTGTCGTAGATAAACCTATGAGATTTGCGATCCCTCTACTCGGAGCTCATCACGGAGCAAACACTGTTGCCGAAAAACTCAGAGCTTTAGGCTTAACGCCAGTTATAACAACCTCAGCAGAGTTTTCAGATGGACTTTGCATAGGGATAGGTTGCAGAAAGGGAACAAGTTCAGATGAAATCCTTAAAGCTGTTCATTCAGCGTTAGAGGAGATTGGAGCTAATTTAAAGGATGTAAGACTAATCGCAACAATCGATTTGAAGAGAAATGAAAAGGGTTTGATTGAAGCTGTTGACAGCATAAAAAAGCCTCTAATGTTCATTTCATCTGAAGAGATAAATAAAATGAACGTTAGAGAAACAAAAGCTACTAAGATAGGAGTTAAAAACGTTGCAGAGGCTTGTGCTCTGTTTTATTCTAAAAAGAAAGAGCTAATTTTGCCGAAGAGAGTTTACGGAGGTGTAACTGTTGCAATCGCGAGGTAAGCTTTATGTAGTTGGTATAGGCCCGGGAGATCCCGAGTTATTGACTCTTAAGGCTAAGAGAGTTTTAGAAGAATCGGAATTTGTCCTAGGTCATAAGACTTACGTTGAAAGGATTCGTCACATGGTTAAAGGGAAGATCATCGAAAGCAAGATGGGTGAAGAGGTTGAGAGGGTTAAAAAAGCTGTTCAACTTGCTAGATCACATATCGTTAGCCTTGTTAGCGGTGGTGATCCATCAATATACGGTATGGCCTCACTCGTCGCCGAATACGTTTATTCTTTGGGTTTAGATATCGATTTTGAGGTTATTCCGGGAGTTACAGCGTTATGTTCTGCTTCTCCGCTTTTAGGATGTGCAGTGAGTGGAGATCATGCAGTGGTAAGCTTAAGTGATCTACTTACACCTTGGGAAATCATTGAAAAGAGGCTTAGAAATGCGTTGGAAGGGGATTTCGTTGTAGTGATATACAATCCATCGAGTAGAAAGAGGACAGATAAGCTCGTGAAGGCTATGGAGATCGTGCTGGAAATTAGAGGTAACGTTCCGATTGGAGTTGTAAAAAACGCAACTCGAAGCGGAGAAGAGGTATTTATCACGTATCCCAAGGATATAATTAGAGATCCAAGTAAAATAGATATGCATACGATTTTGTTTGTTTCGAACTCTGAAACAACGATTTTAAATGGGAGGATGATCACACCACGAGGTTATTCGAGGAAATACAGGTGGTAGTATGGAAATGGGTGCTTACAGTGATGAAGCTAAAAGAATTGTAGAAAGGAGTTACAGCATAGTGAATAAATTCGTTAAAGGAGATAGTCCGGAGGATTTCATTCTTAAGAGATGCATAATAGCAACGGGCGATCCTTCGATAAAGGATATCGTTGTATTCAAAGGTAATCCAGTTGAGGCGGGAATTGAAGCATTACGCAACGATACATATGTAATAGTCGATGTATCGATGGTTAAAGCTGGAATAAGAGGGTATTACAACGTTTTAGTAGCTGTTGAGCACGCAGATCTTCAAGCTGGAATCAGGGTAAGAGATGGGTTCTACAAGCTTAAAGATGTTATTGATGGAAGCATAATTGCGATCGGTAATTCACCAGCGGGAGCTATGGCTGTATACGAATTATGTAAGATGGGATACAGGCCATCTTTGATCATAGCGACTCCGGTTGGATTTGTCAATGCTGCTGAATCTAAAGAGTTGATAAGGAAGCTTGACATTCCTTCTATAACGACTGTAGGCAGTAGAGGTGGGAGCAATTTATGCGTAGCTATAGTTAACGGGATAATTGATCTCGCCAGCAAAAGGGGTTATTTGAGATCAGAGAAGGGAGTAATCATCGTAGGTGTTGGGCCATCGAAAGGATATATGACTGAGAAAGCTGTAGAAGAGATTCAAAAAGCAGATGTAGTATATGGGAGTAAGAGGGCATTCGAAATTGCTAAAAAGTATATAAGGGGCAATTTCGTGGAGATAAAGAGGTTCAGCGAAGATGTCTATAGAGCGATAGAGAAGGAAGGTAGGAGAAAGAGAGTAGCTGTTCTTTCAACAGGAGATCCGATGGTCGTTGGATTGGGTAAAAGGATTAAAGGTAACGTTATTCCGGGGATATCTTCTATTCAGCTTGCATTGGCAAAGCTTGGAGTTGATTTGACTGAAGTAGTGGTAATCGATGGACATGCGAAAGATTGCATCGAAGAAGTTAGGGAAGCCTTTGAAATCGGGAGATACGCTTTAATTTTAGCCGATTCAAGATTTAATATCGAGAAATTGAGGGAATTTGCAGACGTTATCGTTTTGGAGAATTTGGGATATGAAAACGAAAGGATTTGTGAAGATTGTGAGATAAAATCAGATCTTGTAATTCTATTTGCAAAAAGGAGGTGATACTATGAGAGGTTTGGTTATAGTTGGACATGGAAGTCAATTACCGTATTATAGAGAGGTTATGGAATTACATAAGGAAAGAATTGAAAAGACAGGACTTTTTGATGAGATAAAACTTGCCTTCGCTGCACACAACAGAAAACCTACAGTAGATGAGGTCATAAGGGAGATGAAGTCTGAGGTAATTTACGTTGTTCCTTTATTCATAGCTTACGGTTTACATACAACAAAGGAACTTCCAAAGGCATTGGGTTTTAAGGAAGGGACTGGTGTAATAGAAGGCGAATTCGATGGCAAGAGGGTGATACTATGCGAACCTATAGGTAAGGATATTTTCGTAACGTATGCAATTCTGAATTCTGTCTTCAGGTTTAATGAAACATGCCAGCGCTGATGATTGCAGGGACATCGAGTCACGTTGGAAAGAGTGTAATAGTTGCAGCTTTGTGCAGAATATTCAGCAAGATGGGATACAACGTCGCACCTTTTAAAGCTCAGAACATGAGCTTGAATTCATTCGTGACAAGAGATGGTAAAGAGATTGCAATCGCTCAGGCTTTTCAGGCTAAAGCTTGTGGAATCGAGCCTAACGAGCTTATGAACCCAATCTTACTTAAGCCAAAAGGAAATAAAATTTCACAGCTTATCGTTCTTGGTGAAGCTGTAAAAGACATCTCAGCTTTAGAATATTATAGAGAGGTTGAACAGTTGCAGAAAATCGTCGAAAATGCTTATAGAAAGCTTGAGGAAGAGTTCGATATAATAATTATCGAAGGAGCGGGGGGAATTGCAGAGATAAACCTTTACGATAGAGATATTGCAAATATTGGAATTGCAAGGATCGCTAAGCCTTCTATTTTTATCGTAGGAGATATAGACAGAGGAGGGGTTTTCGCCTCTCTTTATGGTTCATACAGGCTATTACCGGAGGATATAGCTAATCTCGTTAAAGGATTCATAATAAACAAGTTTAGAGGTGATGTAAACCTTCTGAAAAGTGGAATTGAAAAGTTAGAGACAATTACTGGCGTTAGAGTTCTGGGAGTTATACCTTTCGTTGATTTAACGTTTACGCCTGAAGATTCCATAAGCTTAGACGATTGGAATTGTAAAGATGCTAGAATTGGCGTAGTGAGGTTTCCAAGGATTTCGAACTGGACGGATTTCGAATATTTAAAACCAGCTGGAATAAGATTTATTTGGAAGAGAGACGATTTATCTAAGTTTGACATTATAATATTACCCGGAACAAAAGATACAATTGCAGACTTGAAGGAGCTTAAATCTACTGGAGTTTCTGAGAAATTAAAGAAAATAGCTGGAAAAATACCAGTTATTGGTATATGTGGCGGATACCAAATGCTTGGTAAAGAACTTATTGATAAAGGTGTTGAACATGGCTACATCAGAGCTAAGGGATTAGGTTTACTTGACGCTGTAACAATCTTTGATGAATTTAAGAAGAGAACAGTCCAAGTCGTGAAAAGAGTAACTGGTGATGCGGTGATATTAGATAAGATTAAAGGTCAAAAGGTTTGGGGATATGAAATCCACAAGGGCAAAACTTTTGCAAGTAATCCGATTCTTGAGGACGATGGATGTGCTAGTGACGATGGTATGACTTGGGGAACGTATCTGCACGGTTTATTTATGAATGACAATGTTTTGAATGCTATTTCAAAGTATTTAGGAGTTAAACTCACCAAAGGTAGAGACTGGATAGATCTATTTGCAGATATCGTCAAGAATTGTATAGATATTAATTTTATAATTAAATATTTAATTTAAAAATTTTTGTTTAATAAATTAGATTAATTAAGAAATATTATAATTCTATTTTAAAGTAAGGAGATAAATAAAGATCTTGGGGAATGTCTCTTATTAAAATTTATTAGATTTTTAGAATAATATGTGATTTATATTTCAAGTAATATCATCACTCATTAGCTTTGCTTATTATGATCTATACTCAACCTCAACTCGACACGCCTCAAGAAATAGATGCTTTTATTCAATGTAATACATTATAGAATATCGCTAAGAAAGCTTCGCGTTTCTCAGTAGATAGGTAAAGGTTGGTAATTAGATTAGCCTAAATGAGATTATAGATTTTTATTTAATTTTTGAACTATTTAGATACTCCATAAATGATAGATAATTTAAAATACTAAATATTTAATAGTAAAGTAAGTAAAAACATAAATTATATTATTTTTGGCTCCTAGAACGCCAACTAAATCTTTATCAGCTTCTCTACTAATTTTAAATTTCTCTCAAGGTTTATATTCTCTCTGTATTCTTCACCGACGTAAATCCTAAGACCTTCTTTACCCTTTTTTGGTTTAAATCCTATCTTTTCCGCAATCTCCCTCATTCTCTTTTCTGGTAGCTTTATTCTGGATTTATCCTTTCCAACTTCTGTTGTTATTC
>CAYWXE010000075.1:0-7349 GCA_964462505.1 uncultured archaeon | reverse complement strand
GAAAAATTTAATTTAAGAATTTTTTAATTATACAAATATACTCAATAATACCCTATAGTTCACTATGACTGGTATAAGTCTTAGAGCGCTATAAGCTATTAGTGGTATGTACATCGTAAAGCCCCTCATGTAGTAGACTGAGAGAAGAGTTATAGCAATCAATCCGATTAAAGACAATACAACATTCATAAGTAGTGCCAATTCAACTCCAAATGTGTTCATAAGGAGTCTCATAATGGGATTTACCTCATAGGTATAAGGATGCAGTAACGCAACTCTTGTCGTTATTATGTCTAGAGCTGTTATAATAGACGCTAAAATGAACAAAGCAACCATTTCATCTGGAATCTCTACGTCCAAAACGGTTTTACCAGATGGCTTATAAATCTCCTTGTACAACTCCTCGACGACATCTGGGGGGATTTTATATTCTATGACTATATCTATTGGGCTTTTTCCGTTCTTAATTTCTTCTATTACCCTTTTTTTTACCTCTTCATCTAACACGGTATAGGTTTGAGTATGAGTATGTAAAGATTTTTATAAGACTCATAATTATGACTTTAATCTATGTGAACACAAAAAGTTGCTTAAACAGCTCTAAAAAAGAACAGCTATGAACTTAAGAGATGCAATAAAGATAGTGAAACCAATTGTATTAGAAGAAGAGATATCCCACGACAAAGTAATCGATTATTTAAAACGAAGAAAGCTCGAAAACAAACCAGTCATTCTAAACGTTGAAGGTAAAAGAGTTGCGAAAAACTTCATATCTTCAAGAGATGTCTTGGCTAGGTATTTAGGTATAGACAAGTATAGAATCGCTGAAGAGCTTGTAAAAATCGAAAAGAAGAAAGAAAGAATTGAGATTAGAGATTTCTCAGAGCTAGATCTTGTTAGGAGTAGGGTTAACCTTTACGACCTACCGATTTTGAAGTACTATCCAAGAGACGGTGGAAGATACGTGACGGGTGGAGTATTAATCGCTAAGAGGGATTTTTACAATGCCAGTATACATAGGTTAATGCTCTTAAACGAGAGGTCATTTGTTGCAAGGCTTGTAGAACCCAGGCATACATATCTGATGTGGAGAGATGCAGTCGAACACGGAGAGAATTTAGATATCGCGATTTGTATTGGTGTTCATCCTCTATTCCTATTCGCCTCTGCGACAAGGGTTCCTGAGGGAGAGGAGTTTAATTATGCTTCAAAGCTAATGAACGGTTTAACGTTGTATAAAAAGGAGGAGATGCTAGTTCCAGATTCAGAGATAGTTATGTTTGGGAGAATTACATCAGATCTTGTAGATGAAGGTCCGTTTGTAGATATAACTGGTACCTATGACAAGATCAGAAAACAACCAGTAGTTGAAATAGATGAGATTTATTGTAAACAGGATTATATATATTACTCGATAACTCCCGCAAGTGAGGAACACAAAGTGTTAATGGGAATTCCGTATGAACCGATGATATTCAAAGCCGTTTCAAACGTTTGCAAAGTTAAAAACGTTGTTATGACTCCTGGGGGTATGTGTTACTTTCATGCAGTAGTTCAAATCGAGAAGAGAACTGAAGGAGATGCAAAGAACGCAATACTAGCGGCTTTAGCAGCTCATCCAAGTTTAAAATGTGTAATAGTTGTTGATGATGACATAGACGTATTGAGCTATGAGGACATCGAATACGCAATAGCAACGAGATTTCAAGCGGATAGGGATTTAGTAGTTGTAAGTGGTGCAAGGGGAAGTAGCTTAGATCCATCTGCAAATGAAACTACGTCGAAATGGGGTATAGATGCAACTAAAAAACTCGATAGGCTTAGAGATTTTGAAAGGGTTGTATAAGCTTCAGCCGTGAGGAATAAAGTATGAAAGTCGTAAGTATCGTAGGTAAGTCCAAGAGTGGAAAGACTACACTTATAGAGAGGCTCGTTCCAATTCTAATCAGAAAGGGGTTAAAAGTAGCTGTTGTGAAGCATGCTAAGATGGGATTTGAAATTGATAGAGAGGGAAAGGATTCTTATAGGATTTTTAGAAGTGGCGCAGATGTTGTAATAGTTTCTGAAGAAAAGTTGGCATTTATAAAGAGAGTTGAAAGCGACGATATAAATCAATGCCTCGAATTGTTAAGGGGCTACGATTTGATATTAACAGAAGGATTTAGTAAATTGAGATTTCCGAAGATTGCTCTAGACAATGGAAACTACGAAAACGTTATAGCGGTTGTAAATGAATTAAACGATGAAGTCGTTGAAAGGATTGCAGATTTAATCATTAAGGGTGTGATGAATGATAGAGAGAGAAGTTGAAATGATCGAAAATAAATTTAGATACGTTCAAAAGGCTAAAGATGAAGTGAGAGAGTTGATATACGATTTTAAACGTTGTAACGGTTGCGGAATATGTGTTTACGCTTGTCCAGTTAATGCGATTGAACTTGGCCCTGTTCACGACATAGCTTTAGGCTTGGAGATGCCACCGATAATAGTAGATCACTTAAAATGTGCTTACTGCGGTATATGCTATGCCTTCTGCCCGTTTAACGCGTTCGAATTCTACATAAATGGAGAACTTGTAGACAAAACTAAGTTAACGCTTTCGCTTGTGATGTATACGTATAAATACGATGAATGCAAGGAATGTACCCTCTGCTACAAGGTTTGCCCGACTAACGCTATAACGAGAAAAATCTACCTCAGAAGAGAGGAAATACCAATAAGGAATGAAGAAATTAAAGGTAAGATTTACGTAGATAGAGATAAATGCAACTTATGCGGAATTTGTGCCGAATTCTGCGAGGTTTTTAAGATGGTTGAGAAGGAGGTAAAGCCAGACGATATCATGCCGTATTCAGATATACTGATAGACGAAACTAAATGTGACTACTGTAAGCTCTGTGAAGAGATTTGCCCGGAGGAGGCTATAAAAGTTGAAGGAAAAAGAATAGATTATAAACTGCCAGAGAAGATCGCAGAGATATTTATAGATCAGGATTTGTGCTCCCACTGCGGTTACTGTGAAGAGGTTTGCCCTTACGATGCAGCACACACGATAAAGCCGATGGATGGAGAGATCAAACTATACCTTGCGAGGATGTACAGATGTGATCCAATAGGTTGTGCTGCTTGTATTAAGGTTTGCAAGCACAATAAGGTGTGGTATGTCTCAAAGGATGGTGTAGCGTTCAATGAAAAGTTTTGCATTTACTGTGGAGCTTGTGAAAACGCCTGCCCATACGATTTGATAAAGGTTGAGAGAAAAGCTGTATACACAAAGGAACTTGCAGTAGACACACCTTGGAGAGAGGCTTGGGAGGAGGCAGTTGATAGAATCATAAGAAAAGAGAAGGCTAAAGAGGTTAGCAAATTCGTTTTCGAGGAGGAAAAAGTAGAAGTAGTTGAAGAAGTTGAAGAGGTTAAACCCATCGATGTGGAGACATTAAAGGTTTTGGAGCAGAAGATTTCAAAAATCGAAACGTTGCTAAAGAAGCCTAAATATAGAAGAGCGTTAGAGTCTGGAAACCTCGAAGTATTTGCTAGGGGTGTTAGTGTTGAAGCCGAGAAAGCTTAAAGGGAAGAAAATAGTCTTAGCAGTAACTGGGAGTATTGCGGCAGTTGAAACCGTTAAACTCGCAAGAGAGCTAAGAAGGAGGGGAGCAGAAGTAATAGCCGTTATGAGCGAAGCGGCAAGGGGTATAATAAATCCGTGTGTTCTCGAATTTGCAACTGGGAGAGAAGTAATAACGGAGATAACTGGAAGAGTCGAGCATGTTAAGTATCTTGGGAGTGACGGTGAAGCAGATCTATTGCTAATAGCTCCAGCTACAGCGAATACAATTTCTAAGATTGCTCATGGAATTACCGATACATCTGTAACTATCTTTGCCTCATCAGCGCTTGGAAGTGGTAAAAAGATACTGGTAGCTCCAGCAATGGACGAATCGATGATAAAGAACAAGGCTTTACTCGAAAATTTGGAAAAACTTGCCGAATTGGGAATAGAAATAGTTCAGCCGAGATTTGAAGAGGGTAAAGCTAAGTTTGCAGATATAGAAACGATTTGCTTGCAAGTCGAGAGAGCATTGTATCCAAAGGAGTTTACTGGTAAGAGAGTAGTTGTTACAGCAGGCCCAACGTTTGAGCAGATAGATCCCATCAGATTTATAAGTAATAGGAGTTCGGGCTTAATGGGAAAGGAACTCGCTTTGGAGTTTTGGAGAAGGGGAGCAGAAGTAGTTTTAATAACTTCAAAGCCGACTGGATTAAACCTTCCAAACTTCAGGGAGATTAGGGTTTTGTCTGTAAAAGACATGCTAAATGCATCGATTTCAGAGGTTAAAAGGGGTTGTGATTTATTCGTTTCCTCAGCTGCTGCATCGGACTTCACAGTTGATAAAGCTGAGAAGAAGATAAAAACTTGTCCAGAATTGACTTTGAAATTGAAAGCGGCTCCCAAGATAATAAGAGAAATTAGAAAGATCTATGACGGTGCTGTAATCGGTTTTAAAGCTGAAACAGGTGTTACAGATGACGAATTGCTTAGAGTTGCAGAGGAGAAGATGATAACAGATAAGCTCAACATGGTAGTGGCAAACGACGTCATAGAGAGGGGTATGGGAACTGAGGACACGAGAATACTGATTTTAACGCACAAGAGAGTTGAATGGTTCGAAGGTTACAAGTGGGAAGCTGCTGAAAAAATCGTTAAGACATACATAGAAGACTGCCTATGATATTCGTCCCAGCGAGCGTTACATGTATATTTTCTCCTGAGATATCGGAAGATCCAATGAAATCCGGTAGTATAGGCGTTGGATTTACGATAAACCTTGGAGTTATTGCTAAAAGGGCTAAAAGGGGTGTAAAGTTTAATGACAGAGATATAGAGTTTCCAACGGTTGAATACGTCATGAAAAAAACGGGATTGGAAGGAGTAGAACTCGAATCCGAATTACCGCTTGGTTGTGGATTTGGATTGAGTGGAGCCTCAGCTTTGGCCACAGCTTTTCTAACGAATTCTCCTGCTTTAAGTCTTGCAGATCTAGCTCATGAGGCAGAAGTAGTTAACAGAACGGGATTAGGAGATGTTGTGACACAGGTGTTTGGGGGATTAGTTATAAGAAAGAATCCGAGTTGCCCATCTAAAGCTATCGTTGTAAAATTCGCATGGGATTACGAATTCGATTTTTTAGTGATCGATAAGATATCTACAAAAGAAATTCTAGAAGACAATTTACTTCGAAAAAACATAAAGATCTCTGGGAAGAATTGGACAAAAGAGTTTATTAAAAGACCGACCGTTGAAAACCTCTTTAGATGCTCAAATGGGTTTGCAAGGGAAACAGGGCTTATAGAATTTGTTGAGGATGTGATAGAGGCCGTTCAAAGCGAAAACGGGTTTGCTTCAATGGTAATGCTTGGAAAAGCTGTATTTGCTTTAAAGGGTTTTGAAGTCTTAAAGGAGTTTGGTAATCCGTTTAAAGCGAGGATAGACTGTTGCGGTGTTAGATATGAGGGTATCCGCAATTCAATGTAGAATTGGCGATTTTAAGAGTGCTGAAAGACTTGCAGAGATAGCAGTCAATAGGGATTCTAAATTAATCCTCTTTCCAGAGTACTTCTCATATGCGAGATTTTCATTAGATTTAACAGATGAAACTCTAAAGTTTCTTGAAAGGATAAGCAGAGAGTACGGTATTGCTGTTTCTGGAAATGTAGTCGTTAGAGACAAAATCGGGCTAAAGAATCGAGCGTATATCTTCAGAGATGGAGAGGTAGTAGGTTATCAAGACAAGATACATCCAACAAGGGTTGAGAGATCTTACGGGATAGTTAGTGGAGAACGCTTAGAGGTTTTTGATTTAAACGGTGTTAAAATCTGTACGCTTATCTGTGCAGACATACTGTATCCGGAGCTCTGCAGAGTTGCTGGACTTAAAGGTGTTGAAATCGCACTGAATCCAGTTGTGTCTTTTAAGGAATCAGAACTCCCAGGAAAGGAGTACAGATACTGCCTATACTTTACACGTTCGTTTGAGAATTGCTATGCAATAGTTAAAGCCTCTGGAATTGGTATCACCTTTAACGGATCTGAAGCTGTTGGTAGAAGTCTAATATCAACCTTTGATGGGATAATTGCAAAGAGTGAAAAAGAGAATGCTGAAGATGTAATAACTGCGGATTTAGACTTGAAAAGGATAAGAAGGTATAGAGAGGTAAACTACACTCTACACGACAGAAACGTCAAGGCTTACCGCGATTTGATATCTTAAAACCCTTTCCTATGAAGTATATCTCAGCACTCTTCTTCCTAGAAGCCTTTGGTGAATGAAACTTCTTAAATCTAAAGTAGTTTTTAAATTCGTTAAAAAGGTTTTGAATCTCTTCACCTTGAAAAACCTTAACTATAAAATTTCCACCGGGTTTTAGGAGCTCTTTCGCAATTTTAAAGCTTGCAAGAGCTAAATCTATTGATTTTAAGTGATCTATTGTCCAGATTCCAGAAATCTTTGGAGAAGCATCACTCATAACTACATCAAACTCCTCTGAGATCTCTCTTATCTTTTCTAAGGTTTCTTCTCTTGTTATATCACCCCTTATGAACACAACGCCGTCAATTGGTTTCATAGGAGTTATGTCCACTGCTACGACAAGTGATGCACCAAGTTCTACTGCAACTTGACTCCATCCGCCAGGAGAAGCTCCTAAATCTAAGACTTTGTCACCCTCTTTTATAAGCTTGAACGTCTTGTTCATCTGTAGGAGTTTGAAAGCAGCTCTACTTCTATATCCTTTCTTCTTAGCTTCCCAGTAGTAGTAATCTCTTTGATCTCTCATTCTAATCTGTATGTTATCTCTTAAGAAATAGCTTTCCTTTGTTTCATTGAGATTTATATTTTATCATGATTAATTTAATATGTTTAAAATTTTAATTTAATAATAATATAATATTATATTGCTAATAGTTGTTAGTTGGTATAATTTTAAACAACCTTAATGTAAATCCTCCTCCTTCTTGGCCCATCTAACTCAACGAATAAAATTCTCTGCCAAGTTCCCAGCAAAAGTCTTCCGTTTTCAACGGGTATAACCAATGAATTTCCGAGAATGCAAGCCCTTAAATGAGCATCTGCGTTATCATCTACTCTGTCATGTCTGTATCCAGCTCCTCTCGGTACCAATTTCTGAAGGATGTCAATTATATCCTCAATCAAACCACTTTCCGCTTCGTTTATTATTAAAGCAGTTGTAGTATGGGGTGTATAAACCACAGCAATTCCATCCCCCTCTACTACACTTTCAACTTTGGAAGTGATATCGATAACTTCTACTCTTCTACTCGTATTTAT
>CAYWXE010000074.1:0-7400 GCA_964462505.1 uncultured archaeon | reverse complement strand
TCAATCCTGCCGGACTCTGGATCCGGCGACGCCGGTTCGAATCCGGCCGGGGCTATATTTATAACCTTAATACCTTTAAATGAAACTCACTTTAAGAACTTAATATGAAGACGAGTTCCATAACGGCTCACCATTTCTTATAATAGAAGCTTCGCAGAGCTTCTGAATAGGACAGTATATATATAATATAATTAAGATTAAGATTAAGGAACTATAGGCTTGAGAGAAGGGATTACTGCAAGATTTAAGCTTAAATACTTATATGCTACAACTAAAACAACTAAAGCTAAAATTGAAAGGTGGAGGGATAATAATAAAAGAACGCATTTCTATCGAAGTAGGTATGATTAATTGCCTATCCATCTCTGGTTATTCTTTACAAATTTGAGTTATTTTGGAATTTAGGTTTTAATCTAATTCTATTATGAGAATGAAAATCTAAGAAAATTGTCAGCAATAAACTTAGCTAATGATAATACTTGATCCAATTCTTTAAGAATTCTTCAAAGTCCTTTAAATCTCTAAATACAATTGTCTTATTGCATGAACGATGATTTCTGCCATATCTAACTCTTACAATTTCTCCTCTCTTTAACTTACTCTTTATTTTTAATAGAGCAGAGGGTGCAGGTAGGAACTTGTCATCGATCATAAAAATTCCTCTAACACCATATCTTACAATTTCCGTAAATTCTTCTCTTTGACTTATTTTCTTTTTACTCGGTTTTACTTCTTTAGAGATATCGCTAAAAGCTTCATCGAAATCGGCGATATACTTCATTAAATCAAGTTCTAAAAGTTTTGCTCTAATCTCTTCTTTGTTAAATCCCTGTTCTATTAGTTCAGCTATCCTATCTAATGCTATATGATTAAATGTAGCTATTATACCATCTCTTCCAAATTTCCTTAATATTTCAGCGAGTTCATTGATTAAAGGGTCCTTGCCTATAAAAAGCTTTGCGATAGGATTTTCAAATAGATTGCCAGATTCAAAAGCATCTCTTAACCAAAGTTTGCGAAGCACCATATCTTCTATGTCATGTGGAGGAGAGTCAATAATCCTTGTTACTTTTCTACAAATTTCTTCTTTAATACCCAATTTCTTACAATGTTTTATGTGAATTTTCCAGCTTGCCATTTACTATAACTTCTGCTTGAACTTTAAATACGTTAATCATTAACATTTGCTGATAACATTTAACATTCCTAAATTTCCAATATAATATAGCCAATTCTCTCAATCCTCTTCTTTTTTCTAATTATCATCTATTTTTTCTTCTTTTTTGTAGTTAAGGCTATATAAGTTTGCAATTCCCTTGCAACATTCTTAAAGAATCTTTTCGTAGGTTTTATGGATTTTGCGTTTTTATTATGCGATGGAAAAGATTGTAATTTGCTCTCTCATTCATTACAGAATAAAGATTTTATAATTTCCTAAGCATTGTTGTATTAGGTGAAGATATGCTAACGGCTGAAGAAATCCTTAAGCTCATTCAGCAAAACAAAGAAAGAATAAGGAAGTATGGAGTTAAAAGGATTGGTTTGTTTGGCTCTTATTTAAGAGGAGAACAGAGAGAAGATAGTGATATAGATATTCTGGTGGAATTTGAAAGAGGTAAGAAGACTTTTGACAATTACATGGAGCTTAAATTCTTTCTTGAAGAATTATTTAAGCGAAAGGTTGATCTCGTAATCGCTGAAAGTGTTAAACCGGAATTAAGGAAGTATATAATGGAAAGTGTAAGGTATGCGGGATTATAGAGCTTATTTAAGAGATATCCTTGAGGCTATTGAAAGAATTGAAGAATATTTACAGGGCTTGGATTTTGACGATTTTCTGGAAAATAAACTTGTACAGGATGCCGTTGTGAGAAGACTTGAAATAATAGGAGAAGCTGTAAAGAATATTCCTGAAGAAATCAGAAATAAAAAACCGGAGATAGAATTGAGAAAAATAGCAGGATTGAGAGATATCCTAATTCATGCTTACTTCGGTATCGATTTTGATATAATCTGGGATATAGTCAAAAACAAGCTACCAGAACTTAAAGAGAAAATTATCGAGTTACTGGAAGAACTTGAAAAATAAAATATTCATTTTATAATTTTTATCTATATTATTACTTGTTTAAAGATTAATTCGAATTTTAAAATTTAATGTTTTATCTTAACGAACTTTAACTCTTGAAATATTCGAATTTGTATGTCCAAACCATTTAGATTTTTAGAATGTTAAATCCACTAGCTTTTCTAATCCTATTCATAAGCGTTAATCCTAACCCCTTTTCTTCAAACCCTTCTATCACACCTAAATCTACGCTTAATTCATCGAGTCTTCTCAGAGATTTGAATAGGTTTTTACATAACTCATATGGGTTTTTTCTTGAACCCAATACTATACACTTAACATCTTCAATTTTAATCCTTTCTGCTAGTTCCCTTGAAGTTATAACTGCAATTCTCTTACTCTTGGACAAATCCTTTACGATGGATTCGAATTTCTTTGCGTATTCATCGAGATTCGAGTAGTCATTTGTTTCAACTACTAACAGAGCCGTGTTCGGGGCGTAATGCCTGTACTTCATCCCAGGAGATAACGCCTTATCTGCTTCACCTAGTCCCCTAGCAAACCTTGGAATCTCAATCTCTCCAATAATCTCTTCAATTTTCTCAACGGGTAAGGCTCCAGGTCTTAACAGAACTGGTGGTTTTCTTGTTAAATCTATAATCGTCGATTCTACGCCATAAAGTGTTTCGCCTGCATCGATTATGACGTCTACCTTTCCGTACAAATCCCTTATGACGTGCTCTGCAGTAGTTGGACTTGGTTTTCCGGCTATGTTAGCACTTGGTGCGGCTATTGGTATCTCTGCAAGTTTTAAAGCAACTGGATGTGCTGGCATCCTTACAGCTACTGTTTTGAGTTTTGCTGTGACTTCATCTGGAACTCTTAAATTCTTTTTTAACACAACCGTTAAGGGTCCTGGCCAAAACACCTCTGAAAGCTTAAAAACAACTTCTGGAATATCAACTGCAACATCTTCAAGCTGATTTAGATTAGAGATGTGAACTATTAGAGGATTATCCGCTGGCCTACCTTTTACTTCAAAGATCTTTATAACAGCTTTCGAATCGAAGGTATTAGCTCCTAATCCATAAACAGTTTCAGTTGGAAATACAACCAATCCACCCCTCTTCAAAACTTCAATACACTTATCTATTATATCTTTTGATGGATTTACTGGATCGACTTTGTATATCACGGTATGCATCGTTTTTACTGCTTTGATTGGATTTAAAAACAATACCACAATAAACTTATAATTTAATTCGAAGAATTATCGGTATGAACGTAAAGGATTTAATACTTGCAGTGATCATGGTTTTTTCAGCGTCTATGCTCGTTTACAGGTGGATCTCTATGTACGGCAAATCCGATTTGACGTTAGTTGCATTAACCACTCTATTCGTTTCAACACTCGCAATCTTTTTGATAAGTATAGGACTTAGGATGAGTAGAGTTTTAGAGGAATCCCAAAGTATTAAAAGGGTTATTGCAGTGAACTCAGATGAACTTCAAAACAACCTCGAATCTAGGCTTAAATCCGCTTTGAGACATATCGAAATGAGAATAGAATCCATAGAGAAAAGATTGTATAGATAATTTTTATAAACTTAAAATATTTAATAAGATTTCAATTAATATCGTGATTTAATAACAGCGAGATCCCCATTGAAAAATTTGCTTTTGTTATAAAAACTTCAATTTTATTATAGACAGAATAAAATATCTGAAATATAATTATAATTCATAAATTTAAATATTTTAAATTTTCATAAAAATAATATTATAATATTTTTAATAAATCGAAAACACATATCCAAACTTCTTCACTAAATCGTGTCCGTCTTTAAATTCTTTATTCAAATCTATTATCAGTATAGCCGCCTCAGACAATCCATACGGTATTGCACACGAACCGACTGTAACAACCATTCCATCCTGCTCGACCTTTAGAACCTTATAAGGCTCGTGTGATCTAACAACAACTTTAACGTCTAAAGCGTTTAGCAGTTTTCTCGTAGCAACTTTTCCAAAGAAATACATAAATCCCCTGTTATAGTTTTCTCCACAGAAATCCCTTTCCCATGGATCATTCCAAAGCATTTCAAGCTTTGTCTGTTCATCTGGTCTTTCGATATCCCTTCTGCTGATGTCGTTGTGATCTATTCTTTTACCCTTCGTTGGTACTCCTCCATGGACTAACCACATCTCGTTCTCAACCAAAGCCGAAATCGGCATCTTTTCCCATAGCTTTTGTAAGAGGTTGTAAACTTCACTTGCATCTTCACCAAGGCTGATCTCTAAGTAATACGGTAAGTCATGTGGAAAGACTTCTCTACTCTCGTGGTTTCCTCTTAAAACAATAGCTCTATCTTCGATAAACATCTTTAAAACCTCAGAGTATACTTCTGCTGGATACATACCCCTATCCGCGTAATCTCCTAAGAATATCACTCTTCCTTCAAACTTCTTTTTAATGATGTTAAACGTCTCCAAATCGGCATGTAAATCGCCAACAATCGTGAAAACACTCTCATCAACTACAACCATTCTCTCCCTTGGCATCAATCCTATGGCTTCGTCGATTAACTCTTTTAAATCCATGTAGCGATTTTGCTTTAATGCTTAAAAGTTAAACGTTTATACACTCCCGTACAAATCACTTGAAGTGATAGACGACTTGTTTTGTCCGAAATGCGGAATGCTGAAGAAGAGATGCAAATGCAATAAAAAGAGTATAAGGGAGAAAAACATCGAATTACTAAAAAAAGTCGGATATAGAGAGTTTTTAAAGCCGATATTTGACAGAGAGGATGAAATTGTCCTTTACAAGGTTTTCAAACCATTTAACGAGTTTCCAAGTGTAGAAGTTAAAGTAGTTAAACAGCTTGGAGAAGCTCTGAAGAGGAGAGGGATTGAAAAATTTTATCCATTTCAAGCTAAGGCTATAGAAGAATTAAGAAGGGGAAAAAACGTAGTGATAACAGCTCCAACTGGCTTTGGAAAAACTGAAGCTTTTGTAATTCCGATGATTGAAAAGGTTTCGAAGGAGGGTTTAGGACTGATATTTTATCCGACTAAAGCCCTTGCAAGGGATCAAGAGTTAAAGATAAAGGAATACGCCTCATCTCTTGGATTGGTTGCGGTTAGATTTGATGGAGATACTCCACAAAACGAGAGAAGACTTGTTTTCAGTGGTAGAGCAGACATAATACTCACAAATCCAGATATGATTGACTACCACCTCAGAAACACTCCTATTTTCAGGAGAATTATTAGGGATTTGACGTTTGTCGCAGTAGACGAATTACACGTATACACGGGCTTACTCGGTTCAAACATGCACTACTTGATGAAGAGACTTTCGAGGTTTTCGGATTTCCAGATTGCATGTGCATCAGCAACTCTATCAAATGCTAAAGAATTCGCAGAGGAACTGTTCGAGAGGGAATTCGTTCACGTGCATGGAGATCACAGAAAGGGTGTTTTACACTTCGTAATGATTTACGCTAATAGCTTGTACGCCACCGTGAAAGACATAGTCAAATCCCTACAGAGAAAGAAGATACTCGTATTTGGAAACAGCTATAAGAGTGTTGAAACTATAAACTGGATTTTGAGAAGAGAGGGTATAAATTCAGCAGTTCATAAGGGTGGATTGCCAAGAGAGGTTAGGGAGGAAGTTGAGAAAGCATTTAGAAGTGGAAAACTTAGAGTTGTCGTTTCAACTCCAACTTTAGAGCTTGGAATCGATATAGGAGATGTAGACATAGTTTTATCTGAGTTAGTTCCCTACAACCAGTTTGTTCAAAGAGTTGGAAGGGCTGGAAGGAAGGGACAGGAAAGCATAGGAGTTCTGATTTTAAGGGCTGAAGATTCGATAAGTACATACTACAAAAACAAGCCAGAGGAGTACTTCAAAGAGGAAAGCCTTGGATATGTAGAAAAGAGGAATGAGGAGGTTATGAAATACCAGATTGTTTCGATGTGCATAGAAAAGCCTTTAAGTGTTGACGAAGTCGATGAGGAAGTTTTAAAGTTTCTAAAAAGAGAGGGGCTTGTATACGAGTTCAACGATAAATTCTTTGCAACTGAAAAGGGTAAGGAATTTGTGAAGAGGTTTAACATGCGTGGAATTGGAGATAGTGTGAAGATGTTCTGCAATGGTGAATTGATTGGCGAAAGGAGTTTGCCGATTGCAATGAAAGAACTCTACCCTAACAGTGTAATAATCCATAACGGGCAAAGATATAGATGTGTTGATGTAGATTTGAAATCTCTAAGAGCTGAACTTGTGAAAGAGGATTACGGTGATGAAATCACTGAACCTCTGTATACTTCTATCCCTAGAGTTGTTAAGGTCGAAGAGGAAATATTAGAGCCAGTAAATGCATTTTACTGCTCTTTGGATATAACTATGAGTGTTTACGGTTACGTTGAGAGGAATGTATTCTCAAAGGAGAGAAGGGATATAGTGTATTTAGATAATCCGATCAGTTATACATTTAGCACCAAGGGATTTCTGTTTTCTGCTCCCTTCCCGCCTGAAGAGGACTATGAGGATTACTACGCTGGGAGTTTTCACGCATTAGAGCATGTCTTGATTGAGTCGAGTGATGCCTTAACGGGAGGAGGAAGCAGAGAGATCGGTGGGATATCAACGCCAGAGGGAGATGTATTTGTATACGATGCAACAATTGGTGGGAGTGGATTAAGTAAGTTACTGTTTAAGAGGTTAAGAAGGGCTTTTGAGATAGCATACGAAATCCTAAAGAATTGCGAGTGCAAGCGAATTGACGGTTGTCCTCGTTGCACTTATAGCTACCAATGTGGAAATAACAACCAGCCTTTAAACAGAATTGGAGCTATGAGAATTGCTGAAATGGTTTTGAAGGGTGTTAAGAGAGAAACCGATTGGGAGAAGTATTCTGAAGTTGTGGAATTTAGGTATTATCCATAACTTTAGCTATTGACAATCAGCTATGGCGCTTTTTTTAACGACGTAAAAAATATACGCATAGAGCTTTGATGTGAATTTAGCCGATGATGAAACGGGTGAGCTTCTGATAGGTGATGAAAGGATGGCTGGCTGAGATATTTCGAATATATTCTACTTGAAAATTGTCTGTAACTCTAAAATCTTTATAAGAACTTTACTTTATCTTTCGCATTTGAAGTTTCATTCCAAAAACACTGGGCTCGTCACGAAATTCTTGTTAATTTCTAAAGCTTTTCTCCTATTTTCTGGATTGTTAAAGTAAACGTAGGAGCTGTTGGAATGTAATCTATGTCTACGAGCTTTTCATAACACTTATTTGCCTTTCCAATGTTCTCC
>CAYWXE010000073.1:0-7779 GCA_964462505.1 uncultured archaeon | reverse complement strand
AGATATGCAGGATAACCTTCTTCACCAGGCATCTCCTCAAGCCTACCAGACATCTCTCTCATTGCCTCAGCCCATCTTGAAGTCGAATCTGCTTGTAGAGCTACATCGTAACCCATGTCTCTGATGTATTCAGCAATTGTAATTCCAGTATATACTGATGCCTCTCTTGCAGCTACTGGCATGTTTGAAGTGTTTGCCACTAATACAGCTCTATCCATCAACGGCTTACCAGTTCTTGGGTCAAGCAACTCTGGGAACTCTTCAAGTATCTCAGTCATCTCATTTCCTCTTTCACCACAACCGATGTAAACTACAGCATGTGCATCAGTCCACTTGGCAAGCTGGTGCTGCATCACAGTCTTACCAGTTCCAAACCCGCCAGGAATTGCCGCAGTTCCACCCTTAGCAAGTGGGAATAAGCAGTCAAAAATCCTTTGCCCAGTTATAAGCGGAACTTCTGGTGGTAGTTTTTCAACGTATGGTCGCGGGATCCTAACGGGCCATCTGTGGTATAGCTTTAGCTCAGTTCCATCGTCCAACACAGCAATAGTGTCTTCAACTGTAAACTTACCTTCGTATATCTCTACAACAGTCCTCTCTGGAACCCATGGTGGGACTAGGATTCTGTGCAGAAATATCGACGTCTCCTGCACCTCTCCAAGTACCTGCCCACCTTTTATCTTGTCTCCCTTCTTAACCTTTGGAACGAAATCCCACTGCTTTTTCCTATCTAAGGCAGGAGCTTCTAATCCCCTCGTTATGAAATCACCAGCTTGCTCCCTCAAAACGGGCAAGGGTCTCTGAACTCCGTCATAGATACTTCCCATCAATCCCGGCCCTAATTCGACGCTCAATGGTTCACCAGTATTAACGACTTTTTCTCCCGGTTTTATTCCAGAAGTATCCTCGTAAACCTGAATTAAGACTTTATCTCCTCTCAAAGCTACTACTTCACCCATCAATCCCTCTTCACCGACTTTGCAAACGTCGTACATCCTTGCCTTTAGCCCCTCAGCTACGACCAATGGTCCAGTAACTCTATAAATCTCCCCAACCATTTTCTCAGTTTTTTCTACCGCCATAGGTCAACACCTATCGCCTTTCTAATCTTTTCCCTAATCTCCTCAACACCTCCAGTACCACCAACACTAACAAAAGTGGGTTCAACCCTTTCATCGATCTCTCTCTTTAAAGCGAAAGGAATCTTTCTCAAATAGTCATGCCTGATTATGACAATACCTATATCATCCCTATTTAAAACATCTCGAACAGCTTTAACCAAATCCTCATCACTCCTAACCTCATAATGTTCTGTAACTCCAGCAAGCATAAATCCGATATTGAATTCGGGATCACCTATTACAGCCAACTTCTTCATACTATCACCAACTGCTTTTCTATCTCTTCATTCGGCATCCCTTGCCACTTACCCCAGCCCAAGATCCTTAAATTGTCGACTTCAACCTTTTTCAATACCATATACTGTAGAACTGGTAATATACTTAACGGATAGTTGCTTGCCCTCCTTGCAATTGTCTGAATCCAGACCTTATCGAAGTTTACCTCGATCGATGCGAGATCTCTGTCTATACCTTCAATACCCTTCCAGAACCAGTAACCCTCTAAAGACTTCGTCAACTCATCCCATGGCATCGCTGCGAGCTTCCTAATTTCATCTTCAGTTAATTCGTATCCGTATGGAATCACGTGCTTTAGAATTTCGTCAGTGCTAACCTCCTCAATCTTCATCCTTAGTAAGCTCTTTATGTTCTTTATATCTATCTCCATCCTTATGAAGTCTACAAAGAGCTTGTTCTCAAAACTCGGAGTTAAGCCCGTGACAATGTCTCTGTAATAGATCTTGTACAACTCGTCTTCTATTTCGCTTATGTTTGCAGATCCAATCTTCGATAAAGCAGTATAATACGGAGTTCCCTCGAATTCCTTAACTATTTCATCGAGTTCTTTAACTATTAAGCTCTTGTAGAAATCTAAATCCCTTTCCCCAGCTGGGATAAGGGTTTCTTCAATTACATCTGGAGGTGTATTTGAAATCTTACCCCTGATGACGTTTATTATATTCCAGATATCCCATCTTCTCAAGTATAGAGTTATGAGTGTCCTCGCAATTCCAAATGAAACGCTTGCAATCTTCTTGTATGTTTTAGCGAGATTTAGGTATAAAGCGTAATCGAGAAGTCTTGGCCCGCTGTATTTATAGGCTAATTCATCTATTTCCTTTTTGTATTCAGTTTCCTCTAAATATCTGACGATTTCGTTGAAATCCATGTTTAGGAGTTTTTTGAATTCATCGGGCTTTAGCAATTTACTTTTCATAACTTTAGTCCTTGCAACTAAGTAAGCCCATGCCGCCTTTTCCGTCTTGATCATTTCCAATCACCCAAAGAGTATCTTTGAAACTTCACCAACTTTTAGTTCTTGCACTCTGCTTAAAATCTTATCGAAAGTCAAATCAACAACGATCTCTCCATCCGGACTTTCTAATATCACTCCTCCTAAACAGTCTATGTTTCCAGCGTAGCTAAGATTAAGCTTCAATTCGTTAATTATGTTCTTAACAAGCTCTTCATCTTCTCTGGCTGAGTATACTCTCATACCTTCAGTAGCGTTTGCCTCTATTAATCTCCTTAAAAGCTTCCTCTTAGTTTCTAAATCCATCTCTTTTATCCTCTTCTTTAGAAACTCGAATACTTCATCGAGTATCTCCTTTTGCTTGTTCAACATTAGTCTCTTCATCTCTAAACTTACACTTGATATCTCTCTCCTTCTAAGAGCTTCTGCCTCCCTTTCAGCATCCTCTCTTGCTTTCCTTAGGATATCTTTAGCCTTTTCTTGAGCTTCATCTACAATCCTCTTTGCTTCAGCTTCAGCCTCCTCTTTAATCCTTTTTACCTCTTCATCCCCCTTCTGGTATATCTCCTGAATAACCTTGTCCAATGGCATTTCATTCACCCGTAAGCGAACATGAGTATGAAGCTAATTACTAAGCCGAAGATTACGATTGTTTCTGGGATAACTGTGAACAGCAGTCCTAAGCCTAAGAATCCTCTGTCCTCTGCTATTGCTCCCACTGCAGCCGCTCCAATTCCACTCTCTCCAGCTCCAGCTCCTATCCCAGCTAATCCTACAGCTAACCCAGCTCCTACAGCCGCACACCCCTTTATAAACGCTTCATCACTTATCAAAACCTCTGGTGGCATTTACATCACCTCCCAATGATCACGTCAACCCACTTAACCAAATCTCCAAACTTATACCCAAATAATAAAATTAGAAACATTATTGAGAATCCCAGGGCTAATCTGAACGTCGATACTAACCAGTAGTATTTGACGAACCTCTCAACGTTCTTCTCAGTTGCAAGTCTTTCAGCAATCCTTCTGACTAAGTTTTCGCCGATCATTCACCCGTAAGCGAACATGAGTATGAAGCTAATTACTAAGCCGAAGATTACGATTGTTTCTGGGATAACTGTGAACAGCAGTCCTAAGCCTAAGAATCCTCTGTCCTCTGCTATTGCTCCCACTGCAGCCGCTCCAATTCCACTCTCTCCAGCTCCAGCTCCTATCCCAGCTAATCCTACAGCTAACCCAGCTCCTACAGCCGCACACCCCTTTATAAACGCTTCATCACTTATCAAAGCTTCAGGAGCCAAACACACCACCTCCTTCACTCTTCTATAAACCTCTTAACCCTACCAAACGGCTGATAAGGCCTTCCACCACCTTCGAAGAACTTCGTAAAGAACTCTACGTAGTGCAGACGTAATGACTGTAATCCTGGATCAAGAATTCCGAGTATGAGGTTCACCGCATGCCCAATTAACATTATAACTATTGCAAGCGGTAGTATTGCCATTCCTGGTGGCAATCCTATTTTTAGTCCTAAGTAGTTTATGACGAATGCTATGTAAACCGATGAAAGTCCTATAGCGAGCAATCGTGCATAGCTGATTATCTGTCCAAACCACGTGAGGAGTTCTACTCCCATTATTATTCCAAATGGCCCCATCTTCGGAATCTCTGCAAGTAGGAATATTATGAACCATATCACAATCAGTGGCAATGCCGCTAAGTAGAACACGTTGACACCTTTCTGCCACCCCTCTACTAAGCCCGGTATAGGTAGTGGAACTGCTCTTGCATCTTCAACTGTGTAAGCTCCAAATACGTATAGGTTGTCTGGAAATACCTTTCCAAAACCTTCTGGTGGTAGAGATGTGAATATCCCTAAGTTGTAGCTGAACCCGAGTATTATGAATACTAAACCCAACACACCTAAGAACCAACAACCCTTTTCATACAGTGCCTCTTTGAATCCATGCTCTACGTATACGTTGTAGAATCCCAGAGCAAATCCCCATAGCATCTTAAACATACCTATTGCAAGCACTATGAACAGCAAAGCCTTAACTCCGAACTCTTCAACTCTATCGAATATCGGATGGTGGTGATTGAAGGCGTATAGAGACCACATGATATCGCCAATGAAGTGTGCTTCAGACGGTTTTTCAATGCCGGGAACAACGAATGGCCCAAAGAACTCTCCGTATATGAATCCAAACACTATAGATAGGATTCCACTGTACAACGCTATGTTTAACAACCTCTGCCAACCTTCAGTTCTGAAAATCCTCTTTAGGTATAACGCTAAGATCGTTATCAACAAACCATAACCGATATCTCCAAGCATCAATCCGAAGAATATCGGGAAGAATATCGATATAATCCAAGTAGGATCGAGTTCGTGGTATTTAGGAGTTGCGTAAGTAGTCGTTAAGATTTCGAAGTTCCTAATTCCAACTGGATTCTTAAGCTTTGTTGGAGGTTCGTCGTTGCTACTACCCTTAACGAGCTCAACTACTAACCCAGCATTTTCTACTTCACTCTTAAACCTCTCGAAATCGCTTTGAGGAATGTATCCAACGATTACAAAGGAGTACTTCGAAACTAAAGCTCTAAGTGGTAATTCGGATTTATCGAGTTCAACGCTCAAGTATTCTTCCATTGCAAGTAGGATTTCAGCCTCTTTAACCCTTATTTCTTCTATCTCCGTTTCTAGTGTCTTCTTCTTCTCCAATAATTCAGATTTCTCCCTCTCTATCTCTGCCACTCTTGAATCGTAATCCTCTATATCTGGAACGGCTATTTCTCTATAACCATACTCCTGCAAAATCCTAAAGAATTCCTCTTCATAATCCACTTTAACAAAAACAGCCGCTATGAACTCCTTCTGATACTCCTTGATTACTATTTCGAATTCGTCAGTAATCTCTCTAAGCCTTTCAGTTGGATTCTCTCTTAAAAATCCTACAAAGCTTTTGATTGTTTTATAACCCTTCAACAGCTTAGGCGGAATTCCCAAGAGTTTTAGTGGCTCTATTATCCTTAACTCGTCGTCTAGCGCTCTAATCCTCTCTTCGATTTTCCTTATCTCGTCTATTCTTTTACCAATCATCTCCTGATATTCTTCGAGTTTTTTGTTTAGCTGTTCTTCGAGTTCTTTAGCTTTATATCTCCTAGATGGAATTATTTTCGATGGATCTATCTTCAAATAGGAGATATAGCTCCTAAGCTGAACTAAAGCTCTTGAAACAAATGATGCCTTTTCGAGTGGTTCACCTATTCTAAACCTCTCAACTTCAACTGGGTCTTCAATGTGTAATAAGTTTAATCTATGTAAGACTTCTGCCGCTGTCTCAAGCTGATCCCTCGAACCCACTATTGAAACCTTAACCATCTTTTCGGGCTTAAGCATGCTCCACCATCCCTATGAACTCTTTATAAAGAAAATCAACAGCTTTCCAAACGTTATCTCTACCCTTCTTCTCCACTTCTTCGATTTCCTTCATCCTACTCTTTTTGATTTCTTCCTTCTCTGCATCGATCTTTGCTTTAGCCTTCTCTAAGATTTCAGCTTTTATCTTCTCCGCTTCTTTTTCAGCATCTTCTATTATTTCCCTAGCCTTCTTCTTCGCCTCTTCAATTATTCTCTTCTTCTCCTCTTCAGCGGCTTTGATGTTTTCTTCAACTTTGATTTCAGCCTCTCTAATCTTTTCAAGAATCTCTGTGGTCTCCATGACTCTCACCCGTTTAAGTGTTTTCTACAAGGCTAAGGCTTACAGAAACTATTTAAGCTTTGTTATTTTTGTTTGAGGAATTTAGTCGGGAATTCTGTAATAATTTATCGTTTTCAACGAGCTGTGTGGTCATGTTGGAATACTTTATTTTTATATTTTAATTTTATTATTAGATGCTATTAATAATAGAATTTATTAGCATTATTTTTGATTAAGTTTTATTTGCGAAAAAAGGATATATTCACAGCTTTACGCTTTGCTATGAAAGTCCTTGTCGTTGATGCTGGTGGAAGGGGAAATGCTATAGCCCATGCATTTTCAAGAAGTAATAAAGTTAAGGATGTTTTCGTAGCTCCGGGAAATGCTGGGAGTGAATTCTTCACTAAATGTAAGCAAGCTAAGCTAAACGGAAAAACGATCTCTTCTATTAGGGCTATAGAAGAAATAGTCAAATTTGCTAAGATAGCCGATGTAGACTTGGTTTACATTGGGCCAGAGGAGCCTTTAAGCTTGGGATTAGTCGATAGGCTTGAAGAAGAAGGAATTCCTGCTGTAGGGCCAAGAAGAGATGCTACAATACTCGAAGCTAGTAAATGCTGGTGTAAGGATTTCTTGGCTAAGATTGGTGTCCCAATTCCAGAGTACAGAAACTTCGATAATGCTGATGAGGCAAAAGAGTACGTTAAAGATGTTTTCAAGAATGGTATTGTCGTTAAAGCGGATGGATTAGCTGCTGGAAAGGGAGTATACGTTTGTGAATCGATTGAAGAGGCTTATAGAGCTATAGATGAGATAATGGTTCAAAGGAAGTTTGGAAAATCTGGAGATAGAATTGTTATCGAAGAAAGATTGAGGGGAGTTGAAGTAGCATTCACAGCTGTTAGTGATGGGAAAAACGTTAAGCCTTTTGGGCATGCAAAGGATTACAAGAGAGCTTTTGACAGTGACGATTTCGAAGGATTGAGAGATTTCTACATCGGATTAACTAAGAAGTTCTTCACGAGGAAGGAGGTTGAGAAGTTGTTTAGAGAGGGTAAGCTTCTAAATCCGAATACAGGAGGAATGGGAGCCGTTAGTCCTCACCCAGCTTTAAACGAAGAGATCGAGCGGAAGATAATGGATTTAGTTGTAGAGCCGATTATTAAGAAGTTCAAAGAGCTTGAGGGTATTGAATTCAAGGGAGTTCTTTATCCAGTTATAATGCTCGTAGAGGAAGATAATGAGATCATTCCAAAGGTTTTGGAGGTGAACGTTAGGGATTGCGATCCGGGTGCTCAAGCGAAACTTCCAAGACTTAAAACAGACATCGTTGACATCTCTATGGCTATAATTGAGGGTGAACTCGATAGTATTGATATAGAATTCAGTGAAGATTACTGCGTTGCAGTATGTGCAGTTAGTGGAGCTTTAAAGGGAAGGGAGGGATTGAAGCCGGGATATCCATCCGATCACTATACAAATCAGCCGATAAGTGGAATAGAAGAGGCTATGAAGTACGCAATGATTTATGCGAACGGAATAGCGAAAACAAATGGCTACGTTACGACTGGTGGGAGGGTTTTAACAGTAGTTGGCAGAGATAAGACTTTAGAAGGTGCAAGGCAGAAGGCTTACGAAGCTCTGAGTAAGATAAGTTTTCCAGGGATGAGGTATAGAAGGACAATTGGTTTAGACGTTCC
>CAYWXE010000072.1:0-7837 GCA_964462505.1 uncultured archaeon | reverse complement strand
ATATTGGCTTTTATTCCAGTGCTTTTGCCGATAATGTTTATACCAGCTGGAGATGTCGTTGGAATAAAAACTGCATATGCCATTCAGCTTATAGTTGCGTTTTTAGCTTTAATACCGATAACGATAGTTGCAATAGGTTGGGCATCTAATAGCAGATTCGCTTACATAGGCAGTGTCAGAGAGGCTTTCATGTACTTCGCATATGAAGTTCCGTTTGTGATAGCGGTTATGGCTATGATATTCGTATACGGTAGTGGTGATCCATATATTGCAGTTCAAAAGCAAACGATTCCTGGGGCTATTCTAAATCCGATAGCGTTCATAGTTTACGTAATCGCAATGCTAATGGCTACCTCGAGGCTACCATTTGAAATTCCAGAGGCTGATCAAGAAATTGCATTCGGGCCGTTTGTCGAATATTCGGGAATTCTCTTTGGCTTGGTAATGACGTTAGCATATGAAAAGCTGTACATAATGGCTCTACTGTTTACGATTCTATTCTTGGGTGGCTGGGCAGGACCAGAGATCCCAGCGTTAGGAGATTTAACTCCTGTGATATGGCTCGTGTTGAAAGCCGTAATAGTGATATCGATTCTAGCGTTGGTTAGATCGATATATGCGAGATATAGGCTTGATCAGGCTTTAAGGCTTGGCTGGTCTTCAATGCTGGCGTTATCGCTCATAAGCTTGATAATCGGTGTAGCTGTGGGGTGTGCTGTATGATTAGGATAAGGAAGTTTGAGCCGAGCTTAGTTGAGAGAGTTAAAGATCACATAGATGCGATAACAACTGCAGCAATTCAAGCAATAAAACCAGATAGGATTACAGTTGAATATCCGAGGGAGAGGAGAAGATATCCTGATGTATTTAGGGGTTTTATAGTATTTGATAGAGATAAATGCATAAGTTGTTTTAGATGTGCCCAGATATGTCCAGCTAATGCAATAGTAATGGAGTTCTATGACAAGTATTATCCAAGTATAGATTACGCTAAATGCATATTCTGCCACTTCTGCGTTGAGAGCTGTCCAACTGGTGCACTAAAAACGAGTAAAGTTCACGATATAGCGTTCAAATCTCTTGATGAGATGCATTTACACACAACTCAAATCACGAAGATTCCAGATATAATAAGGGAAGACAGGGTTACAGTTGAATATCAGATAAAGAATGGGGACTGGAAACTTGTGAGAAAGAAGGAACTCGATTACTTAGAAGTAGAAGTTCCACCACCAGTTGTAAAGATTAAAAAAGCCTCTTGCAAAGAGCCAGAGAGCTGTTTGGGATGCAGGTTATGTGTGGCAATTTGCCCACAGGAAGCCATAAAATTCGATAGGGCTAAAGCCGTTATAAGCATAGATTTAGATAAGTGTGTAGGCTGTGGTTTGTGCGTTAGACAATGTCCAATGCAGGTATTAGAGCTTGAGGTGGTAGAATGATTACAGAATGGCAAATTCAAATTCCCGAAAAGAGGATAAAGAAGAAGTTCTTTGGGAATTTAAAAGCAGAGGTAATAGATAAGGGTTTATGCAGTCACTGTTGCACATGTGTTGCAATCTGTCCAGTTAGTGGAATAACTGCAGGAGACAAACCTATAGATTTTCCAAATTGGGTTAAAGATTGTATAGACTGTGGAGCTTGTGTTAAGGTTTGTCCAAGATGGGATTATCAGCCGCTTAACGGGATAGGAGATTACATAGAGATATTTTCAGCTAAATCGAAGAGATTCGTTGGGCAGGATGGAGCTATGGTAACCGAGATAACAGCTTCAGCATTGGAAATGGGGTTAATAGAGAGGGCACTATTCGTTGGAAGAGATGAAAATTGGAGAACAAAGGTGATAACGATAAAATCCGCTGAGCAGTTATACGATAGAAAGATAACGGGAACTAAGTATAGCTATGCAGATGTCCTTCCAGCTTTGAAAGATGCTGTAATGAAATCTGAAGCTGTTGCAGTTGTTGGGACACCTTGTATGGTTTCAGGTGTTAGGAGGTTACAGGAGAACTTTAAGAAGTTTGAAAGGGTTAAACTCGTAATTGGGCTTTTCTGCACCGAGAACTTTTATCACCATCAGCTCTACGAGTTCCTGTTAAAGAAGAAAGGTGTAGACCTGAGGAATGCTATAAAAACAGATATCAAGAAGGGTAAATTTATAGTCAGGCTAAAAGATGGTAGTAGAGTTAGTTTTCCAGTTAAAGAACTTGAAGAAATAATTCCATCTGGTTGCAAGGTTTGTCAGGATTTTGCAGCAGTTGAAAGCGATGTGAGTGTTGGTAGTGTTGGAAGTAAAACGGGCTTTTCATCTGTGATTGTGAGAACAGAAACGGCTAAACAGGTTATAGATTACATCAGAGAGAAGGGTTATGCGGAGTTTACAGAAGCTAATGTAGATGCAATTAAGAAGCTATGTGACTTCAAGATAAAAATTCATCCATATCCGCCAAAGAAGAAGTAATCTCGTTTCCATTTTTTCTTAAGAATGCCATCTCATCCCCTTCATAAAAGGATAATATTAAACGGAATAACAGAAATAGACAAGATAATAGATTTTCCAGAGACTTATTTTGATGTGAAGGAGGATGAAATCGAAGAAGCTGTAAAGAGCATTTATAAAAGGGAGTCAATAGTAGATCCTAAATATCTTAGACTCTTTTGCTCCAAGAATTTCAAAATTAGGCCAGGCAGATATGTTAACATTCAAGGCAATAATCGATTATTACAGGAAAAAGTTAGAAAGACACTTTGATTTGTCATTGTTTAGTGATGTCTTTAAATGTGTAGAAAGACATTTAAACGAGATTCTAGGAGATATCGCAAAAGAGCATAGGATTATATATAAAGATATAGAACCTGAAAGTATTACACAAGTAGAAATCTACTACGATACGAGAACAGTTAATAAGGAAAATTGAGATTGAAAGTTAGGGCAAGAATTGACTGGATCTGTATGTGTTTAAAAATTTCTATGAGGATTTCTCGCAAATACACATTAGGAAAAGAATTGACTGAGTTCTCTTTAGAGTACTCATTCAGTTATTTTATTGAAGAGTTCAACAAAGATAATTCTGTTTGTAAAGTATAAAGATAATAGGGAGGTATTTTATCCCCATACTCCCTCTAAGGAAATGAGATTTTACAAATGGATATATCCACCCGATTTCATAGAGTATTTAAGAGGTAAAATTTCTAATTAAAAGATAAAGTTTTAGAATATTATCGATTAATAATCAATCTTTATATTAAATTTTACAAAGCCTACATCTGTCAGCACATCTATTTTACCCTCTAAGGTCTTATCTACATCTTTATCACCGGTATCAACCCTTAGACAATCTAACTCCTTAAGCTTGTCCAAAGTAGAAATTACAAGAATGTTGTCTTTTCTGACTCTTTTAAGAACTTCCGGGCTGATCTGAGGATTTCCTCTTCCAAATATAAATCCTTGCCCTCCAATGGGGGTTATGACTATTATAACTCTATTACCGTATTTTTCGACGATTTCAATTAAATCCCTCTCCTTTGCATCCTTTACAATTGTGACCCCGTTCTTAACTACGTCTACACCGAGTAACGTCTTCTCAAATCCCAACGCTTTGGCAATCTGATATATCGTTCCGCCAGTTCCAAAAATGTAAATCTTATCCCTGTCGTATACTCTCAAAAAGTTTGAAATCAAGCCATCTAAGTTTCCAGAAGTTTTCTTCTTGACGTTTTGAACTAAATTTGGAACTACTGGAACTCTTAAATAACCGAAGAGTTTTACAGATATCTTTTCGTTAATTAAACTTTCATCTGCATCTATGACCTCTCTTAACTCCAAATTTGTTCTGTTCCTTACGAATTCATTAACAATCTTTGCACAAGTCATTGGATTTAAGGCGAAAACAGCTGAGTACATCTTAACACCAGCCGGAACTCCAATTACTGGGATTTTATCGCCTATTGCTTCGCATATATCTCTTGCAGTTCCATCTCCACCGACGAATACTATTAGATCAACAATTCTCGCCAAATCTCTCGCAGCTTTCTTTGTATCTTCAGCCGTAGTCCTATCTTTAACCTCTCCTAAGACGACTGGATTAAATCCCGCTTCTAATGCTTCATACTCCCCCATTTCCTTTGGATATGTGTAGATTTCAACGTTTTTAATTAAACCCTTAAGAAATTCAATAGCTCTTCTTGGAGCTATGGGCTTTGCTCCGAGTTTTAAAGCCAACTCGTATTTGTTGTCTGTTCCCTTTAATCCAACCCTTCCTCCCATTCCAGCAATTGGATTAACTATTAACCCAATTTTAGTCTTTTCTTTCCATCTCTTATATTCATCCAACGCGTTAATCCCGTAACACCTTAAAAATCTCAGGATGTTATCCATGGGTACATCTCCTTCAGTCTCTCAATCGATTTCCTTATCTCTTCCTCTGGATACTCGTATGGAATAAGTTTACCCTCTACGTAATCTTGATATGCTTTCATGTCGAAATGACCATGTCCACAGAGTAGGAATAGTATTGTCTTCTCCTCTCCCGTCTTTTTACACCTTATAGCTTCATCTATTACAGCTTTTATAGCATGAGCTGGCTCTGGAGCTGGGATGTGTCCTTCGGTTTTTATGAATATGGATGCAGCATCAAAAACCTCTACTTGGTTATAAGCTTTAGCTTTAACGATTCCGTGATTCACAAGTAAACACAGCGTCGGCGCCATTCCATGATACCTCAAACCGCCGGCATGTATTGGAGGTGGTATAAAGTCATGTCCAAGTGTATGCATCTTAAGCAGAGGTGTTAACCTTGCGGTATCCCCGTGATCGTACGTATAAATCCCTTTGGTTACAGATGGACAAGCTGTCGGCTCTACTGCTAAGAATTCTGCATCTTTTTCAGCTTTTCCATGAACTCTATCGTAATAGAAGGGCCAGAATAATCCGGAGAAGCTACTTCCACCACCTATGCAACCGATTATTAGATCTGGGTAATCATCTAAGGCTTCGAGTTGTTTCTTAACTTCTAATCCAATTACAGTCTGATGTAGTAAAACGTGATTTAAAACGCTTCCAAGTGTATACTTTGTATTTTCATGAGTTACTGCATCTTCAATTGCTTCACTTATAGCTATTCCCAAACTTCCCGGATTATCTGGATCTCTTTTAAGAATCTCCCTTCCAAAATTCGTGTTTTCACTTGGGCTTGGATAGACTCTAGCACCCCATAGCTCCATTAAAACCCTTCTAAACGATTTCTGCATATAACTAACCTTAACCATGTATATCGTCGCCTCCAATCCGAACATAGCACATGCAAATGCTAAAGCCGAACCCCATTGACCAGCACCAGTTTCAGTCGTGAGTCTTTCAACTCCTTCTCTCATGTTGTAATAGGCTTGAGCTACTGCAGTATTGGGTTTATGACTTCCAGCCGGGCTAATCGATTCAAATTTGTAGTATATCCTTGCTGGAGTTTTTAGAAACTTTTCGAGTCTTACAGCTCTGAATAGAGGTGTAGGTCTCCAAAGTCTATAAATCTCTCTAACCTCCTCAGGAATTCTTATCCATCTTTCCTCACTAAACTCCTGCTTAATTAACTCTTTAGCAAATACAACCTCTAAATCCTCTGGTTTCACAGGATTTCCGTTTTTATCCCTTGGAACTGGTAGCTTCTCTGGTAAATCTGGTATTATATTATACCACATTTTTGGTATCTCTTCATCGCTTAAGAAAACTTTCATGAAATTTGGGTATGATCTCATTATATAAGCTTTTTCCCATATTTAGGTTGCATTTCGTTATAGTGAGTTAAAGAGATTTTTCATTCGCGTAATCAAACGTAAGCGAGTTGTTTAAACTTCTGTAAAAGTTCATTTTTCTTTTCACCAACTAAGGCGTGCTCCAATACTTCGTCTATTCTTGAAACGGGTATTATCTCTATTCTCCCCTCGTGTTCGGCATCAAGCATAACGTCGTCTAAGTTATCCCTTGGGATTATAACCTTCTTTAGCCCAGCTTGAATTGCAGCTTCAATCTTTTGTGTAATCCCCCCCACCGGTAGAACTTCTCCTTTAACACTTAAACTTCCAGTCATCGCCACACTTTGATCAACTGGAATACCCTCTATTGCAGATATAACTGCTGTAGCAACACTTATACTTGCAGAATCTCCCTCAACACCGTCATAAGTTCCGACAAACTGTATGTGGATGTCCATGTTCGATATATCTTTCCCCGTAAACTTCTTTATTATCGCAGATACATTCATCACTGCTTCTCTTGCAATCTCTTGAAGTCTTCCAGTGGCTATAACCCTACCCTCCTCCTTACTTATAGCTGGAGTAACTTCAGCTATTATCGGCAAAACTATCCCAGCCGATTCACCTATCACAGCCAAACCGTTCACTCTCCCCACTTCGTAACCTTCGGTTAAGAAGAGTCTGTAATCCCTCCTCCTCTCTATATACTTATCCGCTATTTGCTCTTCTATCGTTTTAGCGATCTTTTTAGCTTCTAACACATGCCTAACCGTTACGACTTTAGCACCCTCTGCTCTCGCTATATCTCCAGCAACCCTTATCAAACCACCCAGTTCTCTAAGTCTCAACGTTAAATGCCCTCTCCTTCCAGCCCTCCTCCTTGCCTCCTTAATTATCTCAGCTACTGCATACTTGTCGAAGTGCGGGATCTTCCCATCTTTTACCACCTCTTGAGCAACAAATCTAACCAATTTACGTCTGTTTTCTGGTATATCTGGCATCGTATCGTTCATGTATATCTCATAACCATAACCCTCAATTCTACTCCTTAAAGCCGGATGCATTCCCATTAATGCATCGAGGTTTCCAGCTGCTACAAGGATGAAATCGCATGGAACTGGCT
This sequence comes from uncultured archaeon, assembly GCA_964462505.1. Classification (GTDB taxonomy): domain Archaea; phylum Halobacteriota; class Archaeoglobi; order Archaeoglobales; family Archaeoglobaceae; genus CAYWXE01. The sequence continues at coordinate 969 of CAYWXE010000072.1, read as the reverse complement.
CAGTCCTAACCATAGCTCCGCTTGATCTCTCACTCTGTCCAGTTATCGGGAACTTCTTTTCCTGCATAGCTGTAAGGAGTTTTTGCTGGGATTCAATCGTTAACGTATTTATTTCATCAATGTATAGGACTCCTTTATGAGCTCTATGAATTGCTCCAGCTTCAACTCTCTCATGTGGTGGAGTTTCCAATCCACCGCTCTGAAACGGGTCGTGGCGAACATCTCCAAACAAAGCACCAGCATGGGCACCAGTTGCATCCTCAAATGGAGCTGTTTCCCTATTGCTGTTATCTACTAACAACTTTGGAATGTTTTTCTCCTCTCTTGGAATGAAGTAACGCGAGAGCATTAAGAGTAATATCGCTGCGATTAAACTCCATATGAAGTTCTCGGGTTGAATTAAAATCGTATAACCTATTATGAGGAATATTAATGTAAATATTACGAAATTCCTTGCTTGAGCTTTTTTCATAGCCTCTTCTTTATAAGCCTCAACTATTTCCCTACCCTTCCCAGCTGGAACAACTCTTATCTTCGGTTGATTTGGGTCTTGTGGATTTGGATATACCAAAATATCTTCGAGCTCCTCCTTTGGCAAGAGTTCAGCCATAGCTTTTGCAAGCATGGATTTACCAGTTCCAGGTGAACCGATAAGCATTACATGTCTCTTCTGAACTGCCGCCTTTTTAATTGCCTCAACAGCATGATCTTGACCGATAACCTGGTCTATCAACCTCTTCGGAACTTCTATTTCAGCAGTAGTCTCGAACTCCAAACCACCAAGTAGATCTTTAATGTCTTCGTTCATGATATAACGAATTATTATCACGGGAGGTATTTAACAATTGTTGGGGATGGGAACTATTAACTTCAAATTATAAATTAACTATTAAATTTAGATGTGAAAACTGTGACTAAAGGATATATAGCTAGAGATTTAGATATCAAAGTTTTAGAGAAAGTAGTTGT
>CAYWXE010000071.1:0-8020 GCA_964462505.1 uncultured archaeon | reverse complement strand
GTTGTTGAAGGAGCGTTAATATACTCAAACCTTTTAGTATTACTGAGTATTGGCTTAACTCTGACGTATATAACTACAGCAGTCCCTAATTTTGCCCAAGGCTCGTTTGCCGTGTTCGGTTCTTACGTATCTCTAACGTTACTGAGACTGCTTGGAATTCATCCATATCAATGCCTTCCGATATCATTCCTGTTAGGTGGTGTTTTGGGTTTAGCAGTTTATACACTAATTTTAAGACCGCTCATAAGGAGAGAGGCAACAGTCGTAATGCTAATGATCGCAACACTTGCAACAGATTTGATACTCCTTGGAGCTATTGGAGCCTATTCCGATTACTTGAGTAAGATCACGAAAAAATCTGCCGCGAAGTTTATATTTACTCCGTACGACTTCAACCTATTTGATATTTCTGCAATTCTAATCGTTTCCTATGTGGTAATAATTATCTCTTTGACTTCGCTATTCCTACTGCTCTACAAAACGAATTTCGGTATAGCGTTAAGGGCTTCAATGGAAAACCCACAGCTCGCCGAAGTAATGGGAGTGAACGTTGAATACACAAGACTCTTCTCTTGGTTCCTATCTGGAGCTTTTGCCGCAATGGCTGGAACACTTCTACCCTTCAGACAGGAGATAGTGCCGGCAACTGGAGCTTTGATAATAGTCTCGATATTTGCCGCAAGCATAGTTGGGGGTCTAGCAAGCATATACGGAGCATTAATTGGAGGCTATGTAATAGGTCTATCGGAATCACTTCTAACCTATGGATTCTCGCTTGTATTTGGAACTGGTGTTTTAGTTTACGGTAGAGTTGTATCATTAGTTGTCTTAATTGTAACTCTAATAGTAGCACCGAGGGGATTAACTGGTGTTAACTGGAGGAGATTGCTATGGAAATCTTACTCGACATAATTCTCTGGTTTGGATTGTATCTAATAGTCTGCTTAAGCTTAAACTTGGAATACGGCTATGGTGGTATTCCAAACTTTGGAAGGGCTTTAGCCGTATTGATGGGAGCGGTAGCAGTTGGTGGAATTTTAAATAGAATTCTAATGGTTTTATTTGGTATAAGTGGGGATATAGTCTCTGCAAGCGCTGAAGTCAAGACAATTGCGAACGAAATGATCAGAAGTAACCCGTTTTTTGGTTTAGCTTTGTTCTTCTTGGCTTTGGTTATAGCAGTGGTGCTTGGGGCGATATCTGGAGCACTGTTTATACTTCCAAGTGCTAAGCTTTCAGAGGATTACTTGGCTATAACTCTCCTTGCAATAAGTGAAGTAGTCTTTATGGTTTGCAATTACGACATAGATATAATAGGTGGCTATTACGGAGTTTCAGTTCCAGACGTGTTGGCTTTTATTCCAGGAGAGCTCAGACTTCCAACGTTTACTGGAATAACGTTGGCTATTGCATTAGTTATCTATCTATTCGTTGAGAGGATTTCTAATTCACCCTATGGTAGATTGCTTAGAGCTATGAGGGAGAATGAAGACGTTGTGAAGGCGTACGGGAAAGACGTAATGATTTTGAGGATAAAAACAGTCTCACTTGGTTCAGCTATAGCGGCGATATCTGGAGCTTTGTATTCGCTCTTCTGTGTAAACGTGATCGCTACAAGCTTTTCAAGGGTTGAATGGACTTTTTATCCGTTCCTGATAATCCTACTCGGTGGAGTTAGTAACAATCGAGGGGTTGCTTTAGGTGCTTTGACGTTTGTAACAGTTAAAACACTTTTAACAGTTTACAAGCATGAGATTATGTCTTTTCTAAACCTTCCGTTTGAGGCAGTTTGGCTTGAGTACATGCTGTTCGGCTTGCTGATGTTTCTGATACTCGTCTACAAGCCTGAAGGGCTTATAAAGGAGAAACCGATAATAACGACTGCGATCAAAAACGTGATTAATAAGAGAAAAAAGGTATTAGGTGTATGAAAATACTCGACACACTCAAAGAAAAGGGTTATGAAATAGAGGAAGATGACGGTATATACTTAGACTTGGGTAATGAAAGGGTTAAAGTTAGATGCAGTTATCTCGCGAAGTTTAGGGATAGGGTTCTCATGTGTGTAGAGTTCACAACTCCAATGTCTATGTCTGCAGTAGAGAGTTTTTTGAAATCCTATGCTAAAATCCTAAACGCAGTTTACGCTGTAATCTCCGATGGGAGGAATTTGAAGGTTTTCGAAATCCCGTCTAATAGAGAGATAAAACCCGAAGAAATCCTCCCAGCAGAGAAGGCTTACGAAATTGAATACGATTCGAGACTTGAACTTGAGAAGAGAAGAGCTGTAGCATGTTATTCTGCTATTCACTGCAAATGCGAGGTGGAGAGATGAAGATAATAGCATTTGTTGGCTTACCTCTTAGCGGGAAAAGCACTGCTTGCGAAGTTGCAAAAGAAATGGGGGTTCCCGTAGTTGTAATGGGAGATGTTGTTAGGGAAGAAGCCGCTAAAAGGAATTTAGAGCTTACAGATGAGAATCTTGGGAGAATAGCTACTGAACTCAGGAAAAAGGAGGGAATGGATGCAATTGCGAAGAGGTGTATTCCAAAGATAAGAGAGGCTTTGAAAGAGAAGGGGGTAGTTGTAGTAGATGGAATTAGGAGTGTTGAAGAGGTTTTGAGGTTTAAAAACACGTTTGGCGATGACTTCGTTTTAATAAGTATCGAAGCTCCGATTGAAAAGAGGTTTGAAAGGGCTAAAGCTAGAAAGAGAAGTGACGATGTGAAGAGTCTAAAAGAGCTTAAGGCGAGAGATGAAAGAGAACTATCCTTCGGCTTAGGAAAGGCTATGGAGATTGCAGATTTCACAGTTGAAAACACTGGCAGTTTAAGTGATTTCAAGGAGAAGATTAGGGGAATTCTGTCAAAGCTCATTAAACACGTAGAAGTTTTGATTGAAACGGAAATACACCCAACTGAAAACGTTGACAAAGTCGTTCAAGCTGTAAAAAACCTGTTTCCAGATGCAGAAGTGGAAATAGAAAACGGAAAGCTCTACGCTAAAGCAAGGGATTTGAGTAGGTTCAGAGATCTGCTTAGGAGGCAAAGAATACTTGATACTGCAAGGAGTGAAATAATAAGGGGAAAGATTTGTGAAAGCGAGGTAGTTGTCTATTTAAACAAGCAAACTGCAACCGTTTCGAAGGTGAACTTCTGCGATGAAGATGTAGTTCTCTCACCACTAAGGGTTACGTTTAAATTGTATAATATTCCATTTTCGAGGTTTTTGGATTACATAGCCCCAGAAACTCGAAGGGGTAAACCCATTAGAGAGATAGATAGGTTATGAAGCTAAACGCAGTCCACAAGATATTACTGAACACAGATGGCTCGATAACAGTTATAATCGAAGCGATAACTGGAAAGGATGTTGAAATCGAAACAGTTGAGCAGAGAGTTGTTAAGGCAAATGAAGACATAGCGAGACTTCTGAAGATTGATGTAGGAGATGAGGTAAACTACAGAGTCGTGAATCTAAGAGCTAATGGGGTTTTATACGTCAGAGCTGTATCATATACACCTATAAAGAGGTTAGATAAGAGGTTTAAGGAGGATTTAATGAAAGCGGATATACCAATCGGAAAGATCATGAAAAAACACAGAATCGAAGCACGAAGGGAGATAAGGTGGAAAAAAGTAGTCAAAGCAGACAGACATCTGGCTAAGGAGCTCGAAATAGATGAAGGCTCAACTGTTTTGGTTAGGAATTACGATATAATACATAAGGGTGAGATTTTGATAAACATAACCGAGTTCTTTCCCGCTGAAAGGTTTAGAATTGAGTGAAGTTCATTGAGGTATGGGATCCTTGTCACATCTTTTAATTATAAAACCCTTTAAGCTCGTTTTTGATTTTTACCTTTGTAACGGATTCTAATGATCTACAGTAGATTTCGGTTTTTAGGCTATTTCTATGACTTCTATAAATAGATAGATTATATGTAAACTCTATGTCAAAGTTTACTTTTGGCTTATCTATTCTTTATATACTCACTTTTAAGACAGATATATGAAACTAAACCAGGAAGAGGATGGATTTCATTAAAGAGTTTCCCAATCAGGCTCCATCTCTTGAAGCATCCAAATCAGATAAGCTAAATACGATTTACCAGTTCCTCCTGGCCCTATAAAGACTGTAAAGTCCCCTAAAGTCACATCGGCATATCTTATCGGGCCAAAGTTTTTCACTACAAATCTCATATAACCCCTCTCCTAACTTATTATTTATCCCTATTGGAAAGGTTATATTTTCAGTGTGTGTATTTGGAGATATGCATTACTACAGGGTATCGCTCAAACCGCTGTATTACGCAATCGCAATAATAGCTCTGGTAGTAGCGTTTGGACTCTTCGTATACCTCTACACAGAATACCTATGGTTTGAATCGGTTGGATATGCAGATGTCTTCGTAAAATCCCTTGAATACACCATAGGATTCTATTTGCTTACCTTTTCAATAATATTCATAACACTCCTTCTCAACAACTTAACGATTAGAAAGGCCACTGAAGAGTTCTTAGGAGAGCAGTTTAAAATTCCATTAATCTTAGACTTTGCTATCTCTCTGTTCTGTTCTCTTTCAATACTTCCGTGCTGGATATATCTGCTGTACTTCTCAAACTCTGCGGATTTTGGAATAGCGGATCCGATTTTTAACTTAGATGCCTCCTTTTACGTATTTAAGCTACCATTCTTAAAAATAGTTGTAGGAATTTTTATACTTGCATTAGCAATTGCGGCATTAGTATCGATCTGCTGTTACGCATACGTTTTCAGATGGGTTAAGAGCTTTGAGGAATTCAAAGAGATATTTCCACAACTTGGATTTACGCATTTAGGAGTTATATCGGCTTTGTTATTCATATCAATTGCAGTTTTCGCGTTTTTACAGAGATACGACTTAATTTACTCACAGCACGGAATAATAAGTGGTGCTGGATACGTCGATGTGAACATAAAAATTCCGATTTTAACGGCATTTTCAGTTATATCCTTCCTATCTGGATTTGCTTCACTTTACTTCATAAGGAAGAGGGACGTAGAGTTGTTTATCTACTTGGTTTTGGCTGTAGTGGTATTATACATCGTTTTAGTCCTATTAGTTCCGTTTACAATTCAGAAATTTCAAGTCGAACCAAATGAGCTTGTATATGAAAGTAAATATATAATGTATAGTATAAACTACACTTTATATGCGTATGGTTTAGACGACGTCAAAAGAATTCCTTACAACTTCTCGTACAACTTAACACTTGAAGACATTACGAAGAACTCGGCAACGATAGATAACGTGAGGATTTGGGATCACAGACCAATTCTATTTGTTTTTAGGCAATTACAGCAGATAAGAACATACTACGTAATAAACGATGTAGATGTAGACAGGTATTGGATTAACAACAGCTACGTTCAAGTAATGATTGCGGCAAGAGAGCTTTCAACGGATCTACTTCCATCTACAGCTCAGACGTGGCTTAACAAACATTTAATATATACACATGGATACGGTTTAGTTGCCGCTCCAGTCAATTCAATTTCCAAAGAGGGGTTGCCCGAGCTGATATTATACGACATTCCACCCAAGGGAGAGATAAAAATCGAAAGACCGGAGATATATTACGGAGAGCTAACAGAGGATTACGTAATTGTCAATACAACTCAAGAGGAGTTCGATTATCCAGTTGGTGAAGTGAACTATTACACAAAGTACTCCGGAACTGGCGGCGTAAAGCTCGATTCCTTTAGGAGATTTCTATACTCGCTTAGATTTGGAGATGTAAACCTCGTACTGAGTAAGTATATAACGGATGGGAGTAGACTCTTAATGCACAGGAATATAGTCGACAGAGCGAGGACTATTGCCCCATTCTTTTACTACGATAGGGATCCGTATGTAGCGGTTATAAACGGCAGGATCTACTGGATAATCGACGCATACGTGAAGCTTTATGGATTTCCGTATTCTGCTAAAGTGGACGACTTCAACTACATGCGTAATCCCGTTAAGGTTTTCATCGACGCATACAACGGAACTATAGACTTCTACGTAATTCAGGAGGACGCATTCATTAGAATGTTGAAGAAGGCTTTCCCGAGCCTATTCAAATACGAGATTCCAGAGGATTTCAAAAGACATATCAGGTATCCAAGAGATTACTTCGAAGTTCAAGCTGAGATATTTGCAACGTATCACATGACAGATGTTACAGCTTTTTACAACAGAGAAGACGTATGGGAGATTCCAAAGGAGAAGTTCGAGAGTGAAATAATAGAGGTGGAACCCTATTACGTTACTCTATCGATAGAAGGTGAACCAGAATTTGTTTTAATGCTCCCGTTTACACCAAAGGGAAGAGACAATTTAATCGCTTGGATGGCGGCGAGATGTGATAAGAATTACGGAGAATTGATACTGTATGAATTTCCAAAGGGAGAACTGATATATGGGCCAATGCAGATAGATGCAAGAATAGATCAGGATGCTGAAATATCTAAGCTCTTTACACTTTGGAATCAGGCGGGTTCAAGGGTTATAAGAGGGAATCTACTCGTCATACCGATAAGTAACTCAATACTATACATAGAGCCAGTTTATCTAAGAGCTGTTTCGGCAAAGATTCCAGAGCTGAGAGGTGTAATAGTTGCATACGATGATATATTAAAGATGGATTCAACACTATACGATGCACTCGAAAAAGTCTTTGAAATGAAAAAGGAGATTCCAGAGAAAATAAAAGAAGAAAAAGTCGTTAAAGAAGAGCTTATCGAACTCCTCAGAAAGTACTACAGAGAGATGTTAGAAGCTCTAAAAAGCGGAAATTGGACGGAATTCGGAAAGATGTTTGAAAAGATCGGTGAATTACTAGGTGTTAAATAAACTACTGCGTAACTTTCGCTGATGTGGTCTAAGATGAAAAATTAAAATAAAAAATAAATAATAAAATTTTTTGTTTGTATTATAAATTTTAATAATTGAAATTAATATAAATGATCAATTAAATTTAATTTTAAAACACCTAAAACTTAAGATAATTCTTCAGCAATGATACTGGCTACACTTATCCTACTAAACACGTTTTCAACTGTATCTGTAGCAATTATTTCCTTTAATCCGGAGCATATGAGTCTAACAGCAGCAAACTCCGCTAATACCGCATGAACGCATGCCACTTCCACTGATTTAGCACCCAATTCTCTAAGTCTTTTTGTAGCTTCTACAACCGTTCCACCAGTTGATATTATATCGTCAACGATCACTACATCCTTTCCCTCTACATCCAAACTCTTGGGTTGTATTTCAACTGTTTCTGCATCGATCCTTCTCTTCTCTAAGTAGTCGTAATCACATCCAGCAAATCTCGCGGCAACTTTAACTCTCTCGAGAGAACCCCTATCTGGAGAAATCATAACTAAATCTCTGTTTGCGTAATATTCTCCAATCAATGGCATTGCATCGATGTTTTTTAACTTAGAAAAGTATGATTCCGCTTCCTTACTATGGATGTTAACCGTTATAACCCTATCTGCATAACTCTCAATTGTTTTCGCTAAAGCCCTTATGCTTACAGCTTCACCCTCGATAAACACCTTGTCCTGCCTTGCGTAACCCATGTATGGGATTACTACTGTTACATCGCAATCTCTCAACGCATCGAATAGGAGTAGCAATGCTACGATGTCGTCGTTTGAGTTTATACTCTGAACAACTATATATTCATCATCTCTATCCTCTATTCTGACGTATAGCTCGCCATCTGGGAATCTCTTATAGGTTACGGGAGCTATTTTGACGTTTAACTCTTTTGCAATCCTTAAAGACAACATAGGCGATGAAAAGCCTGGAATGACTTTCATAGAAGTCTTTTAAAGTTTTAAATTTAAAAGTGTTTATGCGGGGGGTGGGATTCGAACCCACGAACCCCTACGGGACCGGACCCTCAATCCGGCGCCTTTGTCCGCTCGGCAACCCCCGCTTAAAAATCTTTATCACTCAATGCTTATCAAACTTTTGGTGTAG
>CAYWXE010000070.1:4868-8144 GCA_964462505.1 uncultured archaeon | reverse complement strand
TGCATGCCAGTCTGTTGAATGCGGCAACCCTCTCCATCTGTAGGTCGTAATACTGTTCTACGTAGAATCTCAGTTTGCGTAACTTTATATCACTCATAACTCCCCACCTCCACCAAGAAGGGTTTTAATATCTGTTATGACAACATTCTCATTTTTTACGTCAGCCATCCTCTTAGCGAGGGTTTTTAGGTCGACATCTGCATCGATTTGTAGTGGGATGGTTTCTACTCTGTTTGGATATCTGATTTCAAGTTCTACATAGTCATTACCTTTTATAGCCTTCCTTGTAGTCAATGTGAACCCTTCAGCCTTCGATAGGTCTTCCACTGTGACGATTGTCTTATCCCCCTCTTTAACCTCACTAACCAACATCATATTATACTACTCAAGTATTGTGTAGTATATAAATGTTTCGATTAGATTATTTTAGGTTTCGTTGTCTCAACTTCTCCTCCAAGATTTCAACTAGTATGTTTTTCAGTTCCTGAATCTTCTCGTCCTTAAGGTATTCCTCTATAGCCTTACCAAAACCATCCGATAAAACTTCACTAAACCATACGTAAAGCCTATCTTTAGTTTCATTCGATAAAAGATTGTGTACAATCCTATTTGCAAAGAATTTAGCTGTTAGAAAGCCGATTGTAGTCATTATTAATCCACCAACTACAAACCCGATAACACTAACAACAATAGACTCAACTAACCCCATACGGCTAAGTTAGTTAATAGTATAAAAATAGTTTACTTAATTAAATACAAGATTGCAGATACAACTGCTGTAATCGCCGCTCCAATTGCCGCAGACTTTATACTAATCCTTTCAGTCCACTTGAGTTTTCGTTTCTCCCTTCTCTCCTCAACCACACAGTTTAAAAGGATGGAGTGTTTTGTTATGGTTGTTTCGATTGAGTCTATCTTTTTCCATATCTTATCGAAATTTCTATTAACCCTACTATCTAAGTCTTCAAGCTTTTGAGTTATAGTTGATACGAGCGGGACTATCTTCTCGTAATTATTACTCAGCTTCTCAATATCAGACTGTATTGTATTTATTCTCTCCTCTAATGCTATGAGTTTTTTCTCTATACGTATTGATGGTGGGTCGTAACTACCTCGATTTGACATACTTGGATAGCCACTGCATTGTCATTGATGTGAAAAATGCCACTAAAGCCGTTGCAGATGCTATAATAAGTGCATCCTTGAACTCCTCTTTAGTCCATACCCCTAAAATCATGTTACTTACCCTTCAGGGCTTTGTATATCTTATATACTACTATGAGACCGATTGCAGTACCTGTTAGTATTAATATTGCTCTAATTTTATATACGAGGTCTTGGTATTCTTGCGTATCCTTCCTAATCCCCAACAGTGGAGCTACTACATCTGCTATTGCTTCCGCTAACGTATCTAAAAGTCCCTTTTCCTGACCATCCATACTATCACCAACACTACTTATATTTTCCCCAAATATAAGTTTACTTCTTCTTTAGGAGGTAGATTAGTATGATGAATATTACCAGTAGCAGTATGATGCCGAACAGGTTTCTCCTATTCCCATCGGTAGGCGATGTCAGCTTCAGATTTCTATCCATGAACCAGTCGAGCGTTATTAGGAGTGCAATCAATCCTATTATTATTGCGGCTATTGCCCACAACGTTGGAGAGGAAATCTCAACAACCTCGTATTCAACCTCGTATTGATATTCGAATCCCGATGTTATCACTGTAACCCTCTTATTCCTGACTTTTACCTTAGCTCCAGTCTCCCTGTATATCCTATCCTCGATTTCCTCATTGGATAGGTTTTCAAGCTCGGATATTACTCTGTTATCGTCGTAGGGTATGCCGGTTGTGTTAACCCCTCTGAACACCTGTTTTATTACATCTCCAACATTCGGAACGTAATCATGCGAGACTTCTACCCACATACTACTACTTGTTACTTCTTCTTCTTTAATATAGCTAATCCTTTAAAATATGATTGAAAGGATTATCAATCCGATAATGACCTTAAGAAGTATATCGGCTTGCTCCCTCGATATTCCCAGCAAGTCCGCTACAGCGTTAACTAAAGAGTCCCAGAGTTGTATGGGCTTCGTAACCGTTCTGGATACCGTAACGATGACGGTATCGTAATACGTCTTATCGTAAGGATATTTGGCGTAATACTCTACCTCCTTACTGTCAACGTCTTCGGGTAAACTTTCGGATACTGTTAACACTGCAAATCCGTTCTCATCCGTGTAGTTTCTACCTATGAACTCTTCAACACCGTCACGTATTCTGTAGAATTCTACGGGATAGTTCTCTCCAACGGGTTTGAATAAATCTTCGTAGTAGTCGTTTGTGAGCGTTAGAAGTCTCGCTCTAAGTCTGAAGGATTCTCCCGGCTTTACAACCGTTTTATCAACGCTTATAGTAGTCCTGTAGTGAGCACCGTTCCAGCCGTATACCTTAACCTCCTTTACACCCGTTGGTTTATCCGTTACGATTTTGTAAAGCAGATAATCTTCCGAATCTCGTAATTCAATCCACACCTGCGGATTGATGTAACAAGGAGTGTCTGTATCTATTGTAACTTCCTTTGTAGACGAGTTTACCGGAATTTCATCACACTGCCAGCAGAGGGTTGGAGAAGGTGTAAAGCATAACCAAGGGTTGAAGGTGTAGGCTAAGAGTTTTCCTTCCGGTGGTGGGTCTACTATCGTTACCTTAATCATGGTAATAGTATTGTGTATGTATTTCTGCACATGAAATCGTCATCCCATGCAAGCCCGTCGAACTCCGTTGATGGAACTAATGCAAATTCCCATTTACCAGACTTTGGTGCTGTAAACGATAGCGTAACTCTCTCTCCAACAGCACCGTAGTATTTAATGGTTTTACAAGTAATTTTTCTGGCTAAATTTCCATCCTTTCTATATAGACAAACCGGTATATCTACTGGATAACTTACGTTCTCAGCACTTACTATTCTCATAGAGAATTCGACTGTAACCGTTTCTCCCTCTTTTACCTCGCTCGGATAATCGACGTCGTATATCTCAACTATAACTTTCTTCTCCCTCTCCTTTACGTCTATGATAAAGCACGTCATATAATATGATTAGTTTGTAAATTAAAAAAATTACCTTAGAATCTTGAGGATGAACATTATAGCAAGTATACCGAATGTAGCTTTAAGCAAGGTATCAGCTTCTTCTCTCGAAATACCAAGCAAATCCGATATCGCATCTACAAGTGTATCCCAAAAGGGCTTTTTAACGACTTCT
>CAYWXE010000070.1:0-4768 GCA_964462505.1 uncultured archaeon | reverse complement strand
CACCAGTCTTGTCTGGAGCTTTGAAAGTCATTTTAAAGGTTTTAGTCTCGTATCCGTCGAACGTTATATTTTCCCCTTCGATTATTTCAGCTCTGCCGTTGTTGTTGAAGTATAAACCGAAGTAAAGTGTTACCGGAAAACTCACGTTCTCCGCTTTGGTTAAGGTGGCTACAACGTTAACATCAACGTTATCACCTTCGTAGACATCGGATGGGGCACTGACGGAAACGTTTACGTATACTCTCTTTGGTTTCGGTGGTGGTGAAACGCCGCAGAACTCGTATATGTTTTTACCACACTGCCATACCAGTTGTAATATTGAAGCCTCCTCATCCGTTAGCTTACCTTTACCCCAATCGTTTACAACATCTATCAATTCCTCGTCGCTGATATATCCGTCCCCATCTTTGTCGTAGTATTTTAACATCTCCAGAATTGAGCTGAAATGTGTCGTTCTTTTTGAGCAATCTATACTACAGAATTCGACTATGCTTTTACCGCTCATCCAAACCTCTTCTATTATTGTAAGCTCTTCATCCGTTAGCTTACCCTTTTCCCAATCATTTATAGCGTCAATCAATTCCTCATCACTGATATATCCATCTCCATATTTGTCGTAGTATAACAGCATTCCAAGGATTGTAGCGAAGTGTGTCGTTCTTTTTAAACAGTCTACCATAACATCACCTCGTTTGCGGGCTGGAAGCCCCGCTTTTCAAGGCGGGGAGGAGGTCAGCTCTTGAACCTCAAGGGTATATTCGTCTCTACACATTATATCATTATCCCATGTTTCGCCATCAAATTCTGTTGATGGAACTACAGCCATCTCGCTCGATTCATATATTTTCGTCTTGAATTTGACGGTCTTAGTTCCGTATTCGTCAAATTGGACGTATTTACTACTGACGAGCTTTGCCTTGTTGTTATCTTTTCTATAAAGACAAACGTATATCGCTATCGGAAACTGTAGATTTTCAAGTTCGTATAGGTTGACGTTTGCCTTAACCTCAAACTCTTCTCCTTTGTATACTGTCGAAGGTACATCTACATCGATTTTGAGTTTTATAAATCCCTTACCTGAACCTACAACGTAGAACCACGCCTTATCGGATGAGACTTCTTTACCCTTAATACCGTCGTAGAAGTGTAACCTTATACTGAACTTATACCCCTTCTTGACTCTTATGTAGTAGTCAAGGGGTTTTGTGAAGGTTTTTTCCCATGTGTTTTTTACCGTTTCCTTTATGCTTATTGTAGATGTTCCGCTCATATCTTCCCTTTTGTTTCCTTTTTCATCGTATACTTCTATATCTGCGTAGATGTTGAATCCGTAGACTACTGCATCCTCTGGAAGTTCCCTGTGGATTGTGAAGTTTATGTAAACGTTAGCCAAATGAATGCTATCAAAAGGTAGTTTACTTCCCGGAGAGAATTTCTCACCAGCAACTTCCAAGTAGTTTATCTTAATCCAGTCGATTCCTCCAACCTCTTCTGCCATAGTGGTACGTCTCCACTATATTACTTATGAATTACGTAGTGTCAGCTACCGCACTGAAAAGTGAAGATTTTGCACCACAATCGACTATCTAACTTCAGCCGTCTTAGCACCGAAGTAGAAGCTAAAGATTCCAGATACGATTGAGATTAATGCTCCTAGTGCTGTATCGTTTTGTGAGGTCAAAGCTATGTAGCTTATTACGCCTAAACCGCCTAATCCACCTATTATTGCTAATATCTCCCTTGTTCTTCCTTTTCTGTTTTGAACTTCATCTTCTGCCATCTCCACCACCTCAACTCATTCTTTATTGAGTTTAACTCTACAGCTATCCAAATATTGCTAAAAAGCAAGAACATCAAAATTATATCGAGAAGCAGTGACTCTGTCATCCTATAATCAACCACAAGTTCCAGTTCTCTGGAACATTAAAGATTCTGTCTAATTGTGGTTCTATCATAACTACTCTCTTATCTTCAAGCACTGCTAAGTTCAAAGCGTGTCCGTATGTCTTATCGTTTTCTTTCCACCAGACCCAAGCTATGAATATTGCTTGCTTAGCTGTTGATTTCCATTCTGGTTTGTACGGATTTCCGTGAAAAGCTCCCATAAGCAGAAAGCTGTAATCGTCACAATCTGTTTCTTCAGCTTTATACGGTAGTTGTTCTATCTTTGTTTCTTGTAGAACTGCTTGTATATCGCTAAGCTTAGCCCCATAGTATCTAGCATCTGCATTTAGCCAAAGAGCTTTTTCAGCACGTTCTCCAAAAGCTTCTTTAATAGCTTGATCAACTTCAGCAGCAGTGAAAATAATCGGTTCTGGCTTTTTAACTTGAAATTTTGCTACACTGGGGAACATGTGACTGTATCCCTTTGTCCTTATCGTTATATCGATTTCATACTCTCCCTCTTTGTCTGGAACTTCAAAATAACCCGTTAGGTTTACCTTTTCGTGGGGTTCGACTTCTTGAGGCATAACTTCGAAGCTATACTGGAGTTTAATCTCGTATTTCTTTGAAATTTCATCTACAACTTCTCTAGGTGCTAACTCAGCTTCTATTGTTTCACCAGTAACTGGATTCTCCAACCTTACAAATTTTCTACCTTCTTTAATAAATTTACTAACTAACATCAAATCACCTCTTTACCTCGTTAAGAATATACTTATTTTCTCAAGATCTTCTCGACTAAAATGTTGTTTGAGAGTATCCATAATATCATCCCACAGCTTTAACAGTTCTCCAGCGTTATCTACTTTAACTTTTATCTCAAAGTATGACACTCTTTCGTAGTTGTCGCAATATGATGACTCTTTGATATCTTGCACTATCTCTCCAAAGTCTTTATAAATCACGTCTAATATCTTAGTTTTCATCTTATCACCTCTTCCACATTCTCAACCACAACCACAGCATTATCATTTCCAACAGCACGCCGCTGTAATGCAAAGTAGCTTGATGCTCCATTGGTACAATTGTAGCAATTTCTCGTATTCTTGGAGCAATTGTTGAGTGAAAATTCATATTTACCAGCCCTTCTTCTCTACTTCTTCTAACTTCTTCAAATGCTTCTCAGCTTCTATCTTGAGAATTTCAGCTTTTTTAAGTCTCTCTTTCCACATTTGTAGAGTTTTTCTCATTTCCCAGTCTGGAACGTTCTTATATGCATCTGGCTTAATTCCATCAATAATATTACCGTGATACGTATCTGCAACTTGCATTGCATCGAAATCTTCATGCCCAAGCGTCTGGAAACAGTAGTTGTGACAACCCGCAATCCATTCTGGAAAATCTCGCTTTAGCTGTCTGTATTGCTCGATTGCTTCATTGTAATCTCTCGGCGGTGATAACACTTTAAGTCCTTTAGATTTTGCGTGTTCTATTTGCTCTTGAATTGCTTTTTCACCTGTGTAAGCATTTCCACCTGTAATCATGATTAGCATTGTGTTATGCTGTGGTTTGTGGTCAAAAGCTCCCCATGTAACGCTTGCTAAATCTACGTGTGTTTGTATATCGCCAAATAATAGCTTAATCTCTTCATCTGTGAATCCTTTTGACCTTAGAATTTCGTATTTCTTAGCTTCCCTGTAAAGAAAATCAGGTAATCCACTTAGTTGAGATATTTCTTTCAGATCTCGAACTAAACTAGGTTTTATTCCTCCTTCAGTCGCAATTTCTACCTCCATTACTGCTTTAGCTTTTGGTAGTGATGTTGCTGGAGCTATAAGACGAGAGTATGGGTTAAATTGGTTCATATAGGGGCCGGAACGTGCTACACAAACTCCAAACTTGCCGCTAGTAAAACCTGTGTCAGTAGCTGAAACATTAGGTGTGTCAGGTAAGGTCAAACTATTTGGCTCACTTCTAAAGACTTTAATTGTGCTACCAGATATAGAGGCTTTCGCATTGTAAACCCTGTTGTTTGTAATATCTACAGCTTCAGTCGCTAAATCAGTAAATGTTCCTGCATCACATTTTCTGATTATTACATCGGCTGTTGAAGAATCCGGATCAAATCTTACTAAATATGTTGTATCTGGACTTGAAAATCGCAACAGAGGGCTTGATACATCTCCACTAAGTGCCATAGTTCCAATTACACCTTTGTCAGCAAAAGAATCTACTGTTACAATACTTATGAACCAATTTTCATCAGTATGTCCAATACTTATGGTCTGTTCAGCTTTTTCAATGGCAACTAAATAAGCAAAGCTAACATCCTCAGTCGGATACTCAAGCTTTGAGCGAGTTACTGCTAAATCCTTGATTTCATCTGTCTCTATCTGTCCCTCTGATGTTTTTCTCCATTCTTTAATCCATTTCTTTAAAATTGGTGGCAAAGGCATGTTATCACCTCGATGCTGTTATTTCCAGTTCTACATCAATACCAGTAGTTGGAACTCTAACTCTGACATATCTATGGCCTACCCAGGGATACTGAAGTAATTTCTCCTCAGCAGATGTTGGTGAAACTGAATCTAAAGGTCTCCATGTCGATCCATCTTTCGAGACTTCAATGTAGATATCAGCAGCTCCGCCTACGTTGTAGTAAACATCAACAAAAGGTCTTCCGCCTTTATCAAGCGTAACGGTTAATCCAGCTGTGTTATCTGCAGCTGCAACTGAATCACTTGCACTTACTGGTTGAAGCTCTGTTAGCAAATCGTTTATCTTGTTGTATAAGTCTGTCAGAGTTCTTGAATCGACTCCTCTTAAATCGTCTCTTAAAGCTGAAAGTGTTATATCAAGCTGCGATAAAATGTTTGATAGCGTA
>CAYWXE010000069.1:0-8163 GCA_964462505.1 uncultured archaeon | reverse complement strand
GACGGAGATGAGATGAATTTACATGTGCCTCAGAGCTTAGAGGCTCAGGCTGAAGCAAAGATACTCATGGCTGTTCAGGAGCACATATTAAGCCCGAGATTTGGTGGGCCGATTATAGGTGGTATTCACGATCACATCTCAGGCTTATATCTGCTTACAAGGGGAGAAAAGGTGTTCAGCAGAGAGGAAGCTATGGAATTACTTAGACCCCTTGACATATCTGAAATCCCTGTTAAAGACTACTACACTGGCAAGGAGATATTCAGCTTTATACTTCCAGACATAACGCTTGAATTCAAAGCCGAGATATGCCAAGGGTGTGAAGAGTGCAAAGGAGAGGAATGTCCATACGATGCATATGTAGTCATTAGGGATGGTAAGCTCATAAAGGGAACTATAGACGAAAAAGCCGTTGGAGCTTTTAAGGGAATAATAATCGACGAAATCGTTAGGAAGTACGGAACTGAAGAGGCTAAGAAGTTCATAGATAACATGACAAAGCTTGCAATCAGAGTTATAAGCAGATTTGGATTCACGATAGGAACAGATGATGAAGATGTGCCTGATGAAGCATTAGAGCAGATCAAAGAGGTTTTGGATGAGGCTGAGAGGAAAGTCGAAGAACTCATAAAAGCATATAGAGAAGGAAACCTTGAGCCAATGCCGGGAAGAAGTCTTGAAGAGACATTAGAGGTTAGGATAATGCAGGAGTTGGGTAAGGCTAGAGATAAAGCCGGTAAGATTGCAAGTAGATATCTCGGTATGGACAACGCCGCTGTAATAATGGCTGTAAGTGGTGCGAGGGGATCAATGCTCAACATCACACAGATGGCAGCTTGCCTTGGGCAACAATCCGTTAGAGGAGAGAGGATAAAGAGGGGCTTTTCCTATTCGAACAGAACACTAAGCCACTTCAAACCCGGTGATCTCGGAGCTAGGGCAAGGGGATTCGTTAGGAGTAGTTACAAGAAGGGGTTATCTCCAGTTGAATTCTTCTTCCACGCGGCCGGTGGAAGAGAGGGATTAGTTGATACAGCCGTTAGAACTTCTCAATCTGGTTACTTGCAGAGAAGGCTTATAAACGCTTTGCAGGATTTAAAGGTTGAATACGATGGGACAGTTAAAGAGCAGACCTCTGGAATTCTAGTTCAGTTTAGATACGGTGAAGATGGTATAGATCCAATGAAGAGCTATAGAGGGAAGGCTATAGACGTCAAGAGGATAATCAAAGAGGTTGTTGAGGAGGGTAAGGCATGAAGGTTGATTACGATTCAATTCTTAAAGATTATCCCCTTCCTGAATCCGTTAAGGAGGAGATCAAGAAAGAGCTTGAAAAGGCTAAACTCAACAAAACTCAAGCTAAAAAAGTAGTTGAGAGGTGTTTTCAGGTTTACCTCAAGAACCTAATGGAGCCGGGAGAGGCTGCGGGAATCGTAGCGGCGCAATCGATAGGTGAGCCAGGAACTCAGATGTCTCTCCCATGGAATGAAAGAATAATCGTTAAAAAGAGAGAAAACGTTAGAATTGTAGAAATTGGAAGGTTTGTAGACGAATGCATAGCAAAATACGGATGTATAAGACAGGGAATTCATGAAATTTGCGATTTACCAATTGAGATCTATGCATTGGGTTTGGATAAAGATGAAAAAGTTAGATGGAAGCCTATAAGAAGCGTAATTAGGCATAAGTTCAAAGGAAAGCTCATAAAGATTAGAACCAGATCTGGAAGGGTTATAACTGCAACACCTTATCACTCCTTTGTTATTAGGTATAACAACGAGGTAATTCCTATAGAGGGTTCAAGGTTAAGAGTTGGCGATAGAATTCCAGTGATTAGATTTATGCCGTTGAACTGTGTTTCAGTAATTGACATCTCAGAATTCGTAAGTCATCCAATTGTTAACGGTTTTATAACACCGATAAACGGTAAATCCATACCAAGGGATGTAAATCTCGATTTTGAGCTTGGATACTTCTTGGGGATATATTTAGCGGATGGATACGCTACTAAATACTTCATTTCCATTTCAAATACAAGCGAAGATGTGATTAGAGCTGTTAAAGCAATTGCAAGTAGATTTGGCTTAAGTGTTGCAGAGTACAAAAATCGAAGTGGATTTGCTGAAAGCAGAGATATCAGAATTTACTCCGCTGTTTTAAGTGAGTTTGTTAAAAGCTTTGGAACAAATGCAAGAAATAAGAGGATTCCAGACTTCGTTTTCAGTGCAGATAGAGAATTCGTAAGAGGATTGTTACAGGGTTACTTTGATGGAGATGGAAGTATAAATGTAGATAGGAAGACGATTAGAGTTTACTCCTCATCAAAGGATTTAATCGACGGCATATCCTTACTACTAACGAGATTTGGGATATTCAGCGTAAAGAGAAGAATGAAGTGTCAATTCGGATTGGAGATATCTTATCGCTATGCTAAGAAATTTGCTGAGGAAATTGGATCATCGATTTTAGATAAATTTAGAAAGCTTAATGAAATTGTAAAGTCCTTAAACGAGGAGAAGACCTACGATCTCGTAGACATGATTCCATTCTTCGGCTTAACATTGCTTAAAGCTTCGAAGAAACTAGGATATCCATTACATTACGTAAGGAAGTTTACAAGAAAACAGAAAATTGGGAGAGCAACTTTACAGCGACATCTTACAAAGCTTGAAGAGATAGCAAAAACTAAAGGTATAAGAGTAGAAGAACTTGAAGTTTTGAAGAGGGCTTTAAATTCCGACGTGGTTTGGGATGAAATAGTTTCAATAGAATACGTAGATTACGACGGCTACGTATACGATTTATCTGTAGACGGTCTAGAAACGTTTACAACAGCAGAAGGAGTAATAACACACAATACGATGAGAACGTTCCACTACGCAGGAGTGGCTGAGATAAACGTCACACTTGGCTTACCGCGTTTAATCGAAATACTCGATGTAAGGAAGAATCCATCAACGCCGATGATGACAATAAGACTACTGCCAGAGTATGCGAAAGATAGAGAGAAGGCGAGAGAAGTTGCGAACAGAATTGAAGCCACATACGTGAAAGATATAGCGGATATAGAAGTCGATATCAGAAGAATGAGGATTATCATAAAACCTGATAGAGCAGTTTTGGAGAGGAAGGATTTAACAGTTGAAAACCTGAAGGGAAAGATAGAGAAGAGTATAAAAATGGAAGTCACAGAGGAAAATGGAAATCTCGTAGTTCAAATTGAAGAACCTTCATATAAGGTTTTAATGGAGACGTTTGAGAAGATAAAGAATACGTTAGTCGCTGGAATCAAGGAGATTAGGAGAGTTATAATCAGAAAAGAGGGAGATGAATACGTTCTCTATACAGAGGGTTCGAACTTGAAGAAGGTTATGAAGGTTAAAGGCGTAGACTTTACAAGAACTCTGACTAACAACATATATGAGATCTACGAAGTCCTCGGTATAGAAGCGGCGAGAAACGCTATAATAAAAGAAGCAATAGAAACACTTGAAGAGCAGGGTTTAGAAGTAGATGTCAGGCATATAATGCTTGTAGCAGATGTTATGACTGCTGATGGCGAGCTAAAACAGATAGGAAGGCATGGCGTTGCTGGAGAAAAGCAGAGCATACTTGCAAGGGCGGCTTTTGAGATGACTGTCAACAACTTACTTGAGGCTGCGGTTAAGGGTGAGGTAGACTATTTGAGGGGTATAACGGAAAATATAATAGTCGGACAACCTATAAAGCTCGGAACTGGTGATGTCGAATTAAGGCTAAAGATAGGTGGTAGGAGATGACTGATGTCGGAGATGTCATAAGAAAAGCTCTAAGATCTGGAAAGTACTACTTGGGTAGCAAAAGAACTCTTAAGGCTTTAAAAAAAGGTGAAGCTAAGGCTGTAGTAGTGGCAAGTAATTGCCCTGAAGATGTCTTGGAGAAGATAAAATCCTATAACGTTCCAATATTCGTTTTTAAAGGAAACAACATGGAGTTGGGAGCTTTCTGTGGTAAACCGTTTAGTGTTGCTGCTATGGCGATTTTAGAAGAAGTAGAATAGGGTGTCTACTATGGGAGTTAAGCTCTCAGCTGAAAGCATAAGGTATCTTACCCTTTTTGAGAATTTAACTGGGGCTAGTGTTAAAGATTGCATAGTTCTCGATGATAGGGTGATATTCGTAGTTAGAAAGGGAGACATGGGAATAGCGATTGGAAAAGGTGGAATAAATGTCGAAAGGGCAAGAGAGTTAATAGGGAAGAGAATCGAAATAGTAGAGCATTCAGACGATCCAGCTGAATTCATAGCCAACATTTTTAAACCGATAAAGGTGACTGTCAAGTTAATGGACAGAAAGGGAAAGAAAATAGCTCAGATATCGGTTAGTCCGGAGTTAAAGGGGATTGTGATAGGAAAGGGGGGAAAGAATATAAACAAAGCGAAAGAACTCGCTAGGAGGCATCACGATATAGAAGACATAATAGTAAGGTGATGATCATGGGATATGGATTATTCGCTGCGAGGAAGTTGATTGAGAATAGGAAGAAGTTTAGATGGAGTGATAAGAGATACGTAAGGAGAATACTTGATTTGAAGAGAAAAGCTGATCCATTGGAGGGGGCACCACAAGCAAGGGGAATAGTATTGGAGAAGATTGGAATCGAAGCAAGACAACCGAATTCAGCGATTAGAAAAGCTGTAAGGGTTCAATTAATTAAGAACGGTAGGCAAGTCACTGCATTCTGCCCAGGAGATGGGGCTATAAACTTCATAGATGAACACGATGAAGTTATAATCGAAGGTATCGGTGGAAGGATGGGAAGATCGATGGGAGACATTCCAGGGGTTAGATACAAGGTTGTTAAGGTTAACGGTGTATCACTTGAAGAGCTCGTAATGGGTAGAAAAGAGAAACCATTAAGGTGATACCATGAAATACGGATTCATAAAAGAGGAGCTATTGGTTTTCGGCAAATGGAATGCTGAGGAAGTAGAAGTAAAAGACCCAGCTTTAAAGAACTACATATGTCTAAAACCTCGATTCGTCCCACATACGCATGGGAGACATGCAAATGAACCGTTTGCAAAGCAAAACGTGTTCATAGTTGAGAGGTTGATAAACAAAGTCATGAGAAAAGGGAGGAACACTGGGAAGAAGCATCTTGCATATAACATAGTCAAAGAGGCGTTTGAGATAATTCATAAAAAGACTAAGAAAAATCCGTTGCAAGTTTTAGTGGATGCACTTGTAAACGCTGGGCCAAGAGAGGAAGTAGTTAGGCTTAAGATGGGGGGTATAGCAGTTCCAAAAGCAGTAGATACATCGAGCTTGAGAAGGCTAGATATTGCTCTAAGAAACATCGCTGAGGGGGCAAGACTTGCAGCTTTTAAATCTAAGAAGAGCATAGCTGAATGTTTGGCAGATGAGATAATAGCCGCAGCAAACAACGATAGCAGGAGTTATGCGATTGCGAAGAAGGAAGAAGTAGAGAGAATTGCAAAATCTGCGAGGTGATGAGATGGTTAGGGCGAAGAAGATGGTCGATAAGATAAAAGAGTTGATGTGGAAGCCCGAGAAGATAAGAAACATGGGTATCGTTGCCCATATAGATCACGGTAAAACAACACTAAGCGATAACCTACTAGCTGGGGCAGGAATGATTAGTGAGGAATTGGCTGGGCAGCAACTCTATTTGGATTTCGATGAGCAAGAGCAGGAAAGGGGAATAACGATCCAAGCGGCGAACGTTTCAATGGTTCATGAATACAAGGGGGAGGAGTATTTAATCAACCTCATAGATACACCTGGGCATGTAGACTTTGGTGGAGATGTAACGAGAGCTATGAGAGCAGTCGATGGCGTTATCGTAGTTGTAGACGCTGTTGAAGGTGTAATGCCGCAAACTGAGACTGTTCTAAGGCAGGCTTTAAGGGAGAATGTAAAGCCAGTTCTGTTCATAAACAAAGTTGACAGGCTTATAAGAGAATTAGAGCTAACTCCAAAGCAAATGCAGGAGAGACTCATCAAAGTAATTACAGATGTTAACAAGCTTATAAAAGCGATGAAACCAGAGAAGTACAAGGAGTGGATGATAAGAGTTGAAGATGGAAGTGTTGCATTTGGTTCAGCCTTGTACAAGTGGGCTGTTAGTGTTCCTGCACAGAAGGAGACTGGAATAGGCTTTAAAGAGGTATACGAATACATAGAGAGCGATGACATGAAAACGCTTGCAAAGAAGAGTCCGTTGCACAGGGTTGTTTTAGATATGGTTATAAGGCATTTACCTTCACCAATAGAAGCTCAGAAGGAAAGGATTAGAGTGATATGGAAGGGTGACATGAACAGTAGAGAAGGAAAGGCTATGGCGAGTTGTGATCCAAAGGGGCCAATAGCTCTTATGATCACTAAAATAGTTGTAGATCCTCAGGCTGGAGAGGTTGCAGTTGGAAGACTCTTCAGTGGAACGCTTAAGCCAGGACAAGAGCTTTACATAGTGGATAGGAGGACTAAGAACAGAGTTCAGACTGTTGGAGTTTTCATGGGGCCGAGGAGGATAGAAGTTCCAGAGATTCCAGCTGGGAACATAGTTGCAGTAGTCGGATTAAAAGATGCCGCAGCTGGATCTACTTGCACAGATATTGAAGGTTTTGTCCCGTTTGAGAGTATTAAGCACTACAGTGAGCCAGTTGTTACAATGGCAATTGAGGCAAAGAATCCAAGGGATTTGCCAAGGCTAATTGAGGTTTTGAGGAAACTTGCAAAAGAGGATCCAACTCTGCACGTTACACTTAACGAAGAAACCGGTGAGCACTTGATAAGTGGGATGGGTGAGTTACACTTAGAGGTTAAGGTTGAAAAGATTAGAAGGGATTACGGCTTAGAAGTGGTAACATCTCCGCCGATAGTTGTGTTTAGAGAGACCGTAACGACTGTGTCGCCAATAGTTGAAGGAAAATCTCCAAATAAGCACAACAGGTTCTACATCGTAGTTGAGCCGTTGCCAGAAGAGGTAATAAGGTTGTTTAGAGAGGGTGAGGTAAACTTAAAAATGGATAAGAGGGAAAGGAGAAAGAAGTTGCAAGAAGCTGGGCTTAGTGGAGAAGAGGCTGCTGGAATAGTAGATTACTTTGAAGGAAACGTGTTCTGTGATGTAACAAAAGGAGTACAGTTCTTAAATGAAACAATGGATCTAATATTGCAGGGATTCAGGGAGGCTATGAAATCTGGCCCATTGGCGAAGGAGCCGTGTATGGGGTTGAAAGTAAAGTTGGTTGATTGTAAGCTTCACGAGGATTCCGTGCATAGAGGGCCAGCCCAAGTCATTCCAGCTGTTAGATCAGCTATTTACGCGGCGATGCTTCAAGCAAATCCAACGCTACTTGAACCATATCAGAAGTTGTTCATAACAGTTCCACAGGACTTACTCGGGAATGTTACAAGGGAGATACAAGGCAGAAGGGGACAGATCTTAGAGATGAGAACTGAGGGAGATATGGTTACAATCGTTGCAAAAGCTCCAGTTAAAGAGATGTTTGGATTTGCTGGAGCTATAAGATCTGCAACCTCTGGAAGGGCTATTTGGAGTATTGAGCACGCAGGGTTTGAACAAGTCCCACAGGCTTTGCTTGAAAACTTCATAATGGAAGTTAGAAAGAGAAAGGGATTGGAATTAGAAGTTCCTAAGCCAGAGGACTTCTCGCTCGCTACAACTGTTAAGGGTGAATTGAAGTAAATTGTTATCGTCTTCTTTTCTTAAAATTTAAGTACAAGTAGATTTTCGATAACTTGAAGTAGTTCTTGTATTTTTATACATTCTCAGCTGTATTCTAAGGCTCTCGAATATTTTGAATTGTAGGTATATGAATAGGTTTGTTGAGGGTATATAAATGAATTCTCGAACGCTAGAGTGTTTAAGATATGAATGTTATTAGCGTATATGTTCGAATGATCGTGTTCAGTAGAAAACACTAATAGGTCTTATATATGTTTAGAACATAACCCTCAATGAAAGTAGGAATTGAAGACGGTTGGATCGGTTATAACCCATTCTTAATGCTCAATGAAAAGAGGATTGAAAGACCAGTTCCATATAGCGTCCCAGTATAAACCAGTAACCTCTTGAACTCAATGAAAAGGAGATCGAAAGCTATCACTTTGTAAAAACAGTCAGAATTAAAAGATAATT
>CAYWXE010000068.1:0-8459 GCA_964462505.1 uncultured archaeon | reverse complement strand
TTGAGTTTTTTAGAATGCATTAGTTAAAGGATTTCTTCTGGATTAGGAGGAGAGAATAAAGGTTTTTCTTGAATGAACTTTTACACTATGACTTTATTATTACGACTCAAGAAATCTCCTTATCAACCTTAGGATAAATCTTTATCTCCTCTTCATCGAATTTTGCTGAAGTTATCTTTACCTTTATTTGATATTCGTTTGGAAGAATACCGTAGTCCCTCAGTATTAGCCAAGAATTCCTTGATAAGTATAAGTAATCGGTGTTGAAAAACCTCCTCAAGATAAAGGTAATCTCAGAGCCAACCAATTCATCCACATCTTTTACAGGATTTCCTAACCAATCGTATACATCTAAGATTTCTCCAAATATCAATGCATCATTTGGTAGTTCATATGGCTCAGAAAGGTATTTACTTGGAATAGAAATCCGTATGTTAACAGCATTTTTTGGAGCGTCGATAATACCCATTCTCAACAGATCTCTGAATATCAATGCCATGACTAATAATTTCAAATCGCCTATAAGTATTTATCTCAGAGACTTCTTGCCAGTCTCACTTAAAACGTCTTTATCAACGAACACAACAGTATACTTAATCAGCTCATCAAACTCATCTTCATCAACTCTTAAAACATCACACGGAATTCCAAATTCCACTAAGAAGTAATCCTTCTCTCCTATAAAAGATTCGATCTTCTTCTTCTTTAAATTCGTTACATCACTCGAAACGACTACAGCTATATCATCTTTTAAATACTTTTCTAAAAATTTTAAAAAAGAATCTTTACTAAATATATAAGTCGGCATATCACTCCTCGAATACGAGCTGATACGACTGGAACAAGACGTCGGCGTTCAGCTTTCCATGGATGTAAGTCTTTCCGGTAGATACGTCGTTAACTACTATTTGAGCTGGTGCGAACAGATGCGGATCGATCTTGTAAAAGTCGTAATTAGCGGCTTTGAATATCTCGTAGAACGGCTTACCGTAATCCCTGCTCGTGCAACTTGGAACGTTCTTGAGGATTTCGTCGTACTTCTTAACCGTTAAGAAAACGCTGCCGTAGTACATCATGCTGTCGTTTGTTGCACCCATTGCTTTTAGATCGTTCTCTAAAACCGGAGCGATTGGACACCTTCCAGCACCACTTATTATCAACTTCGGATCGTAACCAATTTCTGTCATCTTGTATATAGCCGTCTCAACAATCCTTCCAGATATCTGAACACTTCCGACGATTGATGCCGTAGGAGCTACTAAGGCATATACATCTTCAGCATCGACATCACACTCCTTGGCAATGTATTCAATTACCTTCTCATCTGGGAGTTGGCTTGCCTCTAAAGCTATAACTGCAACATCTGCATCGTCCTCATATTCTATTTGCTCGTAGGTCTTCTTAGGCTTCAAAGCCAAAGCCCTTGCAGGCCCACTTCCCATTGCAAAATACTTCTCAACCTTTATAGCCCAACCAGCTTTTTGACTACCTAAACAAGCTATAGCCGGATGATCTGTGTATTCGGTTATGAATGCAAACGGAACATCTCTTATCGTATCGACGACTATATCTACAGTTGCTAATCCACCCATGCAAACCTGTGTATACATTATTCCTGCTTCATAGCTTCCGGGAACGTTTACACCGCAATCTATTATTGTTGCACCGTTTTCAAGCTTCTTAGACTGTATCCTTAGCTCTTCTTCGTAGTCGAGCATGTCTTCAACAATCTCTAAAGCAAGTTCGTTTACACTAAGCATATCCTCACCCCAAATCCTCATGATCAAAAGAAGTACTTGAATGTTTTGATTTGCGAAAGTGTTAAATGTTTTTTGCGTTTATCTAATTTTATGGGTAGAACTAAGAAAGTAAAAGCCGCAGCGAGATTTGGAGCAAGGTATGGGCTTAGAATTAGAAGAGCTTGGCTTGAAATCGAGTTAGTTGAAAGGCAGAAATACGTATGTAAGAAGTGCGGAAAAAAAGCAGTTAAAAGGATTGGAACTGGGATATGGGAGTGCAAGCACTGCGGTTACAAGTTTGCCGGTGGTTGCTACGTGCCAGAAACTTCTGCGGCTAAAATAGTTGAAAAAGCCATAAAGGGGTGATTTAGATGGCTTACATCTGTTTGGTTTGCGGTGCTGAAGTTGACGTAGATTTGGAGAGGAATATAATTCAATGCACGATGTGTGGTAGTAGGATTTTGATAAAGCCTAAACCTCCAACGAAGAGGAGGGTTAAAGCCATCTGATGAGGTTTAAGTGTAGATGTATATCCAAGGGTAAAGCTGAAGGTATTGCGTTGGTTTCTAAAAAGCCCTTATCGCTTTTTGGTGATATAAATTTAGATTCTGGCGTTGTAGTTGCAGATGACAGTGATATAAGGGGTTTAAGCGTTGCTGGAAGAGTTTTAATCTTTCCATACGGAAGGGGTTCAACTGTTGGAACGTATGCACTGCTTAGAATGAAGAAGAGAAAAACTTCCCCAATTGCAATTGTGAACAGGGAGACTGAAGTAATAATTGCAGTTGGAGCTATAATCGCAAACATTCCATTAGTTGATAAGCTGAACAATGAATTCTTTGACGTCGTTAGAAGTGGAGATAGGGTTTTTGTGAATGCGAATGATGGTTACGTGGAGATATTAGATGATTGAAGATATCGAGAAGTACTTCAGGGTATACCACTCGGAGAAGATAGAGAACGGTTATAGGTTTTACGTGATTCCACAAGCTAGTGAATACGAGATAAAGAAGTTTTTGGCGAGGCTATCAAATGAATACGACATATCTCTAAACTACAGATATGGAGAATACATATTAGAACTCAAAAAAGTCGAAAAAAGGGAGAGGATTTGGCTAAACGTCCTGTTATTCTTGGCAACTCTTGCATCAACAACAGCTGTAGGATCTACCTTTTACGGAGAGAAGATAAACGTAATCGGAGGTTTCATGTTTTCTCTTGCGATAATGTTCGTTTTGGGTAGTCATGAAATGGGACATTATTTAGCCGCTAAGAAGTGGAAGATGAGAACTTCTTTACCTTATTTCATCCCATTTCCAACAGTTATAGGAACTCTCGGTGCAGTGATAAGGCATAGAGGTGCTATTCCAAATAGAAGGGCTTTGTTCGATGTGGGTGTTAGTGGGCCAATTGCAGGTATAGTTGCATCGCTGATAGTAACTGCTA
This sequence comes from uncultured archaeon, assembly GCA_964462505.1. GTDB lineage: Archaea > Halobacteriota > Archaeoglobi > Archaeoglobales > Archaeoglobaceae > CAYWXE01. Next base: position 5,274 of record CAYWXE010000068.1, on the reverse strand, counting down.
TAGGCTTAAAGATTCCCTTTGAGCTGAAGGGAGAGCCTATGGTATACATATCAACACCACCACTGTTCGATTTTGTAGTTTACTTAGTCAAGCCTGAGATATTCCTAAATCCCACTCAAGTAATTCCAATTCATCCAGTGGCATTTGCCGGATGGGTTGGATTGTTTGTAACTTTTCTAAACATGATTCCAGTTGGTCAGCTCGATGGAGGGCATGTCTTAAGAGCTATGATTGGAAGAAGAGCAGAAGTGATCTCCAGAATCATTCCGATAATACTTATGGTATTTGGATTACTAATCTCAAAACTTTACAACCAACCAGATTCGATTTGGATTTTTTGGGGGTTTATAACGTTTTTCTTCTCAATGCAGAGACATCCAGAGCCCGTAGACGATGAAACACCATTAGATTTAAGAAGAGTACTCATAGGCTTGTTTGCATTCGTGTTGGCGTTTCTATGCTTTACACCTATACCTTTTAGATTCCCCTAAACGTTATATACTTCCTAAGGCATAACTCCTATGTGCTTAGAGATAAACTCAGAGAGATACTCGATGAGAAGCCAAGTGGTAGAGTTGTAGCCGCTGTTTTAGTTCCCATAATTGAAAGCTCCGATCCAAGACTTGTCATGATAATTCGATCTAAAAATCTAAAGAGGAGTGCTGGACATATAGCATTTCCGGGTGGTATGATTGAAAACGATGAAAGTCCGAGGGATACAGCCTTAAGAGAGGCAAGAGAGGAGTTAGGAATTAGAGACGTAACTGTTTTGGGGTATTTACTGCCTAGAGAAGTTCGGGAGTACAGGATAAAGCTCTGCCCAGTAGTCGGACTTATAAGGGATGACAACTTCAAACCAGATCACAGAGAGGTTAGCAGAGTTTTAGTAGATAGCCTTAAGGATGTTTTACTTTCGAGAAGGATTGCGGATTGGGGGCCCTGTTTTGAATGCTGCGGAGAAATCGTTTGGGGTGCTTCAAGCAGGGTTTTAGACGATCTCTATTTAAGAATAGTTAAGAAATACGGCTCTATAGAGAGGTTCTTCAGCGAGATATGCTAAAGGAAAAGATCATAAGGAAATACGAGGAATCCTTGTCAATAGAGGAGATCAGAAAGGCTAGGAGAAACGATCACGCCAGAAGAAACCCGAGACCTTGCGGTTTTACGGTGCACATAGCAAAGGGTTGTAATGCCAAATGTCTGTACTGCTATGTGAATTCAAAACCAGAGCTTGTAGATTTATCACCAAAGGCATTGGTTTACTCACTTCTTCTAAATCCATTGTTTAAGCCTGGTGAGAGTTTTATTGCAATAGGTTCGATTTGTGAGCCGTTAGATTTCCCGAATTACACCAAGGAATTCTTAGAAGAGGTTTTAAAACTCGGAAATCCAATTCAAATATCAACTAAGGAAGTGAATTACGATTTGGCTGATGTTTTGAAAAGAGTTGATACACTTGTATCTATGTGCATACCGTTCGACGATATATGCAAGAGATTCGAACCCAATAGACCGCCTCCATCTGAAAGACTTGAGTTTTGTAAAGAGATTGACGGTTGCGTATTTTTAAGGCCGATACTTCCAATGATAGATCTGGAAACGTATAAGAAGGGGATTGAAGAGATATCTGAATACACAGATAGAGTTATCCTTGGAAATCTGAGGTTGACAAGGAATGTTAAAAAGAAACTTGGAATAGATAACCTTCCGAAGAAGTACTTTGAGATGAAAGAAGAGTTAGAGAAATTTGCTAAAGAAGAATTAGGATTGATAGTCTTTAGAGCGGCTTGTTGCTCAAACGCTTATAAGCACAACGTTCCATGCTGGAATAGATGCTGGGAGAAGGGTTTTTGCTCTAAGTGCCCAAACACATGCTGGATTAAGTCTACTTGAGCAGTGGAAGGTTCCCAGTTATCCTATCTATCTTCTTCTCTTCATCGGGCCCTATAACTACTGCTGTAATCGTATTCGGTGGAATTTCCGTTAATCCAGCATCTACAACTACTCCAGTTTTTAATCCAGCTATCTCAGCTTTTTCCTTTATTTCAAGTAGCTTTTGCAAGTTCTCAACCTTTAAAACTATCTTCTTCTGCCCCTCTTCAAGCCAAGCTCTTCTGATCTTTTCGTCACTTTTTAAAAACCCTATTATTGCCGCATGAGCAACTTGAACTGCTATTTTACCGCGTGAAAGCTTTAAGTCATCTCTAACGACTATCACCTGCTTATACACTTTTAAATTTGATCAAGTTTTTTTAAAGGTTTGTCGAAAATTTCTACGTGAAGTCGATGTCATCATTCGATATAAGGGCTTGTGTAATCGAACTGCAAGAGCTCATAGGTGGAAAAGTCGAGAAGATTTATCACTATCCTCCAAACGAGATCAGGATAAAGATCTACGCCAAAGGTAGGAGGGATTTGGTGATTGAAGCTGGGAAGAGGATACATCTAACGAAGTTCCCAAAGAAAAGCCCAAGGTTTCCATCCCCCTTCGCGATGCTTTTGAGAAAGCATTTAGAAGGTGCAAGAATAGAGAAAATCGAGCAGTATGACTTCGATAGAGTTGTTGTAATTCACTTCAGGAGAGGAGATGAGAGGAAGGTTTTAATAGCTGAGCTATTTCAGAAGGGAAATATAATTCTCACAGATGAAAGTTTTAGAGTTGTAATGCCCCTTAGATTCGATGTAAAGCCGGGCGAGATTTACAAGTTTCCAGAACCGAGAAATCCAATAGATCTAATTAGGAGTAATGGAGATAGAGAAGCTGTTAGATTCTTAGCTACTTCTGGCTTGGGTGGGTTGTATGCGGAAGAGACATGTTTAAGGGCAGGTGTAGATAAGAAAAAACCCTTTAACGAGTTAAGTGAGGATGAGAGGCAGAAGATAATCACAACTGTTAAGGAGTTAATCGAATTCGAATTAAAACCACAGATAGTTTTGAAGAATGGCGATTACTACGATGTAGTTCCGATGGATTTGAAGTTCTATGAGGGATATGAGAAGAAGTACTTTAAGACTTTCAATGAAGCGTTAGACGAGTTCTACTCGAAGAAGATCTCTGAGATCTCTGAAGTTGAGGAGATGAAGTCTAAAGAGCTTGAGAAGTTGAAGAAGAGGCTTGAAATTCAGCTCAACACAAAGAAGAGATTTGAAAAGGAGATAGAAAAGTATAGAAGGGCTGGAGATGCCATATACGAGAACTACCAAATCGTTGAAAAGATCATCAACGCTTTAAGAGTTGCAAGTGAGGAGATGAGTTGGGATGAAATAGCGAGAGTTTTGAAGAAAAAGAAAGAAGGGCTTGCAAAGCTTATAAAGTCCGTTAAGGATGGAAGAATTGTTTTAGATTTAGGTATCGATGTAGAAATCGATGTATCAAAAGAGGTTTATGAGAACGCGGATGAATACTACGAGAGAGCTAAAAAAATTAGAGAGAAGTTGGAAGGGCTTGAGAGGGCTATTGAAGAGACTAAGAGAGAGATAGAGAACGTTGAAGAGTTGTTACAAAAGAAATTCATTTCAACTCTTAGAGTTGTGAGAAAGAGGGAGTGGTATGAGAGGTATCGATGGTTTATCACATCTGACGGATTTTTAGCTATAGCTGGGAGAAACGCAGAGATGAATGAAGAAATAGTTTCCAAGCATTTGGAAAGTAGGGATTTGTTCTTTCACACTCAATCACCGGGTGCTCCAGTGGTAGTTTTAAAAAGGGGGCAAGAAGCTCCAGAGCAAAGTATAGTAGAGACTGCTGTTTTTGCCGCAACTTATTCGGCTTTGTGGAAAGAGGGAAAACATTCGGGTGAAGTATACTACGTTTTGCCAGAACAGGTTTCTAAGTCTGCGAAGGCTGGAGAGTACTTACCAAGGGGAAGTTTTTACATAACTGGAAAGAGGAATTACTTGAGTGTTGAGCTTTCATGTGCAATTGGAGTGGATTTATCGAATTTTAGAGTTATCGGCGGGCCAAAATCTGCTGTGGAAAAATACGCAGATTACTACGTCGAACTTGAGATAGGTGACAAAGATGCCAATGAGATAAGCGTTGAAATCGCTAAAAGATTAGCAGATTTAGCTGGGGAAAACAGGCACATTGTTAAAGCCATAGCTACTCCAGACGAGATAATGAAGTTTTTACCACCGGGAAAATCGAGGATTAAGTTTATCTAAATTCAATACCAAAGTTCTTTGAATGATGAGCGACCGACGGTCTGAGTTAAGCGATGATGATAGGCTCGTCGCCTGATTTATTTAAATTTTAGTTATTTGTTGCTATGCAACATCGAAAATTATTAGAAACTTCTCAGACGTAGCTAAAAATTTCTTATTTTTTAAATAAAAATAATTTTAATCAATATATCCTTGCCACAATTCCATCAAAGTCTGAATCGAAGCTGGCTATGTATTTGATTTCATGCTCATTCATCAGTGCTATTGATGTGCAATCTGTGAAACTAAGCTTTTTGTATTTTAGAAACAATTCCCATGCCCGATTGAATATAACCTTATCAACAAATAAGATTTCTAAAAATCTCGGTAACTTGTCATCACCAAGTATAAGTCTTCCAACGTTTAATGCTTTTTTAATATCTTTTGTTTTCATCAGTGCATATGTCACTGCTTCATCAAACACGTAATCTGATGTAAACGCTTTCCCATATTTTCCTCTCATGATATCCTCTAATAGTTCTATAGCTCGATCATGATTTATATCCCTTTTATTAACATAAGCTATAAACACGCAGGTATCAATGAATATCATAGATAATTGAATCTATTTCCTCTTCTCTAGTCTCTACACCCCAATCTTCTTGAAGTTCTCTATACTTCTTTATATCCTCTTCACTTAGCTTTGAAAACCTAATCTTAAAGAAATCTTCTTTGTTTCTCTCAACGTAATCCAAGATCATCGAGAATAACTCCTGCTGGCTAATCTTCTTTCCATATAACACGATATATTCATGCTGTAACTTGTCAAATCTTCTTTTATCAACTTCTCTAACTTTAATCGTTGTCACATCTGTTGTGTATACTTTTATACTATTTATACTTTTCTACAACTTAAACGAGGATAGTGATACAACATTGTTGATGATCAATCACTACCTGAAAACTTTGAGAGAAACACTTTAAGAGAAAGAAAATTAAAACATCTGTTAAGTTTTTGATTTGCACTCTTCATTAATTTCCTAATCCTTCTGAGTACTCAACATATTAAAATTTTTATCTTTTCGAGTAAAAGACTTGTATGCATTGGTTTGATAAGAGTTTAATAGATAC
>CAYWXE010000067.1:0-8586 GCA_964462505.1 uncultured archaeon | reverse complement strand
AAAGTTAACTTAAGGATGGGTGTAAATCGCTACAACTTCCTTTTCCTCAACGCTTTCAACTCTGCAGAATGCGAATCTCTCGAATTGAACGACTCTACCGATTTCGGAAACAACTCCGCTTTCAACCAATCCCTCAGCAGACCTCTCACCTATCACCCTGCACGGAATTGCTGAACTCTTGGGCAACCAGTGGATTATATTCTTACCCTTCTTAACGTCTCTCATCTCATAGCCAACGAATTCGGCTTTTTCATCCAATAAGACATTGCAGAAGTCTTTAAGCCTTACAACCTCTCCTCTCAACCTATAGAAGTCATCTCTCGTGATGTAAACGAATCTCTCCCCTTTTAACCTTCTAATTCCACCTCTATGCGGATTTAACGGCAGTTCTACATCTACCTCCTCTGGCAAATCTACTATCTCTATTTCCACAGGATCCCAGACGAAGAAGTATCTGTTGGCCTTTACATCTACAATCCTCCTGTTCTCGGCGTATAAATTCTTTAAACTTATCGAGACATCGTTTTCTCCAACACCCAACGCTATGAAAAACCTCTTAATCGCCTCGGGCTCAAAACCCCTCCTCCTCAAAGCTCTAAGCGTCGGTAACCTCGGATCGTCCCAGCCCGTATACTTACCGAGCTCTATCTCCCTCTTCAAGATAGACGTCGAAAGCTTACCTATCTCGTATATGTTAACCCTCCCCCAGTGCTTCACATAAGGATATCTCCAACCGAAGTATTCGTAGATGTATCTCTGTCTCTTTTCGGAGTCCATCAAATCCTTACCCCTTATTATATGTGTAATACCACACAGATGATCCTCTATAGCAGATTCGAAGTCCAAAGTCGGATAGACGTGGAATTTATCGCCTACAAGTGGATGTTCTTCGTATACAATTCTAAAAGCAACCCAATCCCTTATAGCTGGATCTCTGTGCTTCATATCCGTTTTAATCCTTATGACTACTTCGCCTTCATCGTAATCACCTCTCAGCATCTTTTCCCATACTTCAAGCGATTGCTCGACTGGAATACTTCTGTGGGGGCATTCTATTCCAGCATCTCTATACCTCTTAAACTCCTCTCTGCTACAGAAGCAGGCGTAAGCCTTTCCCATCTCTATGAGTTTTTCTATGTATTCGTAGTACATCGGTATTCGCTTAGAGGCGTAGATGACCTCATCAGGCTTATACCCAAGCCACTCTATATCCTCTAAGTACCAGTCGTAGGCTTCGAGCATGGGTCTCTTAACCCTTGGATCTGTGTCATCGAATCTCACTATGAACTTTCCATTGTAGATCTTCGTGTACTCTCCGTTTACAACTATGCCCCTCGCAGAACCGAGAGTGGCTGGCCCGTTTGGATTCGGTGCAAACCTCATCACAACTTTTCCCCTCTCTGCAAACTCGAGTGGAGGGAGTTTGTACTCCTTCTCTTTCCTTTCAACCCTCTCCTCTTTGTAAAACTCAAATAGTTTCTCCCTTTCGTCATCACTTAGCCTGTTGAACTCCTCTATGCAAGATCTAACTACTTCAATCAACTCCTTTATCTTCTCCTTGAACTCCGGGTTTTCGGCTATTACTTTACCTATCACAGCTTTTTCATTCGGTTTTCCGTACTTCATAGCGTTTAAAACGACGTACTTCATCACGACATCTCTCACAGTAAAACCGCTGTTGGATTTGAATTTAAATACTTTTAAAACGGTTAAAGAGGAGATGAAAGACTTTCAAATCTAAATACAAATTCGACAAAGAAAATTCAAATTTTTATGATTATTTATTTTCTTTTTAATTATAATTCGAGACTTCGACTTTAAAGTTTCAGAAAAAAATTAATAGCTTTACGTGTTTAATTTGATATGCCACACAAAGTAAAAATAGTCGATCTGACTTTTAGAGATGGACATCAATCCCTTGCAGCAACTAGGATGAGGACGAGAGATATGATACCTATTATAGAGCTTTTCGATTCGGCGGGGATATACTCATTCGAGATGTGGGGTGGGGCAACATTTGACGTTGCACACAGATTCCTAAACGAAAACCCATGGGAAAGGATAAGGGAGTTCAGGAAGAGGTGCAAAAACACCCATCTGCAGATGCTTTTGAGGGGGCAAAACCTCGTTGGTTACAGGCATTATCCAGATGACGTCGTTGAGAAGTTCGTTCAGAAGTCCATAGAGAACGGAATAGAGATATTTAGAATATTCGATGCGCTAAACGACGTGAGGAATCTGATAACTGCTATAAAATCGTGCAAGAAGTATGGAGCTTACCACATCCAAGGAGCTATATGCTATCTCGTCTCGCCTGTGCACACGATTGAGAAGTACGTAGAGACTGCAAGGGAATTGGCTGAATTAGAAGTCGATTCGATATGCATTAAAGATATGGCTGGAATGATATCGCCAAAGGTTGCATATGAGCTCACAAAGGCTTTGAAGAAGGAAGTCGGCTTGCCAGTAGATCTGCACACACATTACACAAGTGGAATGGCTTCAATGGCAATACTAAAAGCTGTAGAGGCTGGAGCAGAGATGGTAGATACAGACATGTCTCCATGGTCGGGTGGAACTGCACATCCACCGACTGAGAGTGTTGTCTATGCTTTAAACGAGCTCGGCTACGACACAGGAGTTGATTTGGATGTCTTGCTCGAAGTCAGGAAGTACTTCTTAGAGCTAAGAGAGAAGTATTCAGGCTATATAGATCCCCTGTCTACAATCCCGGATACGAGGGTGCTTAAGTATCAAATCCCCGGAGGTATGTTCTCAAACATGTTAGCCCAGCTTAAAGAGCAAGGTGCTGAGGATAGACTTGAGGAGGTTTTGGAGGAGGTTCCAAGGGTTCAAGAAGATCTAGGCTGGCCACCTCTTGTTACTCCTACAAGCCAGATAGTCGGTGTTCAGGCTGTTTTAAACGTTTTAGCTGGTGAGAGGTATAAAGTAGTTCCAAAAGAAACTAAGGATTTGGTTAAGGGTATGTACGGAAGAACTCCAGCTCCGATAAAGGAGGAGATTATGAAGAAGATCTTGGGTGATGAGAAGCCAATAGATTGCAGACCGGCAGATCTACTTGAGCCAGAGTTTGAGAAGAGGAAGAAAGAGCTTGAAGAGATGGGGTTCAAGGATTTAACGGATGAGGATGTGCTGATATACTGTCTATATCCAGTAACGGGCTTGAAATTCCTAAAGGGAGAGTTACAGGAGGAGCCATTCCCACCGGCTGGTAAGGCTGTTGAAGGTGAATTCGAAGTCGAAATAGCTGGAGCCAAGTATACCGTTAAGGTCAAACCGAGCTCCTAAATTTTTTAAAGCGTCTAATCAGATTACACCTCATGGCAGAGATATTCGTAGACAAAGTGGATGTAAGAAATCCCATACTCATAACGAGTTTTCCCGGGATAGGGCTTGTTGGAACTATCGCATCGGCACACTTCATAACGGAGCTAAAACTCGAGAGGATTGGAGTTATAGAATCGAGACTATTGCCTCCAGTTGCATCGCTTTTGGATGGAGTCGTTTTACCTCCTATAAGGATTTATCAATCGGAAGAACTCGGATTCATTTTAATACACTCAGACGTCCCGATAATTCCAGAGGTTACGTACGAGATGAGTAAGAAGATAGTCAAATGGGCTATTGAGATAAATGCAAGGAGGATTTATTCGCTTGCAGGAGTTGCAACCTTTGAGGACAAGAAGAGGGTTTTTGGTGCAGCAACTCAGAGGGAACTGCTCGATGAGATAAAGGAGCATGTAGAGATATTTAAGACGGGAACGATTTCTGGAATAGCTGGGAGCATTTTGAACGAATGCGTCGCAAAGAAGTTTCCCGGAATAGTTCTATTGGGAGAGACTATTGGCTTCAATCCAGATCCGAGAGCTGCTGCAAACGTAATAGAGGCGATGAACAAGATAATGGGATGGAACGTAAACGTTGAGAAGTTGCTTAAAGAAGCGGAGGTAATAGAGGCTCAGATGCAAAAACTGGCAGAGCAGGCGAGGGCACATGAGACAAGGGTTAGAGAGGAGTTACCGATGTACGGCTGAGGGGGGAGAGGTATGAGGTGTTACGTGATAACCGGGATTTCAAGGATAGTAATCGAAGAGATTCTCAGGAGGAACGTTAAGACTTTAGAGCTTAAGAGTGCTCACAACGTCGCAACTGCTCTAAAGGCAAACATTGGTGAGAGGGTGTTTTTGACCTCTGTAAAAACGCACGATTTGAGTAAGGGTGTTAGCGGTGTAATCGCAGACGTAACGGATAAAGAAGTTATGAGCCAGTCGATATTCTATGCATCACCTCATTACGTTGAGGAGTGTGAAGTGACGGTTGTAAGACTTAGGATCTCACCAAGGGGATTCGGGAGAATTGTTAGGGTTAAGAGGGGTGACATACTCGAAACAACTGAAGCAGACGTCGTGGAGGTTTCGTATTTCGACGCTAGGTAACCTTTGCATCGATGTAAACCGTGTATTTCCCTTCTTCTGCATCTTTATCTATTTCGAAGTGAACGTTTACCAAAACGCTGTAAGGTGTTGCAGTTCCGTTTTCGAGGTGTAATCTATTTGAGGAGGTAATTGGTGTTCCGTTTTGTCTGTGAAACGAAACATCGATTTTGTCTGGAGAAGGGCCTTCAACAGTCACTTCGAAGTATATATCTTTAGCTTTACCCGTGTTCGTGATGTTTATCTGTTCAACGTGATGAGATCCAGCAGTTGCGCTGAACGTATGTGTTTTCGGTGTAACACTTACATCATTCCTCAAAACGTTTAACTCAGTTTTAAACGTGAAAAAGTATGTAGCGGCGGAAAACAAGCCCGCCAAAACGAGTGCCATGTAGATCAATATAGCGATTTTAGACCTCATGGGCTTGAAGCGCACAGAAGTCAAATATAAATTTTTCGATTTAGATTAAATCGAATCTAGCCTAGTCTTGGGATTCCCTACATCAATATTCTTTTAAATAATAACATAATAATAAATGTATTGTAATTAAAAAGTAGTATGGGCTTAGTCATGAGTCACTGTGGAATAGTGATAACAATATTATATTTAGATTAGTAAACAAAGAGTTCACGAACAATTTTTATTCAACTGATAAACTTGACTCAATGATATTCGACGACATCGGTAGCTTTCCCCTTCCTTATGGGGTATCGAGGGATTGGGTAGAGAAAAACGTAAACACGAAGGAATACGAGGAAATCGTCAAGAGGGCTTTTATTATGAAATCAAAATACGTCGAACTCCCGAACTACCCACAGTTCAGAGATATGGTTAAGATGTTTATGGAACTCATAAGGAATCCAGAATTCCAAGATGAGCCTTATCTGATTTCGCAAAAACATGCAGTAATTCCAGAATTGGAATACGTTGAAAAGATAGAAACTGAAGCTGTTAGGGTTTGTATAACTGGTGCATTCGAACTCTACTACAACGAGTTTGGAGGAGTTGTATACGAGGACATCCTTTTAAACTTAGCAGAATCTGTCGCGAGGTTTGCAAAAAACGCATGCAAATACGAAAACGTGAAGAGTATAAGTATAGACGAGCCAAGCCTAGGTGTAGTTCCAGATCTACAACCGAACGATGAGATGATTAGAGAAGTGTTCGATCGAATCGATGTAGGTGTAGACGTTCAAATCCACCTACATCAACCAACCTTTTACGAGAAATTGCTCGAGACGAAGGTAGATGTGATAGGGATTGAGTGTGCATCCAAACCCATGAATCTGGAATTTCTAGATCTTGAACTGATAGATTCTCACGAGAAAAAACTCAGAATAGGAGTTGCAAGAACCGATATAGATTCAATAATATCTGAATTCAATGTGAAACACAATTTAAACGCTTGGGAAAGTGAAGAGCTGTTGTTGAAAGCTGTAGATGAGATGGAATCCCCAGAAGTCATATTCAAAAGAATTGAAAAAGCTTACAACAGGTTTGGGGATTTAGTAGCTTACATAGGCCCAGATTGTGGTTTGTTCTCATTTCCAAATCAGAGTTCTGCGATTCAACTGCTAAAGAACGTTAAAACAGCTTTAGAGAGGTTTAGAGAATGGATTACTTAAGCTTCTTTCTCAAGTGTTTTACGACTTTCTTCGTAATAGTCGATCCTCCGGGCAATTTGCCGTTTTTCATTGCATTAACCGAAAGACTTCCAGAGGATTTGAGGGAGAGGATTTCAAAGAAGTCTACTCTAATCGCTTGCAGCTTATTAATTGTTATAACGATTTCGGGCGGATTTATACTTGAAGTGTTTCATGTGACTGTTGACAGCTTGAGAATAGCTGGAGGAATTTTGCTCTTTATAATCTCTGTTGACATCTTGCATGGCGGTCTTAGAAGGGAAACTTATCGAAGGAGAGCTGAAGAGAGCATAGACATCGATTCAATAGCTGTATTTCCATTGGCTTTACCACTTTACACTGGGCCTGGTGCTATAACAGCTGGAATAGTCTTGTATTCCCAAGCCTCTGATTTGATAGCAAAGGCAATAGTTATTTCTAGTGCTGTAATAGTTTACGCATTCGTTAGAATTAGTCATATCTACAGCAACTCGATAATAAGGATGCTCGGTAAGAGTGGAGCAGATATAATCGCAAAAATCCTTGCAATATTCCTTGCAGCTATAGCAGTTGAATTCGTTTTCACGGGGTTAAAGGGTAAGCTTGAAGCTATTGGATTAAGAATTTCATGACATCGTGTTTTGTTATAATCCCTATCACCTTCCCTCCCTCAACCACCAACAACGCTTGATTTTCAAGCAAAAGTTTCGAAATCGTGTTCAGACTTTCATTTGGACTAACAGTCGGAAACGGTTCTTCCATTATGTCTTTAACAGCCAGATTCTCTGCCCCAGCACCCATTTCTATTACCGCTTTGACTATAGAGCTCTCCGTAATACTACCAACTACCTTACCCCTATCCACAACCGGCATTTGGGAAATCCCGTGTTTCATCATCTCTTTAACAGCCTTTTTAATCGGATCATTTGGCTTGACACTTATAACCGGTGAATGCATTATCTTCCTCGCATCCATCGCCTTTCCTTCGATTTCTTCAAGTACCTTGAATATCTTCTTAACAAGGGAAAGCTTTGGGTCTATATCTCCAGATTCTATCCTTGCAATCAACGGCTGACTAACTCCAACAAGTTCAGCAAGCTTCTTCTGACTTATTCCAAGCTTTTTTCTCCTTCTTTTGATTTCCTCGATTTCTGGAAGCATTGATATATCCTAATAATTAGTGATATTAATCGTATTCCCTCCAAGTCTTACCGCATTTGGTGCACCTAAAAAACCTAACCTCACTTTCATCAGCTGCTCTAAGCTGCCTCATCCACCAATAGGCTTCGTTGTTTCCACAAAAGGGGCAAACAACGTTAGTAGTTGGTAGAGGTTTTCTCTCATCTCCCTCTATAACCGGGATCTCCTCCTTTTTTCTCTCGGATTTTATAACGATTTCTTCATCCCCTTCTACACTCTTTTCAAAGCCACATCTCTTGCAGACGAGCTTATCTCCCTTGTAAAACATTATACTCTTACACTTTGGACAGAATTCCATGCAGTTCACCCTCTGCATCCCTTATCATCTTCTCGTGATCGAAAGCGAGTTTAGGTAGTGAGTCTATGCTAAATAAACCTATCTCTTTTGCATCACTTCCAGCTTTTAACTCACCACCGATTGGCAAAACGATAAAACAGATCGAAACGTAGTGTCCGCGTGGATCTCTATTCGGATCTGAGTAAACTCCAACCAACTTGTGAATCTTACCCTTAAGTCCCGTTTCCTCTTCGACTTCTCTCAAAACAGCATCTTCAACTCTCTCACCGTATTCAACTATTCCTCCAGGTAATGCGTAGTATCCTTTAAAGGGTTCGTTTCTCCTCTTTATTAAAACTATTTTTCCTTGATATGGGATTATAGCATCTACCGTTAGCGTTATGCACTTCATAACTGAACTGACTTGAAATGATTCAAATAGTTTTTTATCCCGGTAATCTTGTTGCGAAATAGATGTCCGATGAGAAATCTGTCAACGGCAACCGCAAGATGATACCGCAATGACATTGATGCTAAGTTTATTTAACAAATAGTAAAGTTTTAATAACATAATGTTAAAGATGCTTAACATGAATGAGAATACAGTCAAGAAGCTGAATGTATTAATTACGGCAATAGTAGGAGTCGCCGTTGGACTGTCAATTTTCCAGGAAAGTTATTTGATACCGCTTATTGCTATAATAGCAGGATTAGCCCTAATGCGCTTTATCAGTAATAAAGCGAGAACAGAGGGAATAGTGTTAGAAGATGAAAGACTCGAACTTATAGCGAATAAAGCCTCAGATAAAGCATTCCGAGTAGTGACAATAGCCTTAGTAATCTTTGGTTTTGCTTTAAAGGCTTTGAACAACGCATTAGGAGACGTTTTGCTATACATCGGTTGCTTGATGTTAATTGTCTACTTGGTCTTTTATCGCTATTACGCTTCAAAGCTTGGAGGAGTATGAAGAACAGGCTTAAGGTTTATCGGGCAATGTACAATTTAACTCAGGAAGAACTTGCAAAGAAGTT
>CAYWXE010000066.1:0-8876 GCA_964462505.1 uncultured archaeon | reverse complement strand
CATCGAAGTTGCTCATCGCGATCGCTTTGAATATCTGGGACTCGTTTATGAAACATCCAGCCATGCTTATATCTGGCACGTACTTGCCCTTCTTCTTCAGAGCAAGGGCTGCTTTGAGAATCAACGCCTCCAAATAGACTGTCGGAATGCCCATCTCGTTCATCATCGTTACTGGAGACATCCCCGTTCCACCGCCAGCGCCGTCAAACGTTATGTAATCCACCTTTGCTTCAGAAGCAACTCTTAACGTCCAAGCCACGTCGACAGGTCTGTAAGCTCCAGTTTTTATCGTCACGATCTTCGCACCCATCTCACGTAGCCTCTCAACGTCTTCAACAACATCAGCAGCCCTAGGTGAGCCTACTCTGCTATGCCTCTCGAAAGACTTGAACAACCCATCTTTAAACGCTCGTTGAACCTCTGGATCTTCTGGATCTGGAAGGACGAGATAGCCCCTCTTCTTTAGCTCGATTGCCCTTTCCAGCGAGTACACACGTATCTCTCCACCGATTGCCTTCGCACCTTGACCCCACTTCCTTTCGACAATGTTCACTTCGAGCTTCGAAACTACATACTCATCAACGCCTAACCTCTGATCTTCTATGTTTGTCTGGACAGCGATATCTCCGTACTTTCCATCCCAGAACTCCTTGAAGCGCTTAATACGCCTCTCCATTTCGGGTGATCGGACAACTTTACCATTCGAAAACTCTGATTCTGGATCAACTCCACATACGTTCTCTCCAACTATTAATATCACGCCGGCTAGGGCTGCACCAACAGCCAAGCCATCCCAATACTTCCTTGCGATGTCAGTTGAACCGTAAGCACCCATCGCTATCGGCATCTTCACCTTCACTCCGCCGATCTCTGTCTCAACTGACACTTTGGGGAACAGCATCTCGTCTGGATCTGGCTTTACGCCTTCTGCACCTCTGAGCCTTGACAGTATCTGTATGTGTGACCAATCCAGTCCGTAGTCCTTAATCGATGAGGCTGTACTCTCTCCAAAGTACTCTGGATCTGGGTAAAGCACCTCTCTGCCTCTAAATGTCGATAGCCCAATTTCACAGAGGAACGGACACTCCCTTATACAAAGAGGACACATTCCACTCTGAGGATTAACATCTCGCACTCTTGTCCTCGTTCCAGTTGTTGACATTGCGTTTAGGTACGACGAGTTTCTGAACACTCTTTCCATATTCACACCTCCAGTATACGACTGGATGATAAACTTTATTTAAATTTTTTGTCAAAACATAAACATTATAATAAACCATAAGTTTCCATTACAATAAGCTGATAGAAGTTGAAAGCTAATAGTCTAATTCTACTTACAGCCCTTATGAACTTCACCGATTATCTGCAATTGAGAATAGTGTTTCGATTTTCTTCTCTGGAGAGGAATCTGTAATATTCCTCATCGCTCTTTATCATGTTAATGGCAACAAATCTAACACCTCTTTTCTCCATTTCCTCAGCGAAATCCTTGCTTACATATCTTTTATCGGCAATAACGGTTTCTCCTTCAGCACAGCTAAATCGTGCTTTTTTTATCAACGTAGAACATGTTCAGGACGTAACTTGTAACCACAGCTTTCTTAGATGAATTATAGCTTATTGATTCTTCCTCCATTATTTTCATCTTTTCTTGTGTCTGTTAAACCTTCGTTTCTATTGGTTTAGCGTCAACGATCTTTATCTTCCCTTCGGAGACTGACATCGAATAGAGCGCATGCATCGTGAACTTTATCTGTCATAATTCGGTTTTTTATTTTCTAAAATAGAGCTAGAATGAATTAGTGTGCTAATTAATGTAAATAAATGTGAAAAATCTTTAATATTTCAATAATTTTTTTAAAGAATGTTTAACATTGGTATGAAAAAACAAAAGCAAAAGAATTTATATATCTATGCTCTATATAGCTTGCATGCAAAGTAGAACGGATGAAATAGAAAAAGCAATAAAAATACTAAAGAACAATGAAATTAAACAAGTCTTATGTGCATTCTCAGATATTAGGGGATATCTACAAACTTTTTCAATCCCAGCAAGGGAATTTATAGAGGGAAATGCCTTTGAGGGAATAGGTTTTGACGGGTCTTCAATTAGAGGATTCAAAACTATAGAGCAAAGTGATATGGTTTGGATACCAGACCCTTCAACTCTTAGAGTTGTTCCATGGATAAACGATCCAATACATAAAACGGCTATAATGTTTGGAGATATTCATGAAGCTTGGACATTAGAGCTTGCTGATTGTGATCCCCGCGGATTCGTTGCAAAAAGGCATGAGAAAATGATAAAAGATCAAGGAATATCTGCTATATTTGGGCCTGAGATAGAGTTCTTCGTTTTCGAGAGTATAGACTTTACAAGGCTTAGCTGGGATCTATGGGTTTCTCCAAACGGTGGAGCTGGAGATTCGTGGGGGCCACCTAGGGTTATGCCTGAAAGCAGGGAGCTTAAGAGTGGATACGTGATTAGACCAAGGGAGGGATACTTCAGAGCCCCTCCAGAGGATACAACTGTTGAATATAGAAATGAACTAGTTTACTACTTGGAAAAGCTTGGAGTGACCGTGGAATACCACCACCACGAAGTTGCTACTGCTGGACAGATTGAGCTTAATTTTAAGCCTAAACAGTTAGTAGATGTTGGAGATGCGTTCTACTTGTACAAGTTTGCCGCTAAGAACATCGCAGCCAAACATGGATTAATTGCAACCTTCATGCCAAAACCGTTATACTTAGACAATGCAAGTGGTATGCACACACACCAAAGCCTTTGGAAGGGTGAGCCATTTAAAGGAGAGCCGCTGTTTGCAGATCCAGATGACGAGTTCATGTTGAGTCAGAAGGCGAGATATTACATAGGTGGATTGCTTGAGCACGCCAAGGCTTTAACAGCTTTGTGTTGTCCAACTGTTAACAGCTATAAGAGATTAGTTCCAGGATTTGAAGCTCCGATTTACATATGCTGGAGCCCAAGGAATAGATCCGCTTTAGTCAGAGTTCCAGTCTACATCAAGAAACCATCTCATATAAGAGTTGAGTACAGATGTGTAGATCCAAGCTGTAATCCGTATCTAGCATTCACAGCCCAGTTAGCGGCTGGATTAGATGGAATTAAGAAGAAGATTGAGCCCGGTGACCCATTGATGAAAGACGTTTACGAGTTGTCTCCACAGGAGAAGAGAGAGTACGGGGTTGGAGAATTGCCAACTACACTTAGAGATGCATTAGATCACTTGGCTAGTGATGAAGTGTTACAAAAGGTTCTCGGAAGCCACATATTTGATGCGTTTATGAGTTTAAAGGTCGATGAGTGGAATCAGTACTGTCTCTACATCACTCCATGGGAATACATGAAGTATTTTGATATTTAATTAATTTAAATATAACTTAATTTGTTTAGCTTTCCCTCCAAGACTAACCTTAATTAAATATTTTTGAGTAAAGTTTAATATATTAGTTTAAATATTATGTATGATATAATATCATAGTTGTCTAAACAATTAGTTATAATATAAATATATAATTATATTTATATTAAATTTAATATTTTAAATAAAAAACAAAAATAATAATAAATGAATGATGTTACTTGTCAATTAAAAATAATCATTAAGATCTCTCAAGTATAAATAAACAACGAGACAAATTTCAACAGATAAACTTAGCCACGTCATAGTTGTAATAAATTAAATATTTCAATATTTTTATATAATATAATTATTTTTCTTATCCTTTAATAAAAATTATTCCCAAAACTTAAAAAGTATTATTATATTTTTAAATTTTATTAATAAAATTAGAAAACCTTATAACTAAGATCTGCTATATTAAAACATGAAAGAAGTATTCGTCGATTTCGAAAGGTGTTTAGGTTGTAAGAATTGCGAGATCTACTGTGCAGTTGAGCACTCAAAGAGCAAAGATCTGTTTTCAGCTGTATTTGAAGAGCCTAAGCCAGTGAAAAGAATAAACGTTGTTAGTGTTGACGGTATTAACTTTCCAATAAGGTGTAGGCATTGCGAAGAGCCGATATGCGTTGAAGCTTGCCCAAGTGGAGCTTTAAGAGTTGAAAACGGAATTGTAAAGCATGACGTAAGTAGATGTATAGGTTGTTGGATGTGTGCAGTGGTTTGTCCATTTGCGGCGATTGTTGCAGTTCCAGATAGGAAAATCGTGCTCAAATGCGATAGGTGTCCAGATTTGGATGTTCCAGCTTGTGTAAAAGCCTGTCCAACTAATGCTCTGATCTTTTGCGAGCTTGATGAGGCTATGAGGGAGAAGAGGAGGAGATTTGTTAGTATAATTTCGACACTTAAGAGGGAGGTGGTAGTGTGAGGACAATAGATAAAGCCGCTAGGTTTTTGATAGATAAGGCTAAAGAAGACGGAGTTGAGCTTGCATGGGATAGGTTGGAAAAGCAACAACCACAATGCGGTTTTGGATTACTTGGAATCTGTTGTAGAAATTGCAACATGGGGCCTTGTAGAATAGATCCGTTCGATGGAGTTAGTAGAGGAGTATGTGGTGCTACAGCTGATGTAATCGTTGCAAGGAATCTTTGCAGAATGATCGCCGCTGGAGCCGCGGCTCACTCAGATCATGGGAGAGATATGGTTTTAACACTATTAATGACTGCAGAGGGAGAAGCGAAGGATTACAAGATAACGGATTCAGAAAAACTGAAGAGAGTTGCAAGTGAATACGGAGTCGACATAAACAGATCTGATGTTGAAATAGCGAGAGATTTGGCTAAGGAAATTATAAGGGAGTTTGGAATAGAAAAGGGCTTCATACAGTTCGTTGAGAGAGCTCCTGAGAAGCGTAAGGAAGTTTGGAAGAAACTCGGAATAGTTCCGAGAGGTATAGATAGGGAGATCGTTGAGATTATGCACAGAACCCATATAGGAGTTGACAACGACTACGTAAATCTATTACTTCACGGTTTGAGAACAGCTTTAAGTGATGGTTGGGGCGGTTCAATGATTGCAACTGAAATAAGTGATATACTGTTTGGGACTCCAAAACCCGTGAAATCTAGAGCTAATCTAGGTGTTTTGAAAGAAGATGAGGTAAATATAATAGTTCATGGACATGAACCGATACTATCCGAAATGATAGCATTAGCGGCTGAAGATGAGGAACTCATAAAGCTTGCAAAGGAAGTGGGAGCTAAGGGAATAAACGTGTGTGGAATGTGTTGTACTGGAAATGAGCTTTTAATGAGAAGGGGAATCCCAATTGCTGGGAACTTCTTACATCAGGAATTAGCGATTGTTACAGGAGTAGTAGATGCGATTATCGTCGATGTTCAATGTATAATGCCAGCTATAACGGAAGTTGCAAAATGCTACCACACGCTGATAATATCTACTTCACCAAAGGCGAAATTCCCGAACGCTTTGCACATAGAGTTTAAGGAGGAGAAGGCTTTAGAGATTGCAAAGGAGATAGTTAAGAAGGCTATTGAAAACTTCAAAAACAGGAAGAAAGAGCTGATAAGAATTCCTTCAGAGTCGATGGAGTTGATTGCTGGATTCAGCTATGAGGTTTTAGCGGATAAAGTAGATGCGTTAATAGATGCGATAAAGAGGGGTGATGTTAGAGGAGTAGCAGCTTTAGTCGGTTGTAACAATCCAAAAGTTCCACAAGATAGAAATCACGTTAGAATGGCTGAAATACTTATCAAGAACAACATACTCGTCGTAGAGACTGGTTGTTCAGCAATTGCATGTGCAAAAGCCGGATTACTTCTGCCTGAAGCCGTTGAAAAAGCTGGGGAGGGATTAAGGAAGTTCTGCGAATCCTTGGGAATTCCACCCGTTTTGCACATGGGTTCTTGTGTTGACATAAGCAGAATTCTCGTTTTAGTTGCTGAGATTGCCAAGAAACTCAATGTAGACATAAGTGATTTGCCGATTGCTGCAGCAGCCCCAGAGTGGATGAGTGAGAAGGCCGTAAGCATAGGAGCTTATGCTGTTGCAAGTGGAATATTCACAGTATTAGGCACGGTTCCACCTGTTTTAGGTAGTAAAAACGTCACAAAGCTACTAACAGAGGATTTAGAGAAAGTAGTTGGTGCGAGGTTTGCAGTTGAATCTGATCCAGAAAAAGCTGCAAAGCTGATAATTGAACATATAGAAAAGAAGAGAGAGAGTTTGGGGATATGATAGTGATAGTAGGTTGTGGAGCAGCAGGACTAAGTGCTTTTAGAACTCTAAGGGAATTGAAAGTAGATGAGGAAGTGAAGATTATAAGTGCTGAGAAACCATATTCAAAACCACTTCTCCCTTATTATTTAAGTGGTGAAATAAGGAGGGAGGATTTATTTTTAAATGATGTAGAGGTTTTAGTTGAGAGGGTAATAAGTGTAAAACCCAGGGAGAACTTGATCTTAACTAAGAAAGGTGAGGTTGAATACGACAAACTTCTGATAGCTATTGGTGCTCGCTCAGTTAGGCCAAGAATTGAAGGTTTGGAGAGTGAAGGAGTTTTTTCGTTTAATACATTGAGTGATGCCGATGGGATCGTTGAATACTTAAAAAATAATAATGTTAAAAGAGTTGTTGTGGTAGGAGGAGGATTCGTCGGAATAAGTGCCGCTATAGCTTTGAGGAAGAGAGGTTTTGAAGTTACAGTGGTAGAAATAAGAGATAGAATTCTGCCAGAGGCTTTCGATAAGGATTTTGCGGAGATTGCAAAGGGTATACTTGAGGAAAACGGTGTTGAGGTATTATTGGGAAAGAAAGTTTCTAGAATAGTTGGTAAGAGAGTTGAGGGGGTTGAAGTAGATGGAGAGTTCATGAGATGTGAAATGGTTATAATTTCGGTTGGAGTTCAGCCGAATTTGGAGATAGTAAAGGACAGTGGGATAAAAACAAACGTAGGTATAATCGTGAACGAGAAGATGCAAACGAACTTTAAAAACGTATATGCAGCTGGAGATTGTGCTGAAACACCAGATTTGATAACTGGTGAAACTACTATCAACGCTTTATGGATAAACGCATCGATACAGGGGAGAATTGCCGCATACAACATAGCTGGAATTGAGAGGCTTTACAACGGATCTTTCAGGATGAATGTAATAGATATCTTCGGTATTCCATTCGTATCAATTGGATATACAACGGATGAATTCGAAGATTTCGAAAACAAGAGGATTTACTACAGAGATGGGAGAGTTGTCGGATTTCAAGCCTTTGGATTTGAAGAGATTAGTGGTACCTTAAACATTGTGCTCGGTAGAAAAGAGATTCCAAAACTATTTCATTTCAAGTCGATTTTTAGATTATAACTTAAAAAATGCTTGAAATAAATTTTAAAATCCACCTCTTTCTTAAATTTTCTAATTTTATTAATATAAATAATTAAATAATTATTTTATTATAAATCAATGTATTCCCATTAATGATAGGATTTTTCAAACTGAGGTATAACAACCTAAAACCGTAAAGGATTTTTGAAAATCTTTAAGCTAATCTTTAATGCTTGCAAAGAGGATAATACCATGTCTTGATGTCACTCTTGATGAAAAGGGGGCAAGAGTTGTTAAGGGAGTTGAATTCGTAAACCTAAGATACGCTGGGGATCCAGTTGAGCTTGCTAGGAGATACGACGAAGAAGGGGCAGATGAACTTGTGTTTCTCGATATAACCGCTTCACCAGAGGGTAGGGAAACTATGGTTGACGTTATAGAGAGAACTGCTGAGCAGGTTTTCATACCTCTAACGGTTGGAGGTGGTATAAAGAGTATCGAAGACATAAACAAGATACTGTCAGCTGGAGCTGATAAAGTTTCTATAAATACAGCCGCTGTAAAGAATCCGAGTTTTGTAAGAGAAGCTGCTGAAACGTTTGGAAGTCAGTGTATAGTTGTTGCAATAGATTGTAGAAGAAACTTTGATTTGAGTAAGGGGAAGTATATCATAGAGCTTGAAGATGGGAGTAAGGCGTGGTATGAGGTTGTCATATACGGTGGAAGAAAGCCCACGGGAATAGATGCAGTTGAGTGGGCTAAGAGAGTTGAAGAACTCGGAGCTGGAGAAATACTCCTAACTTCTATGAACAGAGATGGAACGAAAGAGGGTTATGACATTCCTATAACTAGAAAAATCAGTGAGGAAGTAAACATTCCGGTTATAGCCTCGGGAGGGGCTGGAAAGTTAGAGCATTTTTATGAGGGATTTGTTTACGGAAAAGCAGATGCATGTTTAGCAGCTTCAATATTCCATTACAGAGAGATATCCATAGCTAAGATAAAGGAGTATCTGATGAGGAGAGGTGTACCAGTGAGATTATAATTATTATAACAATTATTATTCCTAATTGATCATAAATTTTATATAATAAATTGTTAAATCACTTATATGAAACTTCAAACCCCTCTTATTATATCCGTTAATCTCTTCAATTTAATCGACTGTTTAACTACGATTTACGGTGTGAACGTATTGGGTTTTTACGAAATAAACTCATTCGCAAGGTCTCTTATTTGTTCTAATCAAATCTGTTACGTTCTAGTTAAGTTAATTCCGTTCCTGTTTTTATCGTATCTATTCTGTAAATTAACAAGTACTGAGAAGCCGTTGTTAATCGGTATGAGAATTGGGCTTATTATAGGATTTCTATTTGCGATATTTGTATTTTCTATTGCTTCGATTTTAAACGTGTTGCAGATTTTTGGATACGACGTATCGAGTGTTCTACTCTTTATTATAAGAATTATTCCGAAATAGATTAAAGCACTTTGGAGTTCCTTAATCGTATGCGAATTAAAGAATTTCAAGATCTCATTAAGGAATTGTACTTCGAAAGAGATTCTAAAAGGGGTATTGACAAGACTATGCTCTGGCTGATTG
>CAYWXE010000065.1:0-8929 GCA_964462505.1 uncultured archaeon | reverse complement strand
AGGAGAGAGGAGTTTGGAGGAATTGAAGATGTTAATAGTAGAAGATGGTTGTTAGTGTTACATGCAACTGCATGCAAAACTAGTCTTTGCTACCCCTCAACCAGCTCTTTTTCTAACTCCCTCTCTTTATAATAATTAATCAAGTATCTGTGGTAATCAAGAGAGATTTACAAACTGTTTCTTGAAAGAATTAAACATTGAAATCCTACCTGTAAACGAAGAAATCATTAAACTGTATAAAGCATAAACTCTTAAGGTATTATCGCTTTTTATTCAGAGCAAATTTTATAAAGGAGTACTAAAGTAATTCTTTGACGATATGCCAAGCTGGTGGGTACATCGTCTTTTTGCTCATGAGTTAGGGCTTGATGTGGAACTAAGTAGGATAGTTGACGAAATTATAGACTTTGCTCATATTTTACCAGATAAGTATAAGACAACATATGGTGAATTTAAATTTCCAGAAGGAGTTGAAAAAAGACATGATTGGGTAAAGTTTAATCTAATTAAAGCTGAAAAGGCTTTTAAGCAAGCTTTTGGGGCTGAGGCAGTTAGAGCTATGATTTTGCATATGATACTCGATTATATCTATGAAAATAAAAAGAAATATGGTAGAAGATTTGATGTTAATAAAGTTTTTGAGAAAATTTCGGTAAATCTCAGGAAATCCCCTGATTTACTTACTATAGCGAATCAGATCATTCAGTTCCTGATGAGTAAGATCGATTATGTTTTAAACATAATTGAGATAGACATAGATCCTTCAAATGTATTGAGTCGTTGCGATATTTGTGGTAACAAATCTGAGGATCTAATCTGCTGCGAGCACTGTGGCACATTATTTCCAGGATTGTTGTGGATCATTTTTCTTGAAGAGATAAGAGAACTTAAAGATAGAATAGCTAATCCAACTTATGGGATTGTAACGTCCATTGATAGAAGGAATGAGATGCTAACAATTCGCCTATTTTCTGAGCCAAAGGATTTCGATGAAGGAACGATTGTAGGATGCGTTATAGGTAATAGAGTTGAAAAAATTGGAAAGATCATATATTTTGATAAAATTGATAACGAAATAACAGTTGATTTCAGCGAGTTAAAGATACCTGAGTGGTTAGAAGAGAATACAAGAGTAAAACTAGCCAATGCCGAGAATTTAATCGGATATCAATTACAGGAAGCTTGGATTTTGGAAGCTCGACGTAATTTTAAAGGATTATACGATATCATCACTGAGATCTTAAAAAGTTCTTTGTCCGATGAGAGTAAACAGGAGTTAAAGGAGAGCTTAGAGACAATTATTAGAAATGCTGAAAGTGCTATAAAGGTGCTTAGACAGAAAGAGAAGGAGAGAATTAGTCCAGTGGATTTTGAAGATAAGACCAGCTTGAGTGGCTTTGAGTTAGATAATTCCCAGATCGATGTTATTAGACAAATACTTGGCTTAAAGGATAATCAGATTCTCATAATCGTGGGCCCTCCTGGAACTGGTAAAACTGAAGTTATAGCCAAAGCAGCCTATGAACTCGTAAAACGTTGTGAGAAAGTCCTAATTACTTCACATACAAATATTGCAGTTGATAACGCGCTTGAAAAGCTAGCTGACAAAGAAGATATTGAAATTGTAAGGGTTGGAAGACCAGAAAAGATCTCTGACAAGCTGAAAAAAGTTATGCTTTCAAAGGTTAGATATGAACGAGCTCCAAAGGATTTAGTTGACGAAATTAGAGAGTTAGAGCAGGAAATTCAAAGCCTTAAAGAAAAACTGAGGAAATTGAAGGATTTAAGAAGAGAGTTAAAGGAAACAGAAAAATCAAAACTTGATGAGCTTCTACCAAGAATAAACGAGGTTTTAGGTAATAAAATAAATTCTGAAGTAATTAAACTTCAAAAGAGAATTATAGAGATTGATGCAGAGATTAAAAGGAAGCAAGAATATATTGAAAAACATTTGTTACCGATTATTCAAGGAGGAAGACTAAGTTTCCTAGCGTTAAAAAAGAAGGAACGACTTGAGAAACGAATTTGCGAATTGAAACGTGAAAAAGAAATCTATCTTAGACTTTTGGAAGAAAAAGGGGCTAGAAAATTAACTAAAAAGAGCTTAGATGAAAGCTTACGTAATGAAATCAAAGAGAAAACGAAGGAACTAATTGATAAAAAGAAAGAACTGAAGAGATTATTAGAGCTAGCAGAAAAGTCCACACTTGAGAGAGCTGATGTGGTAGGTTCGACCATTATAAGATCCCATCTCGGGACTTTGTTTGACGTCACGTTTGACACTGTTATTATCGACGAATGCAGTCAAATTTCAATTCCCTTAGGACTTATGGGGTTAATTAAGGGTAGGAAGTGGGTTATTATAGGAGACCATTTGCAATTATTACCAATCTTCAAGAATATTAGGAGTGATGATATCGATTTGCATAAGAAGGTTAGTATATTCTCCTATTTAATTGAAAAATTTGACAAAGATGCTTACTTAGGAGTTCATTATAGAAGTTTGCCAGATATAATCGAATTTTCAAGGAAGTTTATTTATAAGAATGCGGGTATAAACATTGAAATTAGTAGAAATTCTGGCAAGGTCTGTGAGAAACTGGAGAAATTACTGTCCTCAGTAAGCTTTCTCAAATATCCTGTAGTTTTCATAGATGTTGATGGAACATGTAAAACTGAAGAGGGTGGATCTGTTTATAATGAAGAAGAAATCGAAGTTATTCAAGAAATCATTAATACTCTCAAGGATTTAGGTCTTGAGGGTGAAAGAATCGGGATTATTACCCCCTATGTAGCTCAAGCCAAAAAATTACGTGAAGTGATTAAAGACAGCAATATCGAGATTAACACTGTAGATAGCTTTCAGGGAAGAGAGAAGAATATAATAATATTCTCTGTGACTGGCACAGATAAAAACAGAATTAATTTTGCATCTCATCCAAACAGACTGAACGTTGCGTTAACAAGAGCAAAATGTCGATTAATAGTTGTTGGTAACGCTAATGCAATTAGAAAGACCAATACTTTGCTTAACGAGTTTCTGACATGGGTTATGTCCATAGGATGCTTATTCAGCTGGAAGAGTAAGAAGTGGATAGGAGAAGGTCTAGTTGGTATTTAAAGTCTTACACGTTCCCCTTTAAATGTTTCCGAATTTTTCTCTACACGTGTGAAATAGGAAAAAGAAAAATAGTGAAAGGTTCGAAAACCTGTATATGGGAACAATTAGAGTTAGCGAAGACATAATTGAGAAGCTGGAAAAGCTTAGAACGGAGAACGAAAGTTTAGATGATGTTTTAAAGAGGTTAATCGAAACTTACGAGGAAGTTGAAGAGTATATCAACGAGAAGTAGGAGAAACTTCAGAGAGATAGGGATAAATTCGTAGATCTCGAAGAAGTCGATTATCAAAGATTTTTGACAAAGTATAATGACATCAATTAATTATGATCAATTTGTTGAAATAATTAATCATGATAAATCAAAATCTGTTTAGAAACTTCCTATAGAAGTAAAAAATGGGGGGAAGAGTTTAGCAAAATGAAGAAGTCGATACTAAAATAAGTTATCTCATCGTCGTGACATATCACAACACTACGTTGGAAGTCATGTTTTCATAAAGAGATCTAATAATAATCTAATTGTCTAATAATCTAACCAGAGAATTTCTTTCACAAAGCGAATAAAAGTAAGCTGTATCAAGTTTTCACGACTCTGTCATGACTTTTGGCAAGATCTTCGAGTTTCTCCAAAACAAGTTTACCGAAGCTCGTCAAAGACAGTAATGCCTTTCAGTTCATAACTCTACAAGAGTTGTCTAAGTTATCTGGAGTTCCGTTATACTATATAGTTGAGATTGGCGAATACGATGACAGTGGTTTAGGATTTTCAATGTCGATCCATACAATAAGTATCGGGTTAAGAGATGTGGTAACGGAGATGCGAAAGATACTTATCTAATAATAATTGAACTTAATAATACTACTTTAATAAATGAGTTAGAATTTAAATCTTTGGCTTAGGGAGGAGATATCGAATGGAAAATACTAATTTTTATTCTCATATGAGTATTAACGTGGGTAGGCGACTTACGGGTAGAGTTAACTTTTGTCTCAGAGTAGATAAGCAATTATACAAAAGATTATAAGGAAATAAGCGAATACATCTATAGCCGATCTTCTCGAATCTAAGATCTGAACCGATAGCGTTGTATGATTCTAATTTTAGGGATTATAAAAATGGGCTCGCCCGGATTCGAACCGGGGACCTTCGCCTCGTCAGGGCGACGTCATAACCGCTAGACCACGAGCCCTAAGGGTTTTAGAGGACAATTGAATATAAATTTAGCGGTAACCCAAGATATTCTTCAGACTTCATATCGATATTTCTTAACGAGTTCTACAATTTTTGGTAATATCTCTCCAGCTTTTCCATGAATTACGATGTCGAAAATCCTGTCTGCGATCGTTGGTTCTGTGTTAACTATAATCATCTTAGCTCCCATACTCCTTGCAAGATACGGAAGATGAGCTGCTGGATAGACTACTAAGCTCGATCCAACGACCATAAAGACATCAGCAATTTTTGCCTCCTCCATAGCCCTATACAGTACATCTTGGGGAAGTGGCTCGCCGAACAAAACAACTCTTGGCTTTACGTAGTTACTACCACATCTTTCACACTTTGGAACTTCATTCCTGTTCAAGTAATCGAGCACGTAATCCCACGTATACGTCTCTCCGCAATCTAAGCAGTCTACGTATTGCATACTCCCATGCAACTCCAAGACGTTTTTACTTCCGGCTTTTTGATGAAGCATGTCAACGTTCTGAGTTATAACCGCTTTAACTATACCCATTTCTTCAAGTTCTGCAATAGCGTAATGAGCTGGATTCGGCTCTGCAAACACCTTAGCCATTAGATCTCTCATAAAATCCCAAAAAGCCTTTGGATTCCTTCTAAAAGCATCTATAGATGCTACTTCTTCTGGATCGTATCTCGTCCACAAACCGTTTCTTCCCCTGAAAGTTGGTATACCACTCTCAGCAGATACGCCAGCACCAGTAAACACCACTGCATGCTTAGCCTTAGCCAAAACCTTTGCGGCTTCTTCTATCTTTTCTTCCATGCAATTCCTTGAACAAAAGGTTTATTAATTGTTCTCTCAAAATCCCTTGCACATGGCAAAGAAGAGAAGGGTCTCAAGGGTAAAAGACAAATGGGCTCTAAAGAAGTGGTATACACTTATAGCTCCCGAGTACTTTGGAATGACAGAATTAGGCGAAACTCCAGCAGACGATCCAAATAAAGTCATAAACAGAACTGTGGAGATAACGTTATCTGAATTAACTGGCGATTACTCAGATAACAGTCCTTACAAAAAGCTCATATTTAAGGTTTACAGAGTCGCGGGAGATAATGCATACACAAAATTTCACAGATTCGAACTAACGAGAGAGTACCTAAACAGCTTAACGAGAAGGAGAACGAGTAAGATCGAAGATGTCATAGACGTTACAACTTCAGACGGCTATACTCTCAGGGTTAAACCAGTAGCTTTCACCGTTAAGAGGTGTAAGAGCAGTCAAAAGAGGGCTATAAGGGCTATTATGAGAGAGATAATAACGAAAACTGGCAGTTCTGAGAACTTCGTTCAATTCTTGCAGGAGTGCGTTTTGGGTAAGGTTTGTTCTGAAATATACAAGAGGGCTAAAAAGATATATCCACTGAGAAGAGTAGAGATTAGAAAGATAGAGCTACTCAAAGAGCCTAAAATCGCGGCTTGAGGTGATGTGCAATGGCGGCATCGATGTATGCGTATATCAGAGAGGCTTGGAAAAGGCCTTGGGAAGGTTTTGTAGGTAGACTGATGTGGGAGAGATTGCAAAAGTGGCGAAGAGAGCCAGCAGTTGTAAGAATAGACAGACCTACACGTTTGGATAGAGCAAGAGCTTTAGGATATAAGGCTAAGAAGGGAATAATAGTTGTTAGAGTTAGAGTTAGGAGAGGTGGGAGGAGAGCTACGAGACCAAATAAGGGTAGGAAAACCAAGAACTTAATGGTCAACAGAAAAACTCCGAAGAAAAACCTGCAATGGATTGCTGAGGAGAGAGCGGCTAGGAAGTATCCAAATATGGAGGTGTTAAACTCCTATTGGGTAGGAGAAGATGGGAGGTATAAGTGGTTCGAAGTCATACTCGTGGACAGAGATCATCCGGCGATAAAGAACGATCCAGATCTGAACTGGATTTGCAGAAAGAGGGGTAGAGTCTTCAGAGGTTTAACATCTGCTGGAAGGAGAGCAAGGGGGTTGAGAAGGAGGGGAAGAGGTGCTGAGAAAGTAAGACCAAGTGTTAGAGCTAATTTCAGAAGGGTAGATGAAGAAGACTAAAGGAAAAATTGAATGGATTAGGGTTTCTGCTGTCGTTCACGCAACTGAGGATAGAGAGAAAGTTGGAGAGGCTATTGCAACTGTTTTTCCATTTGAATTTGAAATAGCGGTTAGTAAAGTTACGGGACATTATGGAAATCCGATAGAGTATTTGGAAGTGGAGTTGAAGAGTAAAAGGGAAATCGAACAGTTCTGGAAAAATCTCATGGATTTGTTAAGTGATCAGAGGGATTTACTTTTAAGCTCTTTAGAGGATAGGGTTGATGCTGAAAACACGTTACACATAAGGATAGATAAGCAAAAGGCGTATTTGGGTGATGTTGTACTTGTGGAAGGTGGAGATGCAATAGTGATCAAGGTAAAAGCTGTGACGTATCCTGCAAGACGAGAAAAAGTCTTAGAATTCTTTAGAGATATTATAGGTCGATGTTCGACTTCATAAGGTTTTATCCAAGAGATTTACCGAATTTGGGATTTAAGGGCTACGTAGTCCTTGCTGAAAATCCGAAAAACGAAGGTTATGATGGATACTTAATAATTGCAAACAGCGTTAAGGAGCTGAGAGAAAAGCTTAGAAGAGTTCCAGAGGGTAAAATTGTTGCAGTCTACAGTGAGAATTTATCTGTGTGCAAGGATGCCGTTATGAGGAAAAAGGTCGATATACTCCTCGATGGTGTAAACAGAAAACTCGATTACGCGACTATCATGTTAGCAGCTGAGAAAGACGTTGCAATCGAGTTAAGTCTTTCAAAATTCTTGGTTACAAAGGGTTTGAGAAGGGTAAAACTCTTTGAAGAGCTAAAGGATGAAATTAGAGTTATAAACAAGTTTGAAACACCTTTCGTGATTTCTTCTGGTGCAAGTGATTTTTATGGGATTAGGACGAAAAAGCAAATCGAAACGTTCTTCTCTTTCTTTGGTGTAGACGTTAAAAAAGCCGAATACTATGCTGAAAGAATCGTTAGGAGGTATTACGATCCAAGCTATGTAATGAATGGATTTGAAATAGAATCCTTCTGATTTTATCGAAATATTGATATATCTGGGAAAGATCTTAAATTGTCACTCGGAGGTGTAAGCGTGAAGGAGGAGATAGTACTTCCTTATGAAACTAAATCTCTTTGCCCAGAATGTCTTAAGATAATTCCAGCTGAAGTTTATGAAGAGAATGGCAAGGTAATGATAAAGAAGGTTTGCGATAAACATGGAGAATTCGTTGACGTTTACTGGGGAGATGTTGAGATGTTTAAGAAGGCCTCGAGATTCGCATACGATGGTAAAGGTATTCAAAACCCGATAACCGAATACAAAACCTGTCCATTTAGCTGTGGGTTGTGTAATAATCACAGAAGTCATACAGCTCTCTTAAATATAGTTTTAACCAATAGATGTGACTTAGCCTGTTGGTATTGTTTCTTCTACGCTAAAAGAGCTGGCTATGTATACGAGCCGACTTTAGAGCAGATAATTCAGATGGTTAGAATCGCTAAGAATCTAAAGCCAGTTGGATGCAAAGCCGTTCAGCTTACGGGTGGAGAGCCAACGCTTAGAGATGATCTAATCGATATAATAAAGGCTATAAAAGCTGAAGGTATAAGCCACATTCAACTAAATACAAATGGAATAAGACTGGCTTTACAGCCGGATTTGGCTATTAAAGTTAGAGAAGCAGGAGTGAACACAGTATACTTGTCTTTTGACGGGGTAGACAGAAAGACAAATCCCAAAAACATAGATGAAGTTCCGAAGATATTAGAAAACTGTAGAAGAGCTGGATTGGGTATTACTCTTGTTCCAACTGTGATAAAAACTGTTAACGACCATCAATTAGGAGATATAATAAGATTTGCCGCAGAAAACATCGATATAGTGAGAGGTGTAAACCTCCAACCGGTTAGCTTAATTGGTAGGATGTCGAGAAAGGAAAGGGAAAAGTTCAGGATAACGATTCCAGACTGCATAAAACTGATAGAAGAGCAGACAAATGGTGAGATCAGTAGAGAGGATTTCTATCCAGTTCCAAGCGTTGTACCGATATCGATGTTCGTTGAAGCGATTACTAACAGACCTCAATACGCATTCACAACCCACTTCGCATGCGGAGCGGCTACGTATGTTTTCAAGGAAGGAAATAAGCTAATACCGATTACGAGATTTGTCGATGTAGAAGGTTTGTTCGAATTCCTCGAAGAGCAGGCTGAAGTTTTAAAGAGGAGTAAGATCAAATCTTTGAGAGCTCTAAAAGATTTGCTTGATTTAAGAAAGTTTATAGACAAAGAAAAAGCTCCTAAAGAATTAAACATCGCCAAGATCCTGTTTGAAATCCTTATAAAGCACGACTACTCAACGCTTGCAGAGTTTCATGCAAAAACACTCTTCATCGGAATGATGCATTTCCAAGACTTGTACAACTACGACATAGCTAGAGTTCAAAGGTGCTGTATACACTACGGAACTCCAGATGGTAGGGTAATTCCCTTCTGTGCTTTTAATGTCTTATCGGATATATACAGAGATAAGATACAGGAGAAGTATAGTA